>NZ_SAXY01000022.1 GCF_008016535.1 Brachyspira pilosicoli
GCTGAGGCAGTCCTTGCTGTAGTTCCTGCTACAAAATGCTCTATTAATTTTAATTGTTTTTCTTCACTTAATTTACTGCGTTTCATACTTAAATTTTAACAAATTTAAGTTATCTGGGCCAGCCCCAAATAATTTATTATAATTAACTTATTTATATATATTGTTTACTAAATAAGAAATAAACTAATTAGACTAAACAAACTTTTTTTGTAAATATATTGAGATTTTTTTATTTAAATATAAAATAATATGATAACAAAATATTAGGAGTGTATATGAGTATAGGTTCTGGAAAAATAGAATTAGAAGAGGGTATAAAGTTATTTAGAAATGAGAACTATAAAGAGGCAATAGATTCTTTGGAAAAAATATTCTCTGAGAACAATGATGTAGAATCTGGATACCATCTTGCTTTATCTTATGCCCAGATGCAAGATTATGACCATACACTTGAAGTTTTTGATAAGATTTTAAGAAGGCTTGATAATCCTCTTAGAATAATGCAGGCACATGTTATAGTAGGATATATATATGCTATTAGAGAGATGTATGATTTAGCTGAGTTTGAACTTCTTGATGCTTTATCTTATGATATAGAAAATACTCAAATTTATTCTGTGCTTGGATATGTTTATTATAAGAAAAAAAATGCAAGAAAAGCTATAGAGTATTTAAGAAAGGCTCTTGCTTTAGATGAAGAAAGTCCAAATGCTAGAAACTCATTAGGTTTTATATTGGTTGATAGTGATATTAATATAGATGAAGGAATAGAAGAGATAAAAAAAGCACTACATAAAGACCCTTCTAATCCTGCATATTTAGATTCTTTGGGTTGGGCTTATTTTAAAAAGAAAGATATTATTAATGCTAAAAATTATCTTACTAAAGCATTTGAAATGGCTCCTTCTAATAAAGATATAAAAGAACATCTTTTGCAGCTTGACAGTTATAAGATATAATATTTTTTAGAGGTTTAATATTTATGAAAAATTATATAATATTTTTTGTTTTTTTATTGTCTTTATCATTATACTCTCAATATGATTTGAAATACGCTGGAAAGATAGAAGTTTTGAGAGATGGTAAAAATACTAGCTTTAGCAATAAAGTTTATGATGGAGACACTATTAAAACTTCAAAAAATGCTTTTGCTGAAATAAAAATAAAAAATAAATATTATTATATATCAGACAATACATCTCTTGCTATAAATGACGGAGGAGATATTAATTTAATTAATGGGGTTTATTACACTAAAACAAGCCAATTTAATTCTATTAATGATTTTAAAAATTATGACAAAGATTTAAAAGTTTATGTTGATCCTTATCCATTTTATGCTGGTAAAGTTTCTACTATTTATGTAACTTCAAAAGATGATGTGAAAATAAAAAATGCAAAACTTATGGGAAGTGCAAGACCTATAGTAAAATTTTTTGAATTAGAAGATGCAAGCGATAATATAAAAGTTTATAAGAGTGTGTTTGGAATATATGTTGGCTCTCAAGATAAAAAATATCAATTTCAATCAAATGTTGAGCTTAAAGATAAAACTATAGCTACAGTGGCTTTAGATATTGATTTAGATTTTACGCCGCCGCCTCCAAAACCTAAACAAATACAAGGTGTAACAACAACTATGAAAAATATTATAAGTAACCCTCAGAAATCTAAGGAAGAAAGAGAGCTTCTTAATGGTAAAATTTATATAAGCTATACTCCAACAAATTATGCAGACAGCGTTTATATAATGCCAGCACAAGGAAGATATTCTTCTGCTTTTGGTGCTTTTAGAGGATATACAAAAGATTATGCTAGATATCATCAAGGCTTTGATATTGCTAATACTAACGGCACACCAATAATTGCCGCTAATAATGGAGTTGTTAGAGTTTCTAGGGAATTATTTGTAAGGGGTAATTGCGTTGTTATAGACCATGGACAGGGTGTTTACAGTAGTTATTTTCACATGTCTAAACTTATAGCTAAAGAGGGGCAGTATGTTAAAAAAGGTGAGATTATTGGGCTTATAGGTTCTACTGGAATGTCTACGGGACCACATTGTCATTGGGAGATGAGAGCAGGTAATATGACTTTTGACCCTTTAAGTATATTAGATAAACCTACAAAATTTAATGTAAAAGTGCTTACGGAGATAAAATAATTTTTTAATGAGCGATTTTAAAACTATAGATGTAAAAAACATACATAATGCCGAACCTTTTGTTATTAGATATTTAACTTTAATAAGTGCTTTTATTTTAGTTTTATTGTTTATATTTATATTTGGAACTAATAGGCTTAATGAAGAATATAATATAATCAATATATGGAATAAAGAAGTATCTTCTACATTAGACCCTGTTAATGATAATAACTATAACATAGAAGGTGTTTTTAAGCATAATTTCTTTTCAAAGCCTGAAGGGATAATTCATTATTTTGATTCTAAAGGTAAAACTTTTTATTATACTAATTTATCTCTTGGTGAATTAGCTTCGTTAAACAATGAACATTTTATCAAGTATAAAAGATACGGCAATGTTATAGAATGCTACAACAGCAGCGGGGAGATTTTATGGCGTACTAATACTTCTGTATATCCAGAGATTTCACCTTATGCTAATAGGAGTATTTATCATTCCAGCGATAATTCAAAAGTGCAGATGTTTGATTATGATAATAACCCTTTGAGCAAACATATACAATATGGAGAAATTATCACAGATGGTGCTTTTGCTTCATATACGGGAGATTATATATCTGGTTTTTCCAGCGGTGATATAGCGTATATAAACAGAAACGGCAAAATGGATTTTAGTATATCTACAATACTCAGCGAAATAAATATAGTAAAATCTGTTGCTTTAAGCGAGTATGGAAGTTTTGCTTTATCTATTAGCGGTATTAGACCAGAGTATATAACTTTGTATGATTCTAAAGGTAAATCATTATGGTATTTAGATACTACTCTAAATAGAAGAAAGCATGTATCTTCCTATGTGAGTGAAAAATCTATGCGTGCTTTTATGCTTGCAGATAGAGATATTATAATATATTCTCTAAATAACGGAAAAGAAATTAATAGAATAAACATAGAAAAATACAATATGCTTAATGCTGTTAATATGAAGCTTAATGCAGAAACTAATTCCACTATAATGAGTGTATCTAAATCTGGAAATAGTGAGGTGCTTATATATGACAATAAACTTGAAGAGGTGATATTTGAAAAAAGTATAGATGCTTGGGTTTATTATGTTGATATATCTACAGAGTATAATGAATATATGATAGTAAGCGATAAAATGATATATGCTTATAAGAGAGTGAAGTTATGATAAAAAAAAGTTTATTATTTATTTTATTTATTCAAGCAATGGTTTTTGCGAGGATTCCTATTGATGAAAATAAGATTAGAATAACAAGCACATTTGGTGAGTTTAGAACAGACCATTTTCATAATGGTGTGGATTTTGGAGGAAACAGAATGCCTATATACCCGATAGCAGATGGGGAAATAGTGCATTATTCTGATTTTGATGAAGACCCTACAAGACCAGTATATGGAGTAGGCAATACTTTAATAGTAGAGCATTCTGAAGGTATTAGAAGTTATTATTATCATATAGATAATGGAAGCATAGAGAAAAATTATGCTAAGGTTACAGAAAATGATATTCTTGCTTTAACAGGCAACACAGGCCGTTCTGGGGGGGCTCATTTACATCTTACAATAGAGGATATGAGAAAGGGATTAGTTATAGACCCTCTTGCTTATCTTGATATGAATAAAGGCTCTGAGCAATCGCCTCTCATACATGGTATATATTTAAGAACAGATAGCAGATTAATACAAATAAAAGATAATATGACTATAAGGTATAATGATGAGATAAGATTATTTGTTAAGGCTTATGATTTGCTTGGAAGTATTCCTATGGGACTTAAAAGAGTAAAAATATATATGAATGATGAGTTGCTTAGAGATTATGATTTTACTTATTTTATCAAGCAGAATAATGTTTATTATATATCACCAAATTATAGATTTGAAGATGTTTATGGGGTAGATTCTCATTATTATAGGGGGGGGACTTTTATACCTAAAAGAGGCAAATATGTTTTCAGGGCTGAGGTTACTGATTTTGATGATAAGAGTGTTGTACTTACAAGAAGTGTCAATTTTCATTAGTGTGTTATATAAAAATTGTTATTAATATTTGCAGATAATAAAATATATTTTAATCTAAAATATTTATATTAAAAAATAAAAAATTGATTTTGTTGTGTAAAAAAGTATAATACTTATAAATAAAATAATACTTGCAATTATATTAACTTAAAAATAAAATATTTGAGAATTTATTTTTGATTGTAAAATACAAAATAGAGGTTTATATATGGTAAAAAATGTAGCTCATGTAAAGTTCAGAGATTCCAATTTTGGTAAGTTTGAACATGCACATATAGAAAACATAAATATAAAAGATGCTTGTATTGTAGAAACTGATGAGGGGATTGAGTTAGGATATATTGTTAATTTTGAAGATATAGATATGGAAGCATTTAACAATAGTAGTGTAGAAGATAGCAGTCAAGAAAATATGTCTGAAGATAATGCTGCTGACGAAGAGATATCTGAAGAGATGAAAGATATGGTTGACGATGAGGCTCATATAGTAAAACCTAAAAAAAATAAAATATTTAATATATTAAGAAAGGCAACAGAAGAGGATTTGAAGCAGCATAGTAAAAATAAAGAAGATGCTGTGGAGGCTTTTAGGATTTGTAAGGAGAAAGTTAATAATCATAATTTAGATTTGAAGCTTATTAGCTCTTATTATTTTTTGGATAGAGCAAAGCTGTTATTTGAGTTTATAGCAGAGGAGAGAATTGATTTTAGAGAGCTTGTAAAAGATTTAGCAGCTCATTTTAAGACACGTATAGAATTAAGACAGATTGGAGTTAGAGATGAGGCAAGGGCTATAGGCGGATGCGGAATATGCGGCAGAGAATTATGCTGTAGGGTAAAAAACGGTAAGTTTGAAACTATTACTATAAAAATGGCAAAAGAGCAGAGTATGCTTTTGAATACAATTAAAATATCAGGACAATGCGGAAGGCTTATGTGTTGTTTGGCTCATGAATATAAGGCTTATTGTGCTCTTAAAAAGGATTTACCTAAAGTAGGAACTAAATTAATATTTAATAGTACTCCTGCTTCTATAAAGGATTTAAATCCTTTAAATAAAACTTTATTGGTTGAAACAGAAGATAAGAGGTTATTTTATATAAATGCTTCGGAATTAGAAAATCAAAATGGTGTTTTGGTTGCTAATATAAAGGCAGAATAATTGATGATTAATAATTAATATTTGGAGTTATGGCTATGAATAAAAAAATAATGTTAAGCGGAATACAGCCTACAGGTTCACTTCATATAGGTAATTATCTTGGAGCTTTAAAGAATTGGGCTGATATACTTGATGAGTATTATGGCTTTTTTTGTATAGTTGATTATCATGCTATTACTATAGAATATGATGTAAAAGAGATGCAAAAAAGAATAATTAATGCTGCTGTAGAATATTTAGCTTCAGGACTTGACCCAAAAAAATGTTCTATATTTGTGCAGTCGGATGTAAGAGCTCATACTGAACTTGCTTGGATATTTAACTCTATTATTCCTGTAGCAGAATTAGAAAGAATGACACAGTATAAAGATAAATCAAGAAAGAATGTTGAAAATATTAATGCAGCTTTACTTACATATCCGTCATTAATGGCGGCAGATATTTTACTTTATCACCCTGATATAGTGCCTGTTGGTGAAGACCAAGAACAGCATGTTGAGCTTACAAGAATGATAGTAAGAAAGTTTAATAATAGATTTGGAGAATATTTTAAAGAGCCAGACACTTATCATGGTAAGGTTTTAAGAATATTGGGTCTTGACGGCGTAAATAAAATGAGTAAGTCATTAAATAACCATATTGCTTTATCGCTTACAGCAGAAGAAACAGAAAAACTAATAATGCAAAAAGCTATGACAGACACTAATAGAAAATTAAAAACAGATAAGGGTAATCCAGATATTTGTAATGTTTATTCTTATCATAAAATTTTCTCAAGTGAAGAAGAGAAAAAAGAGATTTGCGAAGGTTGTAAAAACGCTTCTATAGGATGCGTACAATGTAAGAGAATGCTCGCTGCAAATATAAACAAAGAATTAGCTCCTATAAGAGAGAATATAAATAAATATTCTAATGATTTAGATTATGTTTATGATGTTCTTAAAGAGGGGGCAAAAAATGCTTCTTTAGTTGCTGAAAAAACTCTTTATGAAGTACGTGATTTGATGGGACTTAATGACGCTAAAAGAAAATAATTTTCAATAGTTTTGTTCAAGTATATAAGAATTTTTAAGTTTGTTAAAAATATTTTTATGTTTTTTATTTGTTGGGCAAAGCTATACTTCTTCTATATTAATAAAAGAAGCAAAAGAACTTCATTTTTAACAAAAATATAGGCATTATCTTATATTTTATATATATCTATAGCGTACAAAATTAAATCATTTGCATTTTTTACAACTTTTTGCGGCGGGAAAAAGTTGAAGAAAAAACTATGAGAAAATATAGTTGTTTATCTATATATAAAATTATTTATCTTTCTTGCTTAAATAATCTGAAATCTCATTAGAAACATTTTCCATAAAACTTATTCTTGAGTTTAGAGCATTTACAAAATAGTTATAAAAAACAACTGTAGGTATTGCTATAACAAGACCAGCTGCAGTTGTGAGAAGAGCATTTGCTATACCGCTTGCAAGGGCTATAGGGTTACCGCTTCCAACAGAAGCCATTACTCCGAAAGATTGTATCATACCAAGTATTGTTCCTAGAAGTCCTAATAGTGGTGCTACTGTTGATATTGTAGAGAGTGTTGAAATAAATCTCTCCAATTTTGGAAGCTCTTTATTAGATTGCATTATAATTGATTCTTTTATTATTTCTATATTTTTTAAACCTTCTAATACTATGTTTGATAATGGAGAATTACTTGTTTCACATAATGCTATTGCTGTTTTTATATCATTATCTTTTATAAGAGTATGAAGCTTTGGGGCTAGAGCATCATCTTGTGCCTTTACTTTGTTAAAATAAATAAATCTATCAACTATTGCTGTTAGGGCTACTAGAGAACATAATAATAAAGCTATCCAGCACAGTATCATAGCAACATTAAGCAAAGAAGTAGCTCCAAAGATTCCATTTATAACATTATTCATTTTATATTATCCGTTTCTAATAATTATAATTGTATATATATAAAAAATCAATAATTACTAATTTATTTCTGTTTCTATTACAACATTATATTCATTTTCACTATAGCTTTCTTCTGAAATATAAGCATTATTAGTTAATTCTACAACCTTATTAACTTCTATTCCTTCTTTTAATAACATATAATACAGAGATTCGTAAGCTCTTTTTAAAGCATTTTGTGTAAGCATTTGCCTTGTATATGGACTTAGTTTTGCATTTTCTGTTAATTGTATAGAGGCATTTGCCCTAAAGATATTACCTTCTATTTTTCCTTCTCTCACTATTTTACTTAAAGCTTGTAAGGAGTTTGTATATATAGAAGCATCTTCCACTTTTATATCTGTATAATAATTATCATTTTTTTTATAATTTTTTATTTTTGTTATCTCTTTATTATTAAAGTCTATTATATTAGAATCTTTTAAAAATACGCCTACAACATTATAATCGTTTCTATTAATGCTAGGGGCTGTTTTTTCGGCTATATAATAATACATATTTTCTATTGCTTTTGTTTTGCTTGCTTCATAGCTTAAATCACTATATCCAGTAGAATATAATATTCCTTTTTCTATATCATTTTTTTTGCATGAAATAATAGCTAGTAATAATATTAAAAAATATATCTTGTTTTTTTCCATAATTTATATTACATTATTTTAATATATTAATCAATAAATAAAAAATAGCGGGAATAGTTAATTGAAAAGTAGAATATATTTAATTATTATATTGTTATTAATCTCTTGCGGTAAAAAAGAAAATACTTTGCTTGAAGATATGGCACTGCTTGATAAGTCTTATATAAGGACATTGCTTTATACTGCTAATATTAATAATCAAAATAGAAAAGAGAGCATAGAAAGATTTATAATAGATTGGAATGCATTCAAAAAGAAATATTATAATGCTAATACTGAAGACCCTCAATGGAAAACTGATTTTGATAGTTTGCAAGATATTTTAATACGTTCGCATTATTATATAGCAAGCGGAGAAGATGAGAGTGCAGGATATTCTATACTGCATGATATTAAATATGTATTATCAGATATGAGAAAGAGAAATAATATTAATTGGTTTGTAGATAATATTAACGCTATATATAAAACAGCAAATAGAATGAATGAGCTTTCAAAGATATACGGACTTAATAGTACAGTTCTCACAGAAACAGAAGAAAATAGGCTTTTAGTAGTTTATCAGCTTTTGGATTCTTCTGTGAAAAATGCATTAAAAGAATTCGATAGAAGTAATATTCAGTTATTGGGATTGTCTGCTAAACAAATAGAGGCCTTAAGACATAATATGAATACTATTTCAGATTTGGTGCTTTCTATAAGAAATGATATATCAAGTAAAAAATATAGTGATATTCCAAACACATCAGCTAATATTATTAATATATATTTTAATTCCCTACAGATAATAGTTACTTAAATTTTTTGTTGTTGAGTGTAAATATTTATGAAAGGATTTATAATAGTAAATAAACCCAAAGGCATTACTTCTTTTGATGTTATAAGAAAATTAAAACCTATATTAAAAGAAAAAAGAATAGGTCATGTTGGCACACTTGACCCTTTTGCTTCTGGTGTTTTAATAATTGCTTTGGGAAGATATACTAAATTATTTTTTTTGTTTGATGAATTATATAAAGAGTATATTGCAAGAGGAGTTTTTGGAGAGAGCAGGTATACTGATGATATAGATGGGAAAGTTTTAGAAAAATCAAAAAACAAAAATATATTAAGTTTTAATGAATTAGAAACATTAATAAAGAATAATTTTTTAGGAAATATTTTGCAAAAGCCTCCTATTTATAGTGCTAAAAAAATTGATGGTAAAAGGGCTTATGATTTAGCTAGAGAAAATAAAGAGTTTCAATTAAAGAGTGTGAATGTTTTTATAAATAGTATGGAGTTATTAGAATATAATTATCCTTATTTTACAATTAAAACTTCTGTGAGTAAGGGGACTTATATTAGGGCAATAGTGAGAGATATTGGAAAACTTACTAATAATTTGGCATACACAAAAGATTTAATAAGAAGTTCTATTGGTGATTATAATATTGATAAGTCTATTAATTTAGAAAGTGTAAATGCTGATAACATAATTTCTTTTTTTGATATGTTTAGAAACCTTGATAAATTACTCATAGAAGATGAAAAAGATATAAAGCAAATACTCTCTGGAAATACAAAATTAATAGAAAATATAAATATAAAAAATAAATATTTAGCTTTAGTTGATAGTGATAATAATTTATTAGCTATTATAAATAATATTAATGATTCTAATAGATACTCTTTTATAGATGTGTAATTATTTAATTTATAAGAGGAATAAAAAATGAAAAAGATAATTATTATACTTGCTTCAAGGGTTGGCTCTACAAGGCTTCCAAGAAAGGCGTTAAAACCTATGGCTAATTGCGACTCTATGCTTGAGCTTATTATAAAAAGGCTAAGAAGTTCGAAAATGGCTAATGATGTTATAGTTGCTACAGAGGAGAAATCTTATAATGAGTTTAGCAAAATATTTGAAAATCTTGAGTGCAATTATTTTGTAGGAAGCGAGGAAGATGTTTTAGATAGATATGTGAAAGCAGCAGAAAAATTTAATGGAGATATTATAGTGCGTGCTACTGGCGATAATCCATTGGTGAGTGTAAAAGCATTAGATTCTATAATAGAATATCATATAAAAACAAAAGCAGATTTAAGTCATTATGATTTGCTTCCCTATGGCAGCGGTGTGGAAGTTATTAATTATGAGGCTTTAAAATATGCTAATGATAATTCTAATGACATTTTTGAACATGAGCATATTACTCAGTATCATTATAGAAACCCAAATAAATTTAAAATAGAAAATCCAAAAGTTGAAGAGAGTTTTAGAATGCCTGAATTAAGGACTACGGTAGATACAATAGAAGATTATAATAATGTATGCGGTATTTTTAAAAAATATAATAATGATATATATGTTGACGTTGATGATATTATAAGAGATATAAAAAATGGAAAATGATTTCTATTATGTTTATATGCTTCTATGCGAAGATGGGAGTTATTATACTGGTACAACAAACAATTTAAAAGAGAGATTTATAAAGCATAGTAAAGGCAAAGGGGCAAAATACACTAAAGCACATAAACCATTAAAAATCTTATCGGCTTGGACTGTTGAGAATGTCAATATTGCTTTAAAGATAGAGTATTATATAAAAAAGCAAGATAAAAAAATAAAAACTATGTTCATAGAAAATAAAAGATTATTAAAAAAATATTTTATAAAAGAATATAGTGAATTAAAAAATATTAGTATAAAAAGTGTATCAAATATAGATAAATATAATAAATTAATATATTATAAATAGCATTATAGTAACAGTTTTATATAGAGAATTAATTTCAATAAAATGATTAAAACTATTAAACTATAAACAATTTATTGAACAAATAATTCTCTATAATATATTTTTAAATATAATTTTAAAACTCTTTTATTTTGTTTTTATCTAAAGTTTTTATTAATGCTTTAGCTATCTCTATAGAAGCAACTACATCATCATAAGAAGCATAACAGTAATGACTATGAGCATATCTTGTAGCTACACCTAAAACAACGCTAGGACTTCCTAAATTAGTTTTATGATATATAGCACCATTAGTAGAGCCTTTTTCACGTACTATTACTTGGTGTGCTATATTGTTTTGTTTTGCTATATTTATAGTATATTTATTTAATTTAGGGTTTGTAATCATACCGCCGTCTATTACTCTAAACTGAGCCCCCCTTCCAATAGCTCCGTGTGCTCTATCTCCATAATAAAAAGTATCATCGGCAGGAGCACCTTCAAACACTATAACTAAATCAGGCTTTACTTTGTTGGCAGCAACAGAAGCTCCTCTTGCTCCAACTTCCTCTTGTGATGTCATCATACCAACTAAATTAACATTTAATTTCTCATCTTTTAATGCTTTTAATGTTTCTATCACACATACAGCACCAACTCTGTTATCTATAGCCTTAGCACAAAAACTTTTAGTTCTATCATCATATCTGAAATCAACATCAGGTACAACAGGATCCCCTATGCATATTCCAAATATATCTTCTGTCTCTTTTTTGCTTCTAGTACCAACATCAATATACATATCTTTTAATGTAGGCAATTTTTTTCTATCTTCATCAGTCATAAAATGAGGAGGCTTTGAACCTATGACTCCTTTAACAAGTTCTCCGCTTGATGATTTTATTACTACAGAATTTGATACAATGTTTGGTATATGCCAACCTCCAAGAGGTATAAAAGATAATGTGCCATTATCATTTATATGTTCTATCATAAATCCAAGCTCATCTATATGACAGTCTAATCCTACTATTGGTTTAGTTTTATCAATTTTTTCTAAACCTAAATACAAATTATTAATAGAATCTCTTTCACTATCTATAAAATTTGCTTTTTCTCTTATGACATTTATTACATCATCTTCAAAACCTGATGGTCCGAATGCATTAGTTAAATCTTTTAATAGTGTCAATATATTATCCATAAAAAATCCTAAAATAAATTTTGCATTAATAATAAATCATTTAAATAAAATATCAATATATATTAAAATAATGATTTGTTTAGGAGTATGAGATATTGGACATTTTTTAGTATAAAAAAAGCAGTATCCTTGTTATAATATTTTGATATAGAAAATAAATAAAGGATACTACTATGAAAAAAGATTATAGCACAGAATTTAAA
>NZ_SAXY01000023.1 GCF_008016535.1 Brachyspira pilosicoli
TAGTATAAAAAAAGCAGTATCCTTGTTATAATATTTTGAACATAAAACAAATAAAAAGGATGCTACTATGAAAAAAGATTATAGCACAGAATTTAAATTATTTATAGTGGATGAAGCATTAGAAACTAAAAATATTAAAAGATTTTTAAAGATAGAAGAAATACCCAAATCTACTTTTTATGCTTGGCTTAAAAAATATAAAGACACTGGAACTGTCGCCAATTTTAGCACTATACCAAAAACTTCCCCAAATATCTTTAATAATCAAGAAGCTATTAATTTAATTATTAAACTCTATACTAAAGAATATCGAGGTAAGCATTATATTAAAGCATATTTAAATCGTGAAGGCATTAAGATAGGTGTTACAGCTATAGAGAATGTACTAAAAAGAAATAATCTTTGGAGATATAAAACAAAAAAGAAAAAGAAGCGATATGATAAGCGTAAATTTGTCTCTAAAATACAAAAAGAAGGCAAAATAGTTCAAATAGACACTAAATATATCAAATTAGGCAGAAAAACAGTTTATCAATTCACTGCTGTAGATTTAGCTACTCGTTATAGTTGGAGAGAAATCTATGAAGATAAAACACCTTCTAGTGCTTTATCTTTCTTAAAATATGTATTGAAAACTTCACCTTTTAGGATACAAGCTATACAAACAGACAATGGTATAGAATATACTTATCGCTGTATCAATAGCTCTAAAATAAATATTTTTGATGAATACTGCTTAAAAAATAAATTAGAGAGGAGATATATTCCTATAGCAACACCAAGATACAATGGTGTAGTAGAAAGAGTACACGGCATAGACGAAAGAGAATTTTATTCACGATTAAATAAAAATATAACTGTAGAATTATTAAGAGAAAAATTAAAAGAATATACACATTTTTATAACAATCAAAGATTGATTTCTTCGTTATTGTATATTACAATCAAAGAAAGAATCAAAAATATTATAGCAAGTAAAAGTACAATATCTATGGCTCCATGACAGAAAATATTTTATAAATGTGTATATTAGTTAAATATTGTTTAATTATCTTTATTTATAATTAATTATATAGATTTTATAATATTATAAAAATAGTCATATATATTTTTTTATATAATAGTTTATAATTTATATAATATGATAATAGGAGCTTTTATTATGAAGAAAAATAATGAATTAACTTTTAATAATAAAAATTTTTCTATTAAAATTTATATAAACAATATAAGATATTTTTCAGTGATGATGATAGGGTTTATAGTGAGTATACTTCTCACTAGCATTTTATTTATAGAAGAAGATAAAGATATGAAAATAGCTGTAATATTTGTTTTGTTGTTTTTTATATTTGGAGTTTTATTATTATCTCTTGTTTTAATTAGAAGTGTATTTTTAAAAAGTCCTAGCTTTATATTGGATAATAATGGAATATATTATAATAATTTAATTGTTAAAAAGTATTTACATGTGTTTTGGTCTGATATTAAAGATTTAGACATAATTGGAAGTTATCTTTTTATATATTTAAAAAATCCAAGACTTTATCATTTAAAAAGATTTAATAAAATATCTGATAATCCATTATATATACATATAGGAGATTTGGATATGAGTAATAGATTTGTTAATAGTATGTTTAATTTTTTCTATGATAATCATTATAAAGAAGATGAAGAAGAAATTATTGAAGATGATTATAGAAAATATTATAGAGATTATTATTAATTTGTAATGACACTAATAAAATAATTATCAGTATCATTACAAATTTAAATTATTTATTCTTCTAAATACGAATAAGAGAATTTATATTGAGCAAAAGGTATATAGAATACGTCTTTTAATTTTGGGCTTTTCAATACAGCAGGTTCAAAATATGCGATAGGTATAATAACTGCTTCGTCTTCTATAAGTATTTTTTCTGCTTTGTGCAACTCTCTCATTCTAATATTTTGGTCAGTAGTTTTTGATGCTATACTAATTGCTTCATCAAAAGCCTTGTTTGTAAATAGAGAGTGGTTTTTATATGAATAGCTAACAAACATACCTAAAAAAGTAGTAGGGTCATTATAGCTTCCAGTCCAGCTTGCAGCTGCCATAGTATAATTTCTTTCTGTTCTAAATGCATGAATAAATGGTGCAAACTCCATCTGTGTAAGTTTAACATCTATACCAAGATTTTCTTTCCACATATTCTGCACAGCTTCAAACATAGGTATATCATTACTAAATGTAAGATAAAACTCTAACACAGGAAAACCTTCTCCATTTGGATATCCTGCTTCTGCCATTAATCTTTTAGCCTCTTCTACATTTTTTTGATAATCTGCTTTGTTTGTGCTTATATATTCGCCAGCATTATCTCTAAAATAACCTTTTACATCGGTAACACCCCAAGGTACTAATGCACCAGCAGGCTTGCCGGATTTTATTATATTATCTACTATATAATTTCTGTCTATAGCAAGTGATAATGCCTTTCTTACTCTTTTGTCTTTTAGAGTTTCGTTTGTAGTATTAAGTGCATAATATTGAGTTCCTATTCTTGTTGCTATATCTATAAAACCTTCTTTTTTTAAAGTGTCTATATCTTGATGAGGAAATTGGTCAGAGAAATGAAGAGAGCCTTCTTTAACACCTGCAACTGCAGAATTAGGATTATCCATAAGAACAAATTTAATTCTTTCAGCAACTATTGTGTCAGCTCCCCAATAATTAGTATTTTTTACAACAGTAATACTTTCATCTGGTTTTCTCTCTTTCAACATAAAAGCACCATTACCAATACAAGTTTTAGGGTCTCTAGTCCAATTATCTGGATTTTTTTCAACCATATCTTTTCTAACAGGTGAAAATACAGGCAAATTGACAAGCTCCAAAAAATAAGCAGTAGGATACTCTAGTTTTACTTCTAATGTATAATCATCTAAAGCCTTTATGCCGAACTCATCAACAGGCATATATCCCGCATTCACATTAGAAAAGTTAAGTATAGGCTCAAATAAATAACTAGGCTCACTTGCTGTATTTGGATCAACAACTCTCTTCCAAGAATATTCAAAATCTTTTGCTGTTAGAGGTTTGCCGTCAGACCATTTACCGTTTGTTCTTAAATGAAATATATATGTAAGACCGTCTTCAGATATATCCCAACTTTCTGCTGCTCCTGGCTGAATGGCTATGTCTTTATATTTTGTAGTTAAACATTCAAATAAATGTGTTACATAAGTAGAGCCTTGCAATGTAATATTTAGAGCAGGGTCTATAGTCTTGGGTTCTGAACCTAGATTTACATATATGGTGTTTTCATCGATAATTTTTTTATTTGTACAAGATAAAAAAGAAAAGAATAAAGCTGTAAGAATAATAATATAGTTTCTCATATTACCCACCCTTAGTATGAATTTATTAACAAGATTATATTTTATAATATTATCTTGTCAATAATTTTTTCTTATTTTTTGTTTAGGAGTATGAGATATTGGACATTTTTTAGTATAAAAAAAGCAGTATCCTTGTTATAATATTTTGAACAGAAAACAAATAAAAAGGATGCTACTATGAAAAAAGATTATAGCACAGAATTTAAATTATTTATAGTGGATGAAGCATTAGAAACTAAAAATATTAAAAGATTTTTAAAGATAGAAGAAATACCCAAAT
>NZ_SAXY01000024.1 GCF_008016535.1 Brachyspira pilosicoli
AAGAGTACACGGCATAGACGAAAGAGAATTTTATTCACGATTAAATAAAAATATCACAGTAGAATTATTGAGAGAAAAATTAAAAGAATATACACATTTTTATAACAATCAAAGATTGATTTCTTCGTTAGGTTATATTACAATCAAAGAAAGAATCAAAAATATTATAGCAAGTAAAAGTACAATATCTATGGCTCCATGACAAAAAAATATTATAAGTTTTATTGATAAATATAATTAGTATGTTATAATGAATAAATTATAAAAATAATGGAGTTATTTTATGAATGTATTAGTGATAAATTCTGGTAGTTCTAGTATTAAATATCAATTATTTTCTATGCCTGAAGCAAAAGTACTAGCAAAAGGTTTATTAGAAAAAATAGGTGAAGAAATAAGTGCATTAAAACATACTGCTGTAGAAAAAGTCAAGGAAAAAAAAATAGAACAAAAAGTTCCTGATCATAAAGCAGGTATGAGTTTAATTTTTTCTCTTTTAACAGATAAAGAAGTTGGTGTTATAGCTGATATGAGTGAAATATCTGCGGTAGGTCATAGAGTTGTTCATGGCGGCGAAGCATTCAATAATAGTACATTAATTAATAATGAAGCTATAAAAGCTATTGAAGATTGCTGCGATATAGCTCCTTTACATAATCCAGCTGGTTTACAAGGAATAAGTGCTTGTAGAGAAATATTAAAAGATGTAAAAATGGTGGGAGTTTTTGATACCAGTTTCCATCAAACAATACCTGATTATGCTTATATGTATGCAGTACCTCATGAGTGGCATGATAAATATAAAGTTCGCCGTTATGGTTTCCATGGTACTTCACATAAATATGTATATGGTGAATTTTGTAAGGCAATCAATAAGCCTAATGCTAATGTTATAGTTTGCCATTTAGGTAATGGTGCTAGTGTTACTGCTGTAAAAAATGGTGAATCTGTTGATACTAGTATGGGGTTAACTCCATTAGAAGGTTTAGTGATGGGTACTAGATGTGGCGATATGGATCCTGCTGTTATTACTTTCATGATGGGAAAAGAGAACTTATCTACTAAAGAAATCGATAATATCATAAATAAAAAAAGCGGACTTTTAGGAATTTCTGGTGTTAGCAATGATATGAGAAACTTAGAGGAAGCTTCTAAAACTAACAATAGAGCTGAACTTGCTATAAAAATGTTCTGTTATAGAGTAAAAAAGTATATAGGTTCATATATGGCTGTACTTGGACATCTTGACGGTATAGTATTTACTGGAGGTATTGGTGAGAATAGTGCTTATATTAGAGGAAGAATACTTGAAGGTTTAGATGAGCTTGGTATTAAATCTGATGCTGACAAAAATGCTAAGGCTAGAGGCTGTGCTAATTTTGAAAAAGATGGTGCTGCTATTAAGCTTTATGTTATAGCTACAGATGAAGAAAAAGCTATAGCAATGGATACTTATAATATTGCTTTGAAATAATTATAAATAAAAAAGTAAAAAATAGGGTGTTTAAATACATCCTATTTTTATTTTAAATAAATAAATAAAAATTATATTAATTATATATTTGTACTTCCAAAACCGCCTTCACCTCTAACAGAGTCGGAAAGCTCCCCTACTTCTTCAAACTCTGCTTTTTCTACTTTTGCAAATACCATCTGTGCAATTCTATCACCAGCATTAATAGTAAAAGGTATGTCAGTAAGAGCTGCTAATATAATTTTTAATTCTCCCCTATAATCACTATCAATAGTAGCAGGAGAGTTCAAACAAAATATTCCATGTTTTAAAGCTAATGAACTTCTGCTTCTAATCTGGGCTTCATAACCATCAGGTATTTCTATGTATAAACCTGTAGGTACCAAAACTATATCATTTTTGTTTAATGTAATAGGGGCATCTATATTAGCATGCAAATCTAAACCTGAAGCTCCAAGTGTTTGATATTTAGGAAGAGGATTTTTTGATTTATTAATTACTTTTATTTTTAACATTTTTACCTTCTTTATATTTATTTTAATAAAAACGAGAATATCATAATTATAGTTAAAACAGTGGCCCCTTGCACCACAGTAGCCAAAGTTCTAGCTTTATATGCATCTTGAACTGTTAAACCAGATAATTCTACTACTACCCAAAAGTAACTGTCATTGATATGAGAAAATACCATAGAACCTGCTCCTATAGACATTAATACTAAAACTTGCGATATCAGAGTAGTATATCCTAACGTATCAAGTAATGGTGCAAATAAACTAGCAACCGTAACAACAGATATAGTTGAAGAGCCTAAAGAAATTTTTAAAATAGAAGCAAGTAAAAAAGGAAGTACTAATCCTAAATTTACAGAAGCAAATACATCTCCAAGTTCAAATATAATATTTGTAAGCTCTGTAGATTTCAAAACTTCAGCAAAAGCTCCACTGGCACCAACTAAAACCAATATATTTCCAGAATCTCTTACCCCATCAGCAACCCACATATACATTTTATCTCTATTAAAATTTTTTATAAGCAGCAGTGAAAATAAAAAACCTATGAATAATGCCATAGTAGGCTCACCTAAAAATATAAACATATTTTTTATAAAACTATCTTCATCTAAATGTAAAGAATTAAATCTTACTATAGAACCTATAGACATAAGTATTATTGGCACAAATATAGGTGAAAATGATTTGAATGCTGAAGGAAGTTTTTCCATATCATCGATAACACTTTCATAACTATAATTGTTTTTTTTATAATCTTTCTTTTTAACATATTTTGATATAAATATACCATATATAGCACCAGATAAAGAAGTAGGTATGGCAACGATAAGACCTATTGCTATAACGGTAAATAAATGTTCTTGTAGATTAAAAAGATTAATAACAGCAGCAGGTCCTGGTGTAGGCGGTATTAATGCATGGGAAGCATATAAACCTGTTGATAATGCCACAGATAATGCCACAGGTGAAACTCCACTTTTTTTTGCTAATGCTTTTCTTAATGGTGTTAATATTAAATATCCAGAATCACAAAATACGGGTATAGAAACTATAAAACCTAATATATTCATAGCAAGAGCAGGGTGCGATTTACCGACTATTTTTAAAATTATCTCACCGAGTTTATATGTAGCCCCAGACATCTCTAATATATTACCAATAATACTTCCTAATATTATTATAATACCAACGCTTCCTAAAGCATTCCCAAAGCCTTTACCTATGAGGGAAGCAATTTCATTTATATAATGAGGATTTCTATTTGAAGGTACATGCAATGTAAACGATAAAAATATAGCTACCATTAACATTGCTATAAAAGGATGTACTTTAAACTTAATAGTAAGTATCATCACTATTATTATTGAGATTATAAGCATGGTTATTATTGAATAGCTAATCATAGTTTACAACCTAAAAGATTTATTTTGAAATGAATATATTTATTTTATTCTTCTTCCTCTGGAACCTCTGCATTAATATAACCTTCTTCAAAGAAATACAAAAGTTCTTTTTCGGCATTTTTAGCAGCTTCTTCCATTCCTTCTTCATATTCAATTTCAAGTATTAAATTGGCATCGCAAAAAGCTCCAAGCCCCATAATATTAAACACACTTTTGGCATCAGCTCTTACTCCATTATAAAGTAAAAATATTCCTAAATCAGAATATTCTATTTTACTTGCTATTTGTGATAATACTCCAGCTGGTCTTAAATGCATACCATTTTTACTTTTAATTGTTACTACGTTAGTTAATATCATTAAATAACTCACTATCTTTATTTTGTTTTATGATAACATATATTTAATAATTTTCAATATTTTTCTAAAATACATTACTATAAAATATTATTATCTGCATGTATTATGTCTTTATGAAAATAAATAATTCAAAAATTAATATTTATATATAATAAAAGTTTAATTGTATAAATAAGATAAATAATGCTCTTTCTTTATATAATCTTTTATATTCTTATTATCAATAAATATTTTTTCGTATTCTTTTTCTTTCATTATTACAATAAATGAATCAGTTACTCCGAAAATTAAACTATCTATATTTGAATAAAAATCTTTAGGTGCATTATATTTTTTTAATAATACTTCAGGGGCATTTACTAAGTCTTTAAGATAAGGGCTTATTAATTTCTGACTACCTAATTCAAATGTCATAAATATATTATCTATTTCAGAAAGCTTAAGATCTTCTAACTTTGAAACTCTTTTATATAAAGATATTGTTTTATCATCATAGTATAATATATTAAAACTTTTAAACTCTTTAAGTTTATCATAATAATCAGCATAATTATCAATATAGTTTAATACACTCTCATTCATTAATGATTTCAAATGTCTTTTTTTAGAGTCTTTTACATAAAGTTCAACCATATCTTTATTTTCTTTCATTTTATCTTACAAAAACTCTTCTGAAAACTCTCTAACTCCATTAATAGATGAATTTATTTTTTCTTTTCCATTCATAAAAAAATAATCAAAATTAAATACATTGTGAGAGAATATTTTCTCGGACATAATAAAACACCTTTGTAATTAATTAAATTAAATATTTCTGCATTATGCAGCCTTATAATTTCTGCTTCATCTTTTTTTATAATTTCAAAAACGCCTTCTATTTTTACAGGCTCTATTAAAGTTTTTTTAATATTATCACCAACATAGTTAACAATACTGTCATAAGGTTTAAACTCAATAACATATTCAATTTGTGATTTTGAAGTATTATCTAATTTTGTTTTGAATTTTATTTCAGCAAAAGTTTCAGGCTCATATCTATAATTTCTTTTATTATCCGACGGGTGTTTAGTAGTTAAAATTGGTTTATCATAATAATTTTTAATTGTTATTCTATCAGATGAAAAATAAACATCATTTATAATAAAGCTATTATAATTATTTATATATATTCTTCCTATATATGGGAACACATCATTTCTAGATAAATATAAATCATTATAATTATTATTTGTTTTATGCTCATAAACATAAATATATATATTATTTACTTTTGTTAAGGAGTGTGAGATATTGGACATTTTTTAGTATAAAAAAAGCAGTATCCTTGTTATAATATTTTGAACATAAAACAAATAAAAAGGATGCTACTATGAAAAAAGATTATAGCACAGAATTTAAATTATTTATAGTGGATGAAGCATTAGAAACTAAAAATATTAAAAGATTTTTAAAGATAGAAGAAATACCCAAATCTACTTTTTATGCTTGGCTTAAAAAATATAAAGACACTGGAACAGTTGCTAATTTTAGTACTAAGCCAAAAACTTCTCCAAATATCTTTAATAATCAAAAAGCTATTAATTTAATTATTGAACTCTATACTAAAGAATATCGAGGTAAGCATTATATTAAAGCATATCTAAATCGTAAAGGCATTAAGATAGGTGTTACAGCTATAGAGAATGTACTAAAAAGAAATAATCTTTGGAGATATAAAACAAAAAAGAAAAAGAAGCGATATGATAAGCGTAAATTTGTCTCTAAAATACAAAAAGAAGGCAAAATAGTTCAAATAGACACTAAATATATCAAATTAGGCAGAAAAAGAGTTTATCAATTTACTGCTGTCGATTTAGCTACTCGCTATAGTTGGAGGCAAATCTATGAGGATAAAACACCTTATAGTGCTTTATCTTTCTTAAAATATGTATTGAAAACTTCACCTTTTAAGATACAGGCTATACAAACGGACAATGGTATGGAATATACTTATCGCTGTATTAATACTCCTAAAATCAATATTTTTGATGAATACTGCTTAAAAAATAAATTAGAGAGGAGATATATTCCTGTAGCTACACCAAGATATAACGGCGTAGTAGAAAGAGTACACGGCATAGACGAAAGAGAATTTTATTCACGATTAAATAAAAATATCACAGTAGAATTATTAAGAGAAAAATTAAAAGAATATACACATTTTTATAACAATCAAAGATTGATTTCTTCGTTATTGTATATTACAATCAAAGAAAGAATCAAAAATATTATAGCAAGTAAAAGTACAATATCTATGGCTCCATGACAGTTTTTATAAATATATTTTTTTGATTTATAACGTTTATTTTTTAATAAATAAAAAAATGCTTAAATATAATAAGTTTTTTATAATGCAATAATAATAATAATAATAATAATAATATCATTCCAATTTACAAATATTACTAAAACCAGCAACAGGAACTCCTAATCCCCTTATAAGTCTAGCCCAATAATTAACCTGTGCAGCTGTTGCCACTAATATCAATATAGCCCTTTCAGAATATTCTCTTTTCACATCATTTATTATTTCTTCTGATATTATCACAGGAGTTTTTGTTATAGCGGATATATATCTCAATGCTATTTTTTCTTTTCTTGATAAAGAAAGACAATTATCTATATCTTTGTTTTGTAATGCTTTAATTTCTTCGTCTGTTACATTTTCTTTGTCATACTCAAAACTATTCATATCAATACAAAAAGGACAAGATACATCTATAGATATTTGTATTCTTATAAGCTTTAATAATCTCTTAGATACTTCTTTGTCATCATGCGTTATTAAAGATTCTAATATAGCAGAACTAATAGCTGTTTTTGGACTCCAAGCTAAAACCTTTGCAAGCAGTAAATCTTTTTTTAACTTCTTGCTTGCTATCCATATAGGAAACCTTAAAAAAAATGGTATCCTTTTTGGAGGGTTAATATATGCTTTATCTTGAGATTCAAAATAATTATTTTTATCTTTAATATTAAATTTAAACATTTGTTTATTCCTTAAATAAAAAATTATCCTAAAAATATTAAATCTATATCTATGTTTTTATTAATATTAAATGCTTTTTTTACAATATCTTTATACATTTCAAGCTGTTTTGTATATTTCTCTTCTTTTTCTTTAGAATATTTTGTAGTTTTATAATCTAAAATAAAATACTCTTCGCTTATATTTTTTGTAATTAAATCTATTTTAGCATTAATAACTTCGGTTCTATTTTCAATTAATTTTCTCTCTTGAAACTTATGCTCTCTTGAAACTATTAATTCTTTCCCATTTATAATATTTGCTATATGTTTATTGTTTATAAAGTTTGTAAAATATTTATCTAGCCTTTTTCTTAAATCTTTTTCATCATAATGTTTATTTTGTTTTAAGGCATTATTTTTTATTTTTTCTATATAGTTATCTTTGTGTAATTTATATTCATCAAAATCAAAATGTTCAAGCAAATCATGCATTAAAATACCCATATCTATTGCTTTGATTGTTTCAAGATTTTCCAAATCAAAGTTTTTATCATCATCTAAAGAAACAGAAATATTTTTATTTAATAATCTGCTAATAACGCTTTTATCAAAATCTGCTTCAAATACCTCTGAAGGATTAACATACTTTATTTTTTTTGTTTTTTCTTTTATAATACTATTTATATTTATAGAATCTATTTTTTTATTTATTTCTTCTAAGTTATTAATATATATTTCATTTAAATCATAATTAGCATTTTTTAATATACCATAAGAGTAGTAGTCCATAAACTCATTAGTATTATCATCAACATGAATTAAATCATCTGTTGTATTATTTATAGAGTCATCTATATTAAAATTATGATAAGAGTCTATGTAATTTCTATATGAGTTAGGCTCCTTGAAATTTTTATATCTGCTCTCACCAGATATTATTAATCTTTCTTTTGCTCTTGTTAAAGCAACATATAACAGCCTTTTTTTTTCAGATTTATCTGCTGAAGAATTATAATCATCATCTTTAGAAAAGAATTTCAATTTTTCTTCTATTTCTCCATGTATAGGAATCTCTATATATGGAAAGTTTTCAACAAAATCAAACATATTATTTTGAAGAGCTCTATAATGTCCAGTTCCAGCTAAAAATACATTATTAAACTCTAAACCCTTAGATTTATGTATAGTCATTATTCTAATAGCATCAACTGATAATTTTGGTACTGTAGCATATGATATATCTTTTGCATTCATATCCAAACTAATAACAAAATCATAAATATTCACCCCCGCCCTATTCTCAAAATCATAAGCTAGTTTTTTTAATTTTTCTATATTAGCGTAAGAGATTTCTGCGTCTTCTTTAAGCATCAAATAATTATAATAATTTGTATCAACACATATTGTATCTATTGCATCATAAGATGACATTGTACTAATTTTTAATTCTATACTATTTAATAACTCTTTAGCTTTTTTTAGTTCATTATAATATTTTTTCTTCTTTGCTATTTCTATAGTTTTTTCTTTGCAATCATTCAATGAAAAATAATCATATAAATTATAATCTTCATTTTCATTTAATTTTAACTCTATTGAGAAATCATATAAATTTGCAATCTTTATATCAAATAATTCAGACATTAATAAACTTTGTAATAGTGAATAATCTTTTAAAACTAAATATTTAAGACATATTATTAAATTAAATATTTCAACTCTGTCATAAAATCCATTTCCTCCATCAACATAATAAGGTATTTTTTCTTCCGCAAATACTGATAAATAAATATTTAATCTGCTAAATGTTTGAAGAAGCATTGCTGTATTTTTATAATCATTTTTTAAATTCGTTTTTATAAATTTAGCTATAGCATATGCTTCTAATATAGTTTTAGAATCTGTGTTTAATTTTATATCTTCATCAACATTGTTATTAAAAACTAATAAAGAAACTAATTTATTTTTTGTATTATCATTTTGTCCTGAAATTAAATTATCATCTTTTTTATATTTTATATTATCATCTTTAAATACTATATTTTCAAAAATATCATTAAAGAAATTTATAAGCATTTCTTTGCTTCTATAATTATCTTGCAAATATCTTACATAATCTTTAAAAATATCTTGAGCATTTGTAAATACATTTAAATCAGCATTTCTAAATCTATATATAGATTGTTTTCTATCTCCTACTATTAGTATTTTTTTATCTTTTATGGTAGTTTCTTTTTCAATTTCTCTATCTCCAAAAACTATTAAATTTATAAAAGAAAATTGAAGTTTGCTAGTATCTTGAGCTTCATCTAATATTACTGTATTAATATTATCTCTTATTTCTTTGTTTATTGCTTCATTTTCTAATGCCTCTATTGCTTTTGAAATCATATCTTCATGGGAATATACCCCCATTTGTCTTTTAGTGTTTTCTAATCTGTTATAGGCTTCTTTTATAAAATTAATAAGTTTCTTATATATTTCTTTATTTTTTTGTATTTTTATATATTTTTCAAAATTTGGTATTAAACTCTTTTTTAACTTATCAAAAGCATTTTTAAAATCTGTGTGCTTAGTTTGTCCTAGGTTTCTATTTTTTGTTATATTTTTCAATGAGTCTAATACATTATAATATAAGTCATCATTTTCTATATTCTCTATATCTTTAATTTTTTTAATAATATCTATTGAATCATTAATAGAATCTACTATGTTTTTTATAATAATACCTTCTTTGTTTTGAGGTTTATTATCTATTAGATAGCTCATAGTTACAAACATACTATTATAAACGTCATTGTAAAGTTTTATATTTAAAATTTCATTAGCTTTTTCTGTAAATGTTTTTATAGTTTCTAATCTTGGTTTTATTTTTATTAGAAAATTAAATATATCGTTTATAAATTGATTTTTCGATTCATCTGTAAATATTCTATAATTTTTTCTAATATCTTCTGAAAGCTCACTATCATTTAATAACTCTAAAATCTCATTATAAATTACTTCATAAAAGTCATTATTCTCTTCAAGTATTGTTATTTTGGGAGGCATATTAAGATAAATGGAATATTCTTTAACAATAGAATTAGCAAATGAATGTATGGTGGATATTCTAGCATTAGTTAATATTTCTTTATAAATATCTTTCCAATATTGAGAATCCTTCCCTTCGTTTATTTTCTCTCTGATTTTTCTTCTTATTCTAATTAACATTTCATTAGCAGCTGCTTTAGTAAAAGTAATAACAACTATATTAGAAACTTTTTGTTTTTTATTTTCTAATAGTTTTAAATATGCTTCTGTAATGGTTGTTGTTTTACCAGTTCCTGCAGATGCGCTAACAAAACAAATTCCTTCATTTAAAAATAAATCTATTATTTCTTTTTGCTTACTATTAAGTTTCATAATGCAAATATAATAACATAAATATAAATAATTAAAATATCAACTAATATTCTAGATGTAGTAATTTTATATTTTTTAACAAATAAAGTAATATTTTTTATATTCATAAACAATACTTAAAGATAAAAATATTGAGAAAAATTAATATTTTGTTATACTTATATATTGTTGAGGTTATAAAATGAGAAATACTTTACTATTATTATTATTTTTTATATTAATTCAATCGAATTTATATAATATAACTGCAGATGAGCAAGGTTTTTTATTTTGGGCTAGTTATGGGCATATGGCTAAAGTTAGGGATTATGTATATAATAAGAATGTGCATATAAATGTACAAGATAATGAAGGCAATACTGTTCTAATGAGAATAGCTTCTTCAAAGGCAATCACTAAAGAAAATATGCAAGTAGCAGAGTTCCTTATAGATATGAAGGCAGACCTTAATGTAGTAAACAATGATAGACATACTGCTTTAGTTTTAGCAATAAATAATAACAACACAGAAATAGCAAGACTTTTTGTAGAGAAAGGTGCTAAACTCGATATAGCTGATAGAAACGGATATACTGCTTTAATGTGGGCAATAGAAAAAGAAAATGCTGAAATGGTAAAACTACTCATAAATAAAAGAGCTAATATTTATCTAAAAACCAAAGACGGTGAAACAGCTTCTAGCATAGCAAGAAGTAAAGGAAATAGCCTTATAATAAGAATGCTTGAGATTGCTGAGGCAAGTTAATATATTTCAATTAAATTTGCATATAGATTTTTCCAACAATAGAGATTATTTTATGAGTGAATATACAAATAAACCAGCACAATCTGGAATAAAACCTTGGATGCCTTTCAGCAAGATATCATATAAGGACTATTGGGAAAAACTTAAAAATGAATATTTAAAAGAGATAAATAAAAATTAATGGAGGTATGTATGAAAAAGATATTATTAATATTTGTAATAGTGTTATTTAATGTATCCTATTTATATTCTAGAACCATAGACGAAGATTTTTTATCCTATGTATTAGTAGGAAATACTGAGAAGGTTTTATATTATATAAATGATGAAGATGTTAATATAGATTATCAAAATGAAAATGGACGAACTCCTTTAATGTGGTATATCAGAGCTGAGCAAAACGAAATAACACAAATACTAATAAAAAATGGTGCTAATCTTGATTTAAAAGATAATGATGGTTTAACAGCTTTATTCTGGGCTATTATACAAGATAATACAGAAGCAGTAAAAATGCTTATCAATGCTGGTGCTGATCCTAATATTGCATTTGAAATGAAAAATGAAGACGGATATTTAAAAAATGCTACAGCTTTATTATGGTCTGTTTCCGAAGATAATACAGAAGCAATAAGAATGCTTATCAATGCAGGGGCTAATCTTGATATTGGATTTGAAGGGAGATTCGAAGACGGATATTTCAAAAATTTTACAGCTTTATCCTGGGCTATTTACAAAGATAATACAAAAGCAATAAGAATGCTTATCAATGCAGGGGCTAATCTTGATATTGGATTTGAAGGGGGAAGCGAAGATCTATATTTAAAAAATGCTACGCCTTTAATTTTATCTATTAGACATTATGATGTAAATGCAGTTAAAATGCTTATTAATGCGGGGGCTAATGTTAATGCTATAGCAAAAATAAATAATGTTGATTATACTGTATTAGATTTAGCTAAAGAAGAAGGAAATAAGACTATTATAGATATGCTTGTTTCTGCAGGTGCTAAATAATTCTTTATTAGTAAAAAATTAAAAGGCAGGAGTTTATCAAAAGCTCTTGCCTTTTAGTTTATATTTTTATTTTATTCTTTTATGTTTAAAACTAGCTCTATGGCTTACATAATCGTCCACTATTTGATAGTTACCAAAAAGTTTATATTTGTATATAGTTAAACCTTCTAAGCCAACAGGACCTCTTGCATGAGTTTTGTTTGTGGATATTCCAACTTCAGCACCGAAACCATATCTAAATCCGTCTGAAAATCTTGTTGAAGTGTTGCAGTATACATTAGCAGAATCAACATAAGTCATAAACTTTTCTATATTATCTTTGTTTTCTGATATTATAGAATCTGTATGATGAGAACCGTATCTGTTTATATGATTATATGCCTCTTCTGTATTTTCTACTATTTTTAATGATACCTCTTTATCTCCATATTCAAAATGCCACTCTTTTACTTCAGCAATATCCGATTGATTAAGTATTTTTCTTACTTCTTCACAGCCGTTCATTTTTATATTATTTTCTTTAAATAAATTATAAAGCTTTGGTAAATATTCATTAGCTATATTTTTATTTATTAGTATAGTTTCAACAGCATTGCATGCACTTGGATATTGAGCCTTTGAATCTAAGCATATTTTCAATGCTTTTTCTTGATTAGCTGTTTCATCTATATATAAATGACATATGCCATCAGCATGCCCAAGTACAGGTATATTAGTATTTGATTTTATGTATTGTACTAAACTGTTTCCGCCTCTTGGTATTATAAGATCAACATATTTATCCATTGATAATAATTCTTTTACATCCTCTCTTGTAAATACCAAATTAACAGAGTTCTTTGGAAACTCTTCAATACTTTCTAATGTTTCGTTAATGATGTTAAATATTGCTTTGTTTGTATTCTCTCCCTCAGCACCGCCTTTAAGTATAACAGCGTTTGAAGATTTTATGCATAATGAAGATATTTGAGATATAACATCGGGACGGGCTTCAAATATTACGGCAATTAAACCAATAGGACAAGATATTTTTTTTAGTAATAAATTATCATCAAGCTCCGTTTCTAATAATACTTTATTAATAGGGTCCTCTAATTTTACAACATCCTTTATACCAGAAACAATATCTATCATTTTGTTTTCGTCCAATTTTAAACGATTAAACATTGAAAGAGAAATTTTATTTTCATCAAGAAGTTTTTTGGCATATTCCAAATCTTTTTTATTCGCTTCAAATATAATGTCTTTATTTTGTTCTAATTTATCAGCAATTTCTAATAATGCTTTGTTTTTTATATCTGTACTTAATGATTGTAATTTATATGTAGAATCTTTTGCATTTTTTACCAAGTCTATTAATTGCATTATATTTACTCCAAAAAAAATTGCTTAAATAGTTTAAACATTATAATAGCTAATGTTTAAATTGTCAAAAAAGTTTATTATTATTTCTTTTTTATTAAAGTAACTAATATGTCCTCATTTTCTATATGTTCAAAAGTTCCTTCATATCCGTATTTGATGCATCCGCGAATCACACTTTCACAGCTTGAATGCCCGCTCACTAAAACTTCTATAACTGTGTCTAACTCAGTATTATTTATAGCTGCACATTTAGCCTGAAAAGAAGCCTGCGAACAAGACATTCCTCTTGTATCTATTTTTATAGTCTCCTGCATAAAAAATCCTTTTACACTTTTTGATATTTTTTAAGATTAATATCATCATAATATTAGGATATCAAATTATTATAATCAACTTATTAATTAAGTTATTATAACCTCTACCGCCACTTTATATTACTATAATATATATTCTAATAATATAACGTAGCGGTAGAGTTCATTATATAATCCTTATTATATGGTATATTTCTTATTATATAATGACAACAACCTGCTGCACAGTAAGAAACATATCACTGATTTTCTTTCATAGTAAATCCTATAATAATACAAAATACTAAACCTAAAATAACAGCAAACATACCATATATTGTAGGACCAGCAGTAGAACTTGCCAAATTAAAATTATGAGCAAATCCAGCACCAACAAGCATTCCTATAACAAATATAAAACTATCCATATTCCCTTCAGCAGATTGTATAAACTGTCTTCCGGGACAGCCAGCACCTAAAGTAAATGCTAAGCCTGTAAGAATCATTGATACAGTGTTCCACAATATGTTAGTATGAGCTATAGGCTGATTTTCCATAGAAACATTAAATCTATTTGTTATAATGTTTACTATTAAAGCAGCAACGATAAAAGCTATAACGCCTTTAGTCATGTGGAAATCTTTCATAAATATTCCATCTCTCACACCGCCGACAGTACAAAATCTTGATTTTTGAGCTATGAAACCTATTATAATAGAAACTATTAAAGCGATAATTAAAGGAGACTTCATGCTTCCTGGACCTGATTCAGAGAAAAATATTGCTCCGCCTTCAGAGAATTTTGTTTGTTTTAATAATAGTATTAATAGTATTATTGATATTATTAGAGGTATAAAACCTACTAATTTATTATTATATGCTTTCGGCTGCCCCAAAGAGAAATTTTGCTTCCAGAAGAAAACACCTATTCCACCGCCTATAATAATACCTATTAAACCAAATATGGCATTAATATCGCCTCCAGCTATTCTTAACAACGTTCGCCAAGGACAGCCCAAGAAAACTAAAGCCCCAATCATAGCGAAGAAACCTAAAATAAATCTTATAATAGGAGAACTTCCGCCTTTAGGAGAATATTCTTTAGAGATTAAAGCAGATACTGTAGCACCAATAATAAGCCCTATAAGTTCAGGTCTTATATACTGCACAGCAGCCGCCCTATGCAACCCTAAAGCCCCAGCTAAATCCCTAGTGAAACATGCAACGCATATTCCCATGTTGGCAGGGTTTCCCATTACAGAAAGCCAAGCCGCTAAAGCTCCAATAATGGCACCGGATACTATAATGCCGATGGAGCTTGTGAAAATGTTTTTCTTCATTTTCAACTCCTTTAATAATATTTTTTCATACTATTTTTGTTTTAATATAAATAGTATTTTTATGCAATTAATTATAAAAAATTTTTATATGTTTTTCAACAGTTATGTTTATTAAAAGATAATATGTATTAAATGTATAAAAATATACAAAAATGCAATAGTGTATATTAACTATTATAAGTGAATAGTGCCAAACATTATATTGACTTTTTTTTCTATAAAAGTACAATTATTGTAAGTTTTATTTATGGAAAATTATTTTTATTATGATGAGAGAAGTAATAAAATCTAAAATAAATAGATTGACTGTAACTAGAACTGATCTTAATTTCAAAGATTCAATTACCATAGATGAAACATTAATGGATAAATCTGATATACTTGAGGGGGATATAGTATCTATAATTAACCTTAGTAATAATAACAGATTTGAAGCTGAAGTAATAAAGGGAATAGCGAATACTGGTATAATAAGCATAAATGGCAAGTATGTACGTTTAGCTAAAAAAGATGATGTAATAGTTATACTGTCATACGGCAATATACCGGAAGAGCATATAAAGAAACATATTACAAATATTATCCAAGTAAATATGCATAATATGGTTATAGACTAAGATAAAGTTTATGGCTTTTAATATAGATATTTAATTTTTGTTTATGGAGAAAACATATGAAAATTATTTATAAAGCAGGTATTGATATTGGTTCAACTACCGCAAAGATGGTTGTATATGATAATAAAAACAATATGATATTTAAAACTTATACTAGACACAATGCTGATGTTAAAGAAACATTACTCTCTATATTAAGAGATTTGGAAATTAACCATGGAGATATAGAATTATTAGTATCTATGACAGGCACTGCTGGTATGGGTATTAGTGAAAAGACAGGCATTAGCTTTGTACAAGAGGTAATTGCTTCTTCAACAGCTATTAGGAAGATTTATCCTTATGGAAGAACATTGATTGACATAGGCGGAGAGGATGCAAAAATAATAGTGTTTGATGATAATTTTAAAGCAGATATAAGAATGAATGGTAACTGTGCAGGCGGAACCGGTGCCTTTATAGACCAAATGGCAACACTTCTTAATGTTCATCCATCAGAACTTTCAACACTTGCAGAAGAATCAACATCTATCTACCCAATGGCAAGCAGATGCGGTGTATTTGCTAAAACAGATGTACAAACTCTCATTAGCCGCGACATACCAAAAACTGATATTGCTAAAAGTATATTCCAAGCGGTTGCAGTTCAAACAATTAATACGCTTGCTAAAGGTTTTGAAATTAAGCCTAAAATATTATTTACAGGCGGACCTTTAACATTTCTTCCAGAATTAAGAAGAACATTTTTAACTCTTTTGAATGCTACAGAAGATGATATGTACACAGTTGATCACCCTGAATTAACTGCTGCAATAGGTGCGGCTTTTGGTGAAGATGAAGAGCAAACAGCAATAAAAATTTCTGATTTTATAAAACTAATAGAAAATATTTCTTCTGATGTAAAAATAACTAATTCTAAGCATAGAGAAGCATTATTCAGCGGACAAGAAGAGTATGAAAAGTGGGTAGATGAACATAGCAAAGATAAAGTAAAATCTGCTGATGTAGAAACTGTTAATAATAAAAACACATTCTTAGGTATAGACTCTGGTTCTACTACTACAAAAATCGTTATCATTGATGATAAAGGACAAGTGGTATTAAGACATTATAGAAACAATAACGGTAATCCAGTAGGTGCTGTTACAGAAGGACTTACAGAGATAAAAAAAGAATTAGATGAAAAAAATATTAAAATAAATATAGCAAGAACTGCTGTTACAGGTTATGGAGAAGATTTAATAAAAGCTGCTTTCAATATGGACGAAGGCATTGTTGAAACTATGGCTCACTATAGAGGTGCTAAGGCTTTCGATAAAGATGTAAGCTTCATTCTTGATATAGGCGGTCAGGATATGAAGGCTATATTTATTAAAGACGGCATTATAGAAAACATTGAAATTAACGAGGCTTGTTCATCAGGCTGCGGTTCATTTATAGAAACATTTGCACGTGGTATGGGCTATAAAGTAGCTGATTTTGCTAATATTGCTTGCGAATCTGCTAGCCCTTGTGATTTAGGAAGCCGCTGTACTGTGTTTATGAATAGTAAAGTAAAACAATCTTTAAGAGAAGGCTCTTCTGTTGCTGATATTTCTGCTGGTCTTGCTAAGAGTGTTACATTAAACTGTTTTACTAAAGTATTAAAAATTACTGACACTTCTATTTTAGGCGAACATATAGTTGTTCAGGGAGGTACTTTTAAGAATGCTGCAGTGCTTCGTTCTGTAGAAAAATTCTTAAACAAAAAAGTTATTCGCCCTGATATATCAGAGCTTATGGGAGCTTATGGATGTGCATTGTTAGCTTTGGATACCTACAACAAAGAAAAAGAAGATACAACATTTATAGGTTTAGATAATTTAAGTGAAGCTAATGATTATGAAAGAAAACAGCTTACTTGTAAAGGCTGTGAAAACCTTTGTACTGTTACAAGATTAAAATTCAAAGACGGTAAATCATTCTATACAGGTAACAAATGTGAAAGAATATTCACTAATAAAGGCTCTAAAGAAAGAAATTATGGAATGGATATTGCTCAGAAAAAACTTTCTTTACTATTTGACAGACCTTTGGCACCTGCTACAGATGATATAAAAGGTGTTATAGGAATACCTAGAGTACTTAATATGTATCAAAACTTCCCATTTTGGGCTACTATACTTGTAGAATGCGGATATAGAGTACAATTATCATCTCCTTCAAGTATGGCTGTAGCTGAAAAAGGTTCTGGTACTGTTATGAGTGATAATATATGTTTCCCTGCTAAAATAGCTAACGGGCATATATATGATTTAATAGAATCTAATGTAGACAGAATATTCTACCCTTCTGTTGTTTTAGAGAAAAAAGAAAATGATAATAGCAACAATAGTTATAACTGCCCTGTTGTAACTGGTTATCCTGATGTAATAGATAGTTCTATAAGCCCATTAACTAAATACGGCATAGCTTTTGATGCTCCGACAATTTCTTTCTTAAATGAAGATTTACTTTACAAAGGCTGTAAAGCTTATTTTGTAAAAACACTCGGTATAGATAAAAAAGATTTCGACAGAGCATTCAAATTAGCATTAAAAGAACAAGAGAGAGTAAAAGCAGAATTAAAAGAAGAAGGCAAAAAGATAATAGAGCATGCTAAAGAAACACAAACACCTGTTATACTTATAGTAAGCAGACCTTATCATATAGACCCATTAATCAATCATAAAATACCAGAAACTATTGCTTCATTTGGTATAAATGTACTTACAGAAGATGGGCTTGATATTGATGAATCTCTTGCTGATGTTCAAGTATTAACTCAGTGGTCTTATCCTAATAAGATGTTTAAAGCAGTTTTATGGGCAGCTAAACAAAAAGATATAAAACTTGAAGTAGTTCAAATTAATAGTTTCGGCTGCGGCCCAGATGCTACTACTTCTGATGAAATAAAATCTATACTTAATGCTTATGGCAAAAATCCTACTTTGGTAAAAGTTGATGAGATTTCAAGCCCTGGAAGCATAAGACTTAGAATACGTTCTATGATAGAAAGTATGAAGATGAAAGGTGATTTTTTTCCAAAAGAAAAACCACAAAGAACTATTATTAAAAGATATGAGAAAAATGATAAGCGTGCAATACTTGTACCTAAATTCGGACATTTCTATGACCCTATGATTTTAACTCTACTTCAAAGAAGCGGATATGACACAATAGCTCTTCCAGAGCCAGATATAGACTCTGTAGAAACAGGTTTAAGATATGCTAACCAAGATATATGTTATCCAGCTACAATAATAGTAGGCGACATTATAAAAGCTGTACAAACTGGAAAATATGACCCTGACAAAATAGCAGCTGGTATCACTCAAACAGGCGGACAGTGCAGAGCTAGTAATTATGCTTCGCTTATTAAAAGAGGTTTGATTAATGCTGGTTATCCTAATGTACCTGTTATTACTGTGGGTTTAACTGTTATTAATGATCAGCCTGGATTTAAACTTTCAAAAATAGATATGATGAAAGAAGGTATTATTGCTATGCCTTACGCTGATGCTATATCTACAATGTATTATTATACTGCTGTGCGTGAGGTTAATAGAGGAGAATCTTTGGCTCTTGCTAATAAATATATAGCTTTGCATCCAAAAGATTTTAATCTTGGTGATACTGATAAATTGTTAAAACAAGCTGTTAAAGAGTTTAATGCTATTGAAACTAAAGACTTACTATTACCTAAAGCAGGGCTCGTTGGTGAGATATATGTAAAATACAACAACTTTGCTAATGGTGATGTTTGTGATTGGCTTATGGCTAAGGGAATAGAAGTTATAGTTCCTCCTGTATTTGACTTCTTTGTACAAAAGGTTATAAGTGAGCAGGTAAACAGAGAAACTAATGCTAGAGATGTATCTTTACTTGGATATTATGGTTCTAAATTATCTGAGAAGGTTATAGATATGAGAATAGATTCTATAAACCAAATAATGTCTAAGTTTAAAGGATTTAGACCTGTACACCATATAAGACAGATTGCTGAGAATGCTGCTAAGGTTACCGCTATGACAAACCAATTTGGTGAAGCTTGGCTTTTACCCGGTGAGATAGCTACTTTTGCTGAAGAGAATATTAATAATGTACTTTGTTTACAGCCTTTCGGTTGTATTGCTAACCATATTATAGCCCGCGGTATTGAAACTAGGCTTAAAACTATATATCCTAATTTGAATCTTCTTTATTTGGATATGGATGCTGGTGCTAGTGAAGTTAATACCGTAAACAGATTAGAGTTCTTTGCACGCTCTGCTAAAGATAGTATGAACTCTATTATGGTTGATGATGATATAAAAGAGGCTGTTGGAGCATATCATAAATAATTTAGTAAAATAATAATGTAAATATAAAAAGGTTTGCAAATATTTATTTGTAAACCTTTTTTATTATATATGGCTAAAATGTAAAGTTTTATCTAAATTTCTTGAAAAATAATAAAAAATTGTAAAAAAATGTTATTTTTATGTAAAATAAATTGACATTACTCGAAAATTATACTATAATATAATTATAAGTTAATTTAACATAATAGAAATAAAAAAGGAGTAAATTTATGAAAAAATTATTTTGCTTGTTATTTGCTTTTTCTATAATAGGAAGTTCTTCTCTTTTTGCTGATTGGATTGTACCTCTTAGTAAAGTTCCTGCTGCAGTAAAAAACGCTGTAAAAAGAAATTATCCAAGAGCAAGAATTTGGAAAGTAGAGATAGACGATGGCTTGTACCATGTAGAACTTAGTAATGGTATAGAGTTAGAAGTAACTAGAAGAGGAAGAATTGTTGATATAGATTATTAATTTTATAATAATAAAGCTTGCAAAATAATATTGTTTTGCAAGCTTTATTTTAATATTTAAAAAAGATATTATAATCTTTAAGCTAAACTATATAACATATCTCCATAAGTCGGAAGTTTCCAATGTTTTCTAGAAACAGTTTTCTCAAGCTCATCAATTATAGGACGCATTTCTTCTATACAAGCTAACACTTTATCTCTAAAAAATACACTAGACTTTGATACATTCTTTATCTTTTTTGCTTCAGATAAATAATTTTCTAAAGTTTTTAGTTTCTTATGGAGATTATTAATTAAATTAGTTATTTTGTCTAATAAATCTTTTTCTATATCATATTTTATTTTTAAACTTTTCTTTTTATCGCATATATTAACAAGCTTTTCAGTATAATCTAAAGAAAATGGTATAATATATTTATTAATCATATCTATTAAAGTAAGTGCTTCAATATTAATTACTTTACTATATTCTTCTAAGCTTATCTCATATCTTGAAAGAACTTCAGCTTTTGTTAGAACATTATGTTTTGTAAATAAGTCTATATTTTTTTGAGCTATAAATGTTTCAAGTGCTTCAGGAGTTGTTTTTAAATTACATAAACCTCTTTTAGAAGCTTCTTTCACCCATTCATCAGAATAGTTATTTCCATTATAAACTATTCTTTTATGTTTTTTGATATTTTCTTTTAATAATTCTTCTAAATCTTTATCAAAATCTGAAGACTTTTCTAATATATCAGCAAATTGAGATAATGCTTCAGCTACTATTGTGTTTAATACAATATTAGGACCAGATACTGACAAACTAGACCCCACCATTCTAAACTCAAATTTATTTCCAGTAAAAGCTAAAGGTGAAGTTCTATTTCTATCAGTTGAATCTTTTGTGAATCTTGCAAGAGATGGTACACCCATTTCCATTTCTACCGCTTCTCTTTTTTTGTATTTTTTTGAGTTTTCCATAGACTCTATTATTTCAGTAAGCTCATCTCCAAGAAATATTGATATGATAGCAGGAGGTGCTTCAGATGCTCCCAAACGATGATCGTTACTAGCACTTGCAGTTGTTGCTCTTAACAAGTCCTGATATTCATCAATAGCTTTCATTATTGCAACCACAAATAATAAAAATTGCTTATTTTCTGAAGGAGTTTTACCAGGTTCAAATATGTTAATACCTGTATCTGTGCCTATAGACCAGTTATTATGTTTTCCGCTTCCATTAACTCCAGCGAAAGGTTTTTCATGCAAAATACAAGCTAAATTATGTTTTTCTGCTATTACCTTCATAAGTTCCATTGTAATTTGGTTTTGGTCTGTTGCCATATTAGTTATTGTAAACTCTGGAGCAAGTTCATATTGACCCGGTGCTACTTCATTATGTTCTGTTTTAGCAATTATACCAAGTTTCCAAAGTTCATTATCCAATTCTTTCATAAACTCCAAAACTCTTGGCTTTATAGCACCAAAATAATGGTCTTCCAATTCCTGACCTTTTGGAGGACAAGCACCAAATAATGTTCTCTTACAATATCTTAAATCTGGTCTTTGTAAATATAAATCTCTATCTATTAAAAAATATTCTTGTTCAGCACCAACTGTTGTATATACTCTATTAATATCATTATGACCAAATAATTTTAATATTCTCTTTGCTTCTTTTTCTAAAACCTGCATAGAGCGAAGTAGTGGAGTTTTTTTATCTAAAGATTCTCCACTATAGGAACAAAAAGCACTTGGTATGCATAAAGTATTGTCTTTAATAAAAGCATAAGAAGTAGGGTCCCAAGCAGTATATCCTCTAGCTTCAAAAGTACTTCTTAATCCGCCAGAAGGGAAACTTGAGGCATCAGGTTCTCCTTGAACAAGTTCTTTACCTGTAAACTCCATACGAACTTTACCGTCTTTAGTTTGAGTAATAAAAGAAGTATGCTTTTCTGCTGTTACTCCTGTCATAGGCTGAAACCAATGAGTGAAATGTGTTGCACCTTTTTCTATAGCCCACTCTTTCATTGCATGTGCTACAACATTTGCCAACTCTAAATCCAATCTTTCACCATTCTTGATTGTTTTTATTAATTTTTTGTAAATGTCTTTAGGAAGTTTTTCCTGCATTATATTATCATTAAATACATAACTTTCAAATATATCAGGTAATTTATCCATAATTCTTCCCCCAAAAATAAATTATATATTTTAAACTAAATATTATAACACTATATAGAAATAATTTCAATATTACTATATATAGTTAATTGTTTAGGAGCCACAGATATTGTACTTTTACTTGCTATAATATTTTTGATTCTTTCTTTGATTGTAATATACAATAACGAAGAAATCAATCTTTGATTGTTATAAAAATGTGTATATTCTTTTAATTTTTCTCTTAATAATTCTACAGTTATATTTTTATTTAATCGTGAATAAAATTCTCTTTCGTCTATGCCGTGTACTCTTTCTACTACGCCGTTGTATCTCGGTGTCGCTATAGGAATATATCTTCGTTCTAATTTATTTTTAAGACAATATTAATCAAAAATATTTATTTTAGGAGTATTAATACAGCGGTATGTATATTCTAATCCATTGTCTGTTTGTATAGCTTGTATCCTAAAAGGTGAAGTTTTCAATACATATTTTAAGAAAGATAAAGCACTAGAAGGTGTTTTATCTTCATAGATCTGTCTCCAACTATAACGAGTAGCTAAATCTACAGCAGTGAATTGATAAACTCTTTTTCTGCCTAATTTGATATATTTAGTGTCTATTTGAACTATTTTGCCTTCTTTTTGTATTTTAGAGACAAATTTTCGTTTATCATATCGCTTCTTTTTCTTTTTTATTTTGTATCTCCAAAGATTATTTCTTTTTAGTACATTCTCTATAGCTGTAACACCTATCTTAATGCCTTCACGATTTAAATATGCTTTAATATAATGCTTACCTCGATATTTTTTAGTATAGAGTTCAATAATTAAATTAATAGCTTTTTGATTATTAAAGATATTTGGAGAAGTTTTTGGCTTAGTACTAAAATTAGCGACAGTTCCAGTGTCTTTATATTTTTTAAGCCAAGCATAAAAAGTAGATTTGGGTATTTCTTCTATCTTTAGAAATCTTTTAATATTTTTAGTTTCTAATGCTTCATCCACTATAAATAATTTAAATTCTGTGCTATAATCTTTTTTCATAGTAGTATCCTTTTATTTGTTTTCTATATCAAAATATTATAACAAGGATACTGCTTTTTTTATACTAAAGAATGTCCAATATCTCACACTCCTAAACAATAATAACTTATAATAACTTGACTTAATATTTCATTACAGTTAAAATAAAAAAATTAAAAAATAATATACTAAAAGTAGTAAATAGATGAACAATAATGATAAAATAAGAATCATACCTTTAGGCGGCGTACAAGAAATTGGTATGAATATGACTGTTATAGAGTATGGAGATGAAGTATTAATAATTGACTGCGGATTTATGTTTCCTAAGTATCATATGCTTGGAATAGATTATGTTATACCAGACACTTCATATTTGGAAGATAAAAATATAGTTGGATTAGTATTAACTCATGGACATGAGGACCATATAGGAGCTATACCACATTTTTTAAGAAAATTTCCTAATATAAAAATTTATGGTTCAAGATTAACAGCTGCTTTTTTAAGAGCAAAATTAAATGATTATAAAAATGAATATAAAAATGTAGAGATTTATGAATTAGAGCCAAGAAATAAAATTCAAATAGGAATGAATTTTGATATAGAGTTTATAAGAGTTAATCATAGTATACCAGATGGTGTCGGAGTTGCCATCACGACTCCTCTTGGCGTTATAATACATACAGGAGATTTTAAAGTTGATTTAAATCCTACTACTGATAAATTTATAGACCTTTATAAGTTTGCAGAATATGGTGAAAAGGGAGTTTTGCTTCTTTTGGCAGATTCTACCAACTGTCATAAAAATGGTTTTTCTATGAGTGAAAGTTTGGTGCAAAACACTATGACTCCCCTATTTGCCTATGAAGATGGTATGATAATTGTTGCTGTTTTTGCAAGCAGTATAGAGAGAATACAGGATTTGGTAACTGCAGCTAAGATTAACAATAAATATGTAGCATTTTCTGGAAGAAGTTTACTTAAATATACAAAAATAGCACAAGAGATGGGATATTTAAATCTATATGATATAGTGATACCTATAGACAAATTAAATAGATATCCAAGAGAAAAGATTGTATGCATAACTACAGGCACACAAGGAGAGCCATATTCCTCTCTTTCATTAATAGCTGCTGAAGCTCATAGACATATAAAAGTAGAAGACGGAGATATGGTAATATTTTCTTCTAGTGTTATACCGGGTAACGAAATGTCTGTTACAAGAATGATTAATAATCTTTATGATCTTGGAGCTAAAATGGTAGGAGAAGATAAAAAACTTCTTCATGTATCTGGGCATGCTTCAAGTGAAGATTTAAAACTTATGTATAGATTAGTAAAGCCAAAATATTTTATACCTATTCATGGAGAGAAAAGGCATTTAATTAGTCATATAAAATTGGTAGAAGAGCTTAATGGGCTTAACTCTAAAGGCTTTTTACTTTATAATGGCAATGTACTTGAAATAGATAGTTCTTTAGAAGCAAAAATTGCTGAGCCTATAGAGATAAGAAATATTTATGTTGATGGTAAGGGTGTTGGTGATTTGGAAGACAGCATATTCTTCGATAGAGAACAATTATCATTAAACGGTGTTGTTGTTGCAAATGTGGTAGCTAAAAAAAATAAAACAGGCAATTATGACATAAATATAGATATAGAAAGTAAAGGTTTTACATATAATGGAGCAGAAAAATCTTCTATAATAAGCAAAAATGAAGAGCTTATTAAAGAAGGAAAAAACTCTGCAACAGAAGCCGTTAGAAAATTACTTAATAGAAATAAAAAAACACCTTCCACTATAAAATATGAAGTGCGTGAAGCTTTAAGAAAGAAGTTTATACAGATAATAGGAAGAGAGCCTGTTATATTTGTATCACTTTATATAGACAATGTTTATATAGAGCTAGATGAAAATAATATAACTATGGAGGAAACATGTACGAACAAAACAATAAAGAACAAGAAAATACTACACAAGAAGAAAGTAAGGAATATACAAATGGCATCCAAAAAATTAAAAAAGAAAAAAATAAAGAAAGTAAAAGATTTATAATATTTTCTTTATTAATATTAGTTTCTATAATTATAGGTATTATTTCTGTATTTAGCAAACCTAAGAATACAATATCATCTGTTATTATAAGAGGAAAAGAAACTAATGCTATACAAAATAAAGAAGGTATTGCAATTATAGATTTAGTAGGTGTTATATCACATGTAGCAAGAAAAAACTCACTTGGAATAGAAGAAAAATCTGTTACAGAAAAATTAATTGATGATTTTGAATATTATATGAAAGACAATAATGTAAAAGCAATAGTACTACAAATAGATAGCCCCGGAGGAGCTTTAACTTCTTGTGAAGAGGCTTTAAAATATTTGCAAGACTTAAAGAAAAAATATCCAAAACCAATAGTAGCTTCGTTTAGAAGTATGGCAGCAAGCGGCGGATATTATATTTCTATGATAGCAGATAAAATATATGCTAATGAATCAACACTCACTGGAAGTATAGGAGTAATATCTCAGTTTGTTAATGTATCTAATTTAATGGATAAGTATGGAATAAAAATGTACACAATAAAAAGCGGCAGAAATAAAGATTCATTATCTCCATTTAGAGAGCCTAGAGAAGATGAACTTGCTTATTGGCAGGATATGACTTATGAGTTTGTAGCTCAATTTACTAATGTAGTAGAAACTGCAAGAGGAGATAAAATTAAAGGCAATAGAGAAGATTTATTTGACGGAAGAGTATTTAGCGGAAAGAGGGCTTTGGAAGTAGGTTTAATAGACAATATAGGCACACTTCAAGATGCTATAAAAGCTGCTGCTGAAATGGCAGATATTACAGATGAAGAGCCTTATATTATAAAAAAACCAGAAAACAAAAATTTTATAAACCTAATATTATCAAGTATGCCTTTTCTTTATAAACATCAGGCTTTAATACCTTATGAAGAATTAATAAATACTAAATATATAGGTGTGCCTATGTATATTTATCTTCCTAATTATATAGGAGAGTAAAATGAAAATATACGAAGCTATATATTATTATATGTTATCTCCTAAAGAGGCTATAAAAAAAGAATTAAAATTAGAATATGCTTTAATAATATATTTAATTGCCTCTATTAGCATATCAATATCAGCTTTAATAACCATTGGAAATAAAAGTTCTATATTTAAATTATTGATACTCGTTTTTGGAATATCTGCCTACATTGCAATATCAAACATACTAAAAATAGCTGTTATTAATTTAACTACTACTCTATTAAATATATCTAATCAAAACTGTATTAAGAAGTTTATAAAGAATTATTTTGCTATATATGGAATATTTATTCTTATTTTGCCAATAAGCTTAATTTTTATAAAAAATTCTGCTTTATTTTTTATACAGGCCATTTGTTTTATAATATTTCAAATATATTATTTCTTTATATCATATTATAATATAAAAGAATCTTTTAATATAAATAGCAGTTCTAAAGCATTTATAATTTTACTTTCTCCCATTATAATAGATTATTTAACATATATATCTTTGATTATATTAATATTTGGAGTATTTATAAATAGTTTATAATTTATTGTTATGAAGAAGATAAAAAAATATATTATATTAGAAGCTATAGGTCCTTTTATAGCAGGTGTGCTTTTTTTTACATTTATATTTGTAATACAGCTTTTACCAGAATTATTTAAGCTTATATTAAATAATGGTGCTCCTATATCTACTTCTTTAGAGATATTCGTTTATATGCTTCCATTCAACGTAGCAATTACTATACCAATGTCTATACTAATGGCTGGTATTATGGGATACGGAAGGCTTTCTTCTGACAATGAAATAATAGTAATGCGTGCTTTGGGATTTTCTCATATGAGAATATATGCCCCTATTATTATACTTGGTTTTTTTACTTTTTTATTTTCTTTGTTTTTTAATAATGTTGTTATGACTGAATCAAATTACAGATATAGAGCCTTATTTTCTTATATAATTAATATAAGACCTTCTATTGCAGTTGGAAAATTGGAGTTTGCATATATATCTGATATTAATTTATCTATCGGGGCATATTATAGCGATAATAATGGTATGTCTAATGTTGTTATTTATGACGGTAATTCTCAAGCTAGAAGAATAATTACTGCTAAAACAGGAAAATGGAAAAATAATGAAGCTAATTCTAAAGTGATAACATTAACTTTATATGATGGAATAGTTCAGGAGATGCCTATATATGGATTTGTAAGTAATGATTTTACTGTGTTTGATGCTATGGATATTAATATAGTTAGAAATGTAAGTAAATTAAATGATCATGATAGAGGACTTAGAGAAATTCCTGCTTGGGAGATAAGAAAAAAAATAAATAATACATTGTCTAATTCTATGCAAGCAATAACTAATCAAATAAGTAATATGATAATTACTGCATATTCTAATTCATTTATAACAAATATAGATGGAACAACAAATATAACATTAACTAATGCTAAAGTATCTTTTGCCTCTTTTTCAAACACATACGTTACAACAAACTTTGCAGAATTAGATAGATTAATAAATACAACTAAAAAAGAATCTGTACCATATTTTTATTATGTAGAGTTTCATAAATTTATATCTATACCAGCAGCTTGCTTATTTATGGTATTTATTGGGGCTCCTTTGGGTATAGTAGGTAAAAGAAGCGGCAGGGGATTTGGATTTGGGCTTTCTGTAATAGTTGTAGTAATATATTATATTTTAATCACTGTGGCAGAAATAATAGCAGGAAATAGAAAAATACCGGGCTTTCTTGCTATGTGGTTTCCAAATATAGTATTAGCCGCCATAGGAGCTTTTCTTATGATACGCTCATTCTTTAGCAAAGGAAAATAATAATAAAGTTATGTTATATTTTTTAATGCAAAATAATTATACTTAATAAATTATTTTTTTAAAATATATAAGCTTTATTTATTATAATAGACTTGTTTCAAAAGTACTTGACAAATCAATTTATAGTTTCAAAGAAGTAAGAATTATGTTAATATATTCGTAAAAAAGGATTTTATAAAAATGATTGATTGTCAAAGTGTGATTGGTTTAAAAAAACATATTTATTTCTTTTAGAAGAATTAAGAAAAGTATATAAAGGTTTTAATAATGGCAGACCAAGAAAACTTTCTTTGGAAACTATGCTTTTTATCACTTTTATATATTTTAAACAATA
>NZ_SAXY01000025.1 GCF_008016535.1 Brachyspira pilosicoli
TTAAATTCTGTGCTATAATCTTTTTTCATAGTAGCATCCTTTTTATTTGTTTTCTGTTCAAAATATTATAACAAGGATACTGCTTTTTTTATACTAAAAAATGTCCAATATCTCATACTCCTAAACAAAAAAACTTTATATTTTAATTGACTTAATTATATTTTATTAGTATACTATAGTATATAAAATTATTCGTAAGGAAATATATATGAAGAATATTATTTTATTAGTTTTATTAAGTTTATTTGTCTATGGCTGTGGTTCTGGTAATAGTTCTTCTGGAAGCAATACTTTAACTTTATGGATGCCTCCTTATGGAACTGAAGATACACTTGATAAAAATTTTTGGGAAGAATTGGTAAAACCTTTTGAAGAGGAAAATAATGTAAAAATTAATGTAGAAATCATTTCTTGGGCTAATTATGAAGAGAAATATTTGACTGGTGTAAGTTCTGGAAGAGGTCCAGATGTTGGATATATGTATAATGAAATAATAGCAGATTTTTTAGATTTAGGTGCAATATATCCAATAGATGAATATCTAACAGAAGCAGATAAAACTAATTATCTATATTTGGAAGATGCTAAAATAAATGGTGAGTTATATGGTTTACCTATTGTTGTTGGTAATGCTAGAATAATAGTATATAACAAAACTTTATTAGATAAAGAAGGCGTAAAACCTCCTGTTACTTGGCAGGATTTTATAGATGCTAACGTAAAACTTACAAAAGATACTAACGGAGATGGCGTAATAGACCAATTTGGTACTATAATGACAATGGGCGGCGGACATTTTGGTAATATGAATGGATATCTTACTCCTTTCTTATGGCAGGCAGGCGGAGATTTCTTTACTGAAGATGGTAAAATAGCTTTTGATTCTCCTGAAGCTTTAAAGACAATTCAGTTTTTATATGATTTAAAATTTAAATATAAAGTTCTTCATGAATCTACAATGTCAATAGCTGGAAGTGAGGGGTCTGATGTATTTAACAAAGGAAATGTTGCTTTTACTATTACAGATACAAGATCTACATCTAAATTTTTAAATAATGTTGATTTTGAATGGGGCTTTATAGTTTCTTTAAAAGATAAACAGCAGAAAACTTTTATTGCTATAGACCAATTGGTTTTAATGTCTAAAGATAAAAAAGATTTATCATATAAATTAATGCATTATTTAACAAGTGCTGCTAGCATGGAAAAGTTCCATACAGATTTAGCAAAGTTCCCTCCTATCTCTAAAGAAGAAAAATATTTAGATGATCCTTTATATCAGGAACTTTATACTACTCAAACAGATATTTTAAAAACATTACCTAAAGTAAAAGGTTCTACAGTAGTATTTGATGCATTAACTAAAAATATACAATCTATGATGTTGGGTGAGAAAACTCCTGAGCAAGTAATTAAAGAGTCTGCTGAATATGGTAGACAGGTTTTAGAAAACAATTAATTATTTATTTTTTAATGAGAGATTAAATTATGAAAACTGAAAAAAGAAGATTTAATAAAGATTTTATAAGCGGATATTTATTTATATCTCCTAGTTTATTTTTTATAATAGTCTTTTCTATAGTACCATTATTAATGGTGTTCTTTTTTAGTTTTCAAAAATATAATGTTGTGCAGGCTCCAGAATTTATAGGGTTGGAAAATTATAAAAGAATGTTTTCTGATCCTTTTATGAAGCCTGCATTAATTAATACTTTTATATATACGATAATCACTGTACCTATACAAACATTATTATCTTTATTAATAGCAAGTATTATATGCCGTAAGATAAAGAGTAAAATAGATGGTTTTGTAAAGAGTTCTATGTTTGTACCTGTTATAGCTTCTGCTATATTGGTTGGGGCTATTTGGAGAATATTATTATCTACTAATGATGGTATTATTAATGGGTATTTAAATCTTATTGGTATAAAATCTATAAATTGGCTTGGAGATAAATATTTAGCATTATTGAGTGTATGTTTTTTAACTATATGGAAGAATGTTGGATATTTTATGGTTATATATATAGCGGGTATTTTAGATATACCTCAAAATTTATATGAAGCGGCTGATGTAGATGGTGCTGATAAGTATAGTAAATTTATTAATATTACTATCCCAGCGCTAAAACCTATAAATTTTTTAGTTATTGCATTAGGACTTATATGGGCTTTCCAAGCATTTGAAATAATATATGCATTAACTAGCGGAGGACCTGGCACAGCAACTATTACTTTAGTTTATACTATTTATAATACCGCTTTTAGGCAATTTAATATGGGATTTGCTTCAGCTGTATCTGTATTATTATTTATAATAGTGCTTGTGGTTTCTATTTTACAAAAAAAAATAATGAAGGACTAATTAATGAAAGTATTGAAAAATCAGTTATTAAATATATTTTTAGTTTTTATAGCACTTTTATTTTTATATCCTTTTATATATATGGTTTTAACTTCTTTTACAAAGACTTATTCACTTGGAAAATTGAGTATTAATTTATCTCAAATGAATTTAGATAATTATGTCACTATTTTCAAAAATTATAACTTTTTTACTTATTTTAAAAATAGTACAGTTGTTGTTATTATAGCTTGCTTTGTAAATGCAATTATATCTGTTATGGCGGCATATGGTTTTTCTAAGAAGAAATTTCCTTTTAGAGATATTATATTTTATATATATATAGCTACAATGATGATGCCTGGGCAAGTAAAATTAGTTCCTATGTTCATTATAATGAAAGCTTTTGGTTTATTAGATAATAATATTGGTTTGGCAATACCTGTTATTAATGCTTTTGGTGTATTTTTAGTAAAACAATTTATGGATGCTTTGCCTAATGAACTTTTAGAATCTGCAAAGATGGATGGATGTTCTGAATGGAAGGTCTTTACAAAAATAGTAGTTCCTTTGTCTAAGCCTGTAATTATTTCACTTACAATATTTACTTTTATAACAGTGTGGAATGATTTTACTTGGCCTTTGATAATGACATCTGATTCTAATAAATATACTTTACCTTTAGCCCTTTCTACATTACAGGGCAACTATGTTAGTAATTATGGTTTAGTAATGGCTGGGGCTACTTTAAACTTTTTGCCGCCATTTATATTTTATATAATTTTAAGAAGACAATTTGTACAAGGTATTACCTTTACAGGTTCAAAAGAATAATTTTTATTTAAGGATTAAGTTTATGAAAGAAAATTTAGAATTAAAATTATTAAGTTCTTTGGCTAAGGTACTTCCGAATAGAGACAACATTGAGGAAAAATATATTAATAGGACAATTGCAAAAAATGAAGTATTTTCATTTCAAGTTGCGTATAAATATAATGATATACTTAATGGTACTAATAAAGTAAAAATAGAAATTAGAGTAAATAATAATATAGCTAAAAATGATGAAATTAAATTATATAATGTTAATTTAGTGCATACTGATTTAGCAACTTATCCAAAGGCATATAATGACCCTAATTATATATCTGTTATGCCGGGGGTATTTCCTGATATATTGGAAGAGTCGGTTAATGGTGAAGCTATTTTATTGACATATTGGAGAGCTGTTTGGATAGATTTTAAGCCTTTAAATGGAGCTGGAAAATATAATATAGAAGTTAGATTTATTTTAAATAATGATGAAAATGATTATTTAACTGTAACAAAAGAAATTGAGGTTTTAGATTTTGAATTGCCTAAACAGACTTTATATTATACAAATTGGTTTCATTCAGATTGTTTAAGTTCTTATTATAATGCTGATATATTTAGCGAAAGACATTGGAATTTAATAAGAAATTATGTGAAAACAGCAGCAGATTATGGAATGAATATGATATTAACTCCTGTTTTTACTCCTCCATTGGATATTGCTATAGGCGGAGAGCGTCCTACTGTGCAGCTTGTTGATATTACAATTGATGATGGTAAATATATATTTAAATTTGATAAACTTGAAAGATGGATAAAATTGTGTTTGGAATTAGGTATAGAATATTTTGAAATATCACATTTCTTTACACAGTGGGGCTCTAAAAATGCTCCTAAAATTGTAGCTAAGGATAAAAATGGAAATGAGAAGAAAATTTTTGGTTGGGATACAAAATCTGATTCTAAAGAATATGTTGATTTTTTAAATGAGTTTATATTAAATTTATTATCATTTCTACAAAAACTTGGTGTTGATAAAAAATGTTTTTTCCATGTATCTGATGAGCCTTCTTTGGAGCATTTAGAAGATTATAAGAAAGCAAAAAATATTATAAAGCCTTTATTGAAGGATTATATTATTATAGATGCTTTATCAGATATAGAGTTTTATAAATCCGGTGCTTTAGAAAATCCTATACCAGCTAATGACCATATAGATGATTTTATAAAGGCTGATGTTAAAAATTTGTGGACTTATTATTGTTGTGTACAATGTGTAAATGTTAGTAATAGATTTTTCTCTATGCCTAGTGCAAGAAATAGAATACTTGCAACACAATTGTTTAAATATGATATAGTGGGCTTTTTACATTGGGGATATAATTTTTGGTATTCACAATATTCAAGAAGACTTATAGATCCTTTTTATACAACAGATGCTGATATGGGATTTCCTGGAGGAGATTCTTTTGTGGTATATCCAGGAAAGAATGATGAGCCTATTGTTTCTTTAAGATTAAAAGTATTTAAACAGGCACTTGATGATTTAAGAGCATTTCAATTGTTATCTTCAATTACTTCTAAAGACTTTGTTATGAAATTAATAGAAAATGATTCTGTAATAACCTTTAGTAAATTTCCTACGGAAGATGACTATATTTTAAAATTAAGAGATGAAGTTAATAAACATATTTTAGATAAAATAAACAATTAACTTTTTTATTACATATTTTGAAAGAAATTAGAATATGTATTTAATAAAAAATTATAATGATGCTTTTTAATTCTTTTATCATCTTTTTATTATAATATTAATATAAAAAATAAAAATAACATTTAAGATTAAAAGAATATAAAAATCATGAAGGATACAGATTAAGTAAAGAAGATATTTTTATTATATTAAAGTTTTATAAAATATTAAAAGAAAAATGTTACTATAGAGCATGAATATTGAAATAATGATTCTGATAAAATTATGTTTTATATAACATTTAAATTGTATATAAATACAAAAAATATATATTAGCATAGATGCAATGCTGTAATTAATAGAACTCAATTTGAAACAGATATTAATAGTTTAGGAAGAAAGGTTTTGTATGATGATGTAACAGAGGATATACTTGTGAAGCTAATATTTGATTATAAGATGTAAAATTATAAATAAATGGTTAAAAAAATATTACTAGGAGATAAGTATATGACAAAAGAAATATTTGGAGAAAATTCATTTGTATACACATTAGAAAATAACAATGGATTAAAGTTAAAATTAGCAGATGTTGGAGCTTCTATCACAGGCATATTTTTTAAGAATAGAAGAGGAGAGAATATTGAAGTAGCTTTTGGTTCTGATGATATTAATTTTTATAGTGCTAAGGCAAAGAATGGTCATATGGGTGCTACAGTTGGTAGAGTTGCTGGAAGAACTTTGAATTCTGTTTTTAGAATAGGGGATAAAGAATATAAATTAAATCCAAATAAGCCTCCTCATCATGCACATGGCGGAGTTGATGGGCTTTCTTATGTGTTTTTTACTTCAAAAGAAATTGATAAAAATAAAATAGAGTTTCATTATTTGTCAAAAGACGGTGAAGAAGGTTATCCAGGTAATTTAGATTTAACTGTTACATATACACTTACAGAAGATAATGAAGTTGTAATAGATTATAAAGCAACAACTGATAAACCAACTCCAGTGAATATAATGAATCATTCTTATTTTAATTTGAATGGAAAGGGTAAAATTAACAATCATAAAATATCAATAGATGCTAATTATTATTTACCTGAAAGTGAAAATGGTGATAGTTCTGGAGAGATTATAAAAGTTGATAATACTCCTTATGATTTTAGAAATATGAAAGAGATTGACAGTATAATAAAAGCCAAAGGCGGATGCGATAACTGTTTTGTATTTGATGATAATGATATCAAAAAATCTAGAGTAAAAGTTATTTCTGAAGAGAGTTTAATATCTTTAGAGGTGTTTACAGATATGCCTTCTGTTTTGCTTTATACTTCTAATTTTCTAAACAATTTACAGGTGAGAGGACAAGTATTAAATAAACATGAAGCTTTTTGTTTGGAGACACAGTATTTTACTTTATCTTTAAATTATAATCATTTTCCAAGTATAATACTTTATCCAGACAGAGAGTTTAAGCATAGAACTATTTATAAGTTTGCAGCTTTATAATGTATTTTTTTAAAACTAAATTAGTAAGTATTTATAGTGTTTTTAATTTTATTGTTTATATATGAGTTTTTTATTCAACTTTTTCCCGTAGCAAAAAGTACAATTTATTTAGCATTATACTTAAAAATATGTATCAAATAATGTAGAATAAAACTCAATTTTAGTTTAAAAATGCAGCCTTTTTGGTTCTTTGTGGCAATACCCACAGGTACTTCCTTCGGTCGCAGTTTGTATAGATTTTATCCTAAAAGGTGAAGTTTTTAAGACATATTTTAAGAAAGATAAAGCACTATAAGGTGTTTTCTCTTCATAGATTTGCCTCCAACTATAACGAGTAGCTAAATCTACAGCTGTGAACTGATAAACTGTTTTTCTGCCTAATTTGATATATTTAGTGTCTATTTGAACTATTTTGCCCTCTTTTTGTATTTTAGAGACAAATTTTCGTTTATCATATCGCTTCTTTTTCTTTTTTGTTTTATATCTCCAAAGATTATTTCTTTTTAGTACATTCTCTATAGCTGTAACACCTATCTTAATGCCTTCACGATTTAAATATGCTTTAATATAATGCTTACCTCGATATTCTTTAGTATAGAGTTCAATAATTAAATTAATAGCTTTTTGATTATTAAAGATATTTGGAGAAGTTTTTGGCTTAGTACTAAAATTAGCGACAGTTCCAGTGTCTTTATATTTTTTAAGCCAAGCATAAAAAGTAGATTTGGGTATTTCTTCTATCTTTAGAAATCTTTTAATATTTTTAGTTTCTAATGCTTCATCCACTATAAATAATTTAAATTCTGTGCTATAATCTCTTTTCATAGTAGCATCCTTTTTATTTGTTTTATGTTCAAAATATTATAACAAGGATACTGCTTTTTTTATACTAAAAAATGTCCAATATCTCACACTCCTAAACAAAATAAAAAAATATTTTAGTTGACATAATATACATATATATTGTAAAATATAGTATATCATTTTATACATTTTGAGGTTTTACGTATGCAAAACTCTATGGATAATATTTTAAATCATATATCCTATAATATAAAAAATGAAGATTATGAAGGAACTTTAGAAGCATTAGATAATATTCTAAAAAAAGTACCAAAAAATTATAGAGCAAATCTATATAAAGGACAATTATGTGTTGAGATAAAAAAATTTGATGATGCAATCAAATTTTTTGAAGAAGCTAAAAGAGTAGATATTAACACATTTAAATCATACAATTTACTTGGTATAAGCTATCATGCAATAGGAAACTATGATAAAGCTATAGAATGCTTTTATGAAACATTAAAAATAATGCCAAAATCTTATACTGCATACAATTTACTTGGCATAAGTTACTATAAAAAAAACGAACATGATAAAGCTATAGAATGTTTTAATAAAGCAATAGAAATTAATCCAAAATATGATAAAGCCTATAACAATTTAGCGTTATATCACTATAGAAGCAAAAATTATGAAGCAGCAATAAACTTCTTTGAAAACTCAAAAAGTATGGATGAAATGACTTTTAAAGCTTATGATATGCTTGGAATGTGTTATTATAATATTGACAATTATGATAAAGCTATAGAATGTTTAAATAGATATTTGCAAAGCAACAGCCGTTCATACAAAATATCAAATACATTAGGAGCAATATATTCCTACTTAAAAGATTATGACAAAGCAATAGAATATTTTAATAAGGCAATAGAAATTAATCCTAAATATGCTAATGCCTACAACAATCTTGCATTAATATTTTTTAACAAAAAAAACTTTGATAAAGCAGCATTATATTTTGATAAAGCAAGAAAGTTTGATTTAGATTCTTTTACAGATTATTATAAATTGGCAGTTAGTTATTATTCCAAAAAATACTATTATGAAGCAATAGAACATTTTAATAAGGTAATAGAAAGAAATCCTAATCCATATAAGGCTTATAATTTTATTGGGCTTTGCTACTTATCAAATGAAGAATATGATAAATCTATAGAATATTTTAAAAAGGCTATAGAAATAAATGATATGTATTATAAGGCTTATAATAATTTAGCTAATGCATATTTAAATTTAAAAGATTATAATGAAGCTATAAAATATTTTAAATCTTCTATAGATATTAATGATAATGATGAAGCTTATTATGGAATAGCTATTTGTTATTATAATAAAGGTGAAAAAGAAACTGCGGCATATTATCTAAATAAAAACATTGATAATATAAATGAAAATTATATAGATATGCTTTTTAATATTTATATAGATTTAGAAGATTATGATAAGGCATTTGTATGTGTTAGAAAAAATAATAAATATTATGATAAGCTTATAAATATTTTGTATGATAAAAAAGAGTATTCAAAAATAATAACTTTATTTGAAGAAAACAATAATAATCTAGTTAATAATGAGATTATAGCTAATTCATACTTCTACACAAAAAATTATGATAAAGCTATAAAATACTATAAAAAACTTTTAGAAACAAACAAAGACAATTTTATTTATTATAACAATATTGCTATTTTGTTTTTCTTAAAAAATGACTACCCTTCTATTGTAGAAACTTATTTAAAATATTTAGAGAATAATAGTTTAGCGAGTTACAGTATATTTTTGCTTTCATACAGCTTACTTGCAAATAAAAAAATTAGTTATAATGATTTTTTAAAACTAACAGATAAATGTTTAGAGAAAAGCATCACATATACAAATTATACAAAAACAATATATCAAACTTTTAAATATGATACCAACACTTTAAAAACCATATTTGAAAACAGAATACAATTTTGTGATTCTCATACTATATTAAAAGATGAGTTCACAGAAAATCATTTAAGAGCATTAAAACCTATATTAGAAAAGACAAATATAATTTCGTTTTATAAAAATATAGATGATATTAATAATTGGAATACTGACACTATATGCGTAGAATATGAATTATTGGATTCTAATATATGCATTATTAATAACAACAATAATATTTATGTATACGGTAAAAAGGCTAAGTTTTTATCATATAATGAAAATATAGAATACGGCAATTTGCTTTCTATTTTTTATAAAGAGAGAGATAAAATAATATCATATAAAAAAGAGTTACAACTAAAAGTAAAAGCAGTATATTTATCATATAGTTTTGATGATTCTGATATAAATCTCATGAAATGCATACTAAAAAATGAAAACATAAAACTATATAAAATGAATAATGATAATTCATATAACGAGATTTAAAATATTTATTGTAATATAAAGTTTCTTGTTTCTATATAAGGCGTTTCATCGGCAATATAGGACTCTATTACAACAATATAATTACCTTTTGGAAGAGATGCTAATTCCTCTTTTGCTATAGTGAGCTTAAACACATCATTTTCTAAAACAGCATTATACTCTCTTTCGCTTCCATTTTGTAATTGAAGAAGCACTTTTACTTTTGTATTAGGGTCTGGCATCTCTAAAGCATTATTAGGATAATTGTATGATGAAACATAAATATCTATATTCATATCATTGTTTTTATTTACTATTGCAGGCATTTCAATATCTTCTATTCTGCTCATTTTTGTTGATAGTTTTTCTATCCAATATTCAGCAGTGTAAGCATAATCTTTAAAAGCAGTTAATTCTATATAATTAGCCTTTGAATCTATTCTTGAAATAAAGAAAGGTCCATTTGATATATAAGCATGCCCGTATTTATCTATAAAGTCAATAGCAGCCTGATATCTTTTAATAGCCTCTTCTTTTGTAATAAAGTATTCTATTCCAACAGGTATATATTGAGAATCACGCATTTCAATTAATTTTTCTTTTATATCAGCTACACATATAGGATTTTTTACATCTATAGCAGTCAATGATTGATCCTGTGAAATAGTATAAACATTACCAGATTTAGAACCCTCAAGGACCATTTTCATTATAGCTTCATTTATCTCAAAAGGAATAACAGTGTTTCTATTAGGGTTGCCTATTTTAGGACCAACTGCAGCAATAGCAATTTGCCTATTCATGTCCATTGGCCAATAATAATTTCCATAGAGTGTAAAACTTCCATCTTCATTTATTATACTTCCAACGGCATTATCCATAGCAGAAGTATATCTTCCAGCCATAGCAGAATCATAATACTTATCATTTTCATTTGTCTTTGTTATTATGTTTGCAATAAATACACTTCCATACATCAAATCAACTAGAGACGAATCTATGCCATGATGCCATTTAAAGCTTTTTGGTTTAAAATCACATTTTACATAAGCGGTAAGATTATCAGCCTTTTTATAAACTATCTCACCATTTTCAACTTTCGTAGTTAAACCTTCTTCCCATTTTTGAGTATAAGGGTTATACATTTTAGCATTATTAGGAACTTTTACAGTGCCTACAGGTATGCCGTTATCACCAGCTCTAACACCTATTTCTAAACTATTAGTATCAGCCTTACCAAGTATAAACTCTGTTTTTGCTGTGGAAGGCGATTCAAATGTAGCACCCGCATCAGAGCAAGGGCCTATCATTATAGCAGAATATGCATCAGAAAATCCGCCTACACCTACAGGGTCCCAAGGGCTTATAAATAATGAACCTTGTGCAGAATGCTGGAGAACTCTTAATACTTTTTCACCGTTTCTATTTGACTTTATGTCGGCACTTCTTATAGACCAATCATTAACACCATCGCCAACACCGTAAAGCATTCTTCTGTTAAATCTTTCTTTGTTTGCTACAAAAAACTGTGTTTGAGAGTTTAAATATATTCGCACAGCATCTTCAAGCCCAATCTCCTGCAAACGCATATTGCCGCTCCAATATTCATCAGCTGTTAAAAACCAGCCGTTTGAATTTTTATCGCTTATTCTAGAAGCTTCTTTATTGTCATAATTCCAAAATTCAGCAATGTTTCCGCCCGGCATATAGTTGCCCTCTCTTACATACATTTGCCTAAGTGTAACGTCCCACCAAGCTCTTGTAGCCCCTGCCCCCCAAGCTTCAGTTATAATATTCCATTCATAATCTTTTGGGTCAGAGCCGTATACAACTTGGGTGGATTTGTTTCTGTCGTATAATAGTTTTTCTACTTTTATGCCTGTCTTTTCTATTAAGTCAGATATTGCATTGCCTGCAGGAAGCCTTCCTGTAGGGTCATCTACTCTTATAACAAATTTAATAGTTACTGTCTCACCATTATATTTCCACCAGCCATTTTCTTTTTTTAGCTTTCCTCTGTTTTCTGGAAGATTAGCAGCTTTTTCCATAGCATTATTTATATCGTTAATTGCTTTTTCTTCATTGCCGTTTGCTGTCATACCCATTTTTGAAGGAATGAGATTATATCTATAAGTGCCGGGCTGACCGGGTGTTGCCTGAGTAAATGAATGCTCCCCTGCCCCTCTTAAAATTTCATCAACAAGCTTTTTTCTATCTATCAAAAAATTCACTGCAAATCTTACTTCTCTTATAGCAAGAGGATTAAAATGAGTTTTTCCATCTCTTGTAATAACTGTATAAGGGGCTTTATTTGGAACAGGATTAAAAAGCAAAGACCAAGAACCAGAAGGCACAGCATAAGTATCAAGCTTCTCCAAATCGCTTTCACTTAATGATAAATATGTGCTTCCGTCTATACCGCTAGCCATTAAATCAGCACGGCCGTCTGCTACATCTTTAATGGCTATTGTCATATCTGTTCTCACTTCATATATTATTTTATCTATTAATGCCCCGCCTCTATCTATTTTTTTTATTTCTTCTTGGCTCTTATTAGAACATGAAATTAATATAGTGAATATTATTAAAAAAAAGAATTTATTATTATATTTCATTTTAATCCCCAGTTAGATGCAATAATACAACTTAACATAATATATAACATAAGAAATAAATGTCAATAAAATAATAAATTTATATTAAAGGAAAATTTTGTTTAAACAAATTTAAATTCTATCTATAATAGCTTTTTGAATTTCAGGATTAAACTCTTCATAAAAACTATTATTAACAACATTATGCTTACCTTTAGGATTTTCTATTGTAAAAGTTTTTTTATTAATCCATTTCATATTTCTTCCAATTCCTATTCTATGATTTCCAATAGAGAATTTTTTAACAATTTTATCATCAATTATTATACCAATAGCTTTAACTGTAATCATCTGAGTTTTTGGAGCAAATGATTTTATATAAATAATATCACCAACTTTTAAAGACTGTATGAATTGATGTAAATCAGGAGCATCTTTTTCACCCCAACCTATTCCAGCAACATTATTATTAATAAATTCTTTACTTACATCTTCAGTATTATTAAAAGTAGCACCTACTCCAAAAATAGCCATTTTATCCTCCATTGTTGTTTCTAACAATAAAAATTATAGCATAAAAATATCAATTGTCAATAAAATAGGCATACAGATAAAAATCCATATGCCTAGTTTTATATTCTATTATTTAATCATTTATACTTTTATTTATTTTTATTCCAGTGTATAGACTTGATATAAAGCGATGAGAGATTAGTTAAATCTTTATCATCTTCTGCTTGTGTTGACAATATATAATAAATATCATCTACTCTCCATAATGTAAACTTTTCATTATTTGAAGTGGTATTATATTCTACAACAATGTTATTTTCTTCTTCTGTAAAGTTTTTTCCGCTATTAACATAATCCCCATAAAAAGAAAGTAAATTATTAGTATTTTTTGAAGCTCTGTAAGTATAATTATTATTCATATAATCAAAATTAACTTCGGCAACATCTTTGTTAGCTATAAAATATTTAGCATTTTGTCCATGTTCTGGAGGAGCTACTGTAGTGCTTATGCCTAAAGGAATAAAAGAATTTGGAGAATCCACTTGAACATAATCAGCAACCACTTCTGAAGAAGCATTATTTTCTTCTTTCTTGTCTGAATCCGAACAAGAAGCTAAAGCCAAAACTATAACTAAACTAATAAATAACCTTATCATAACTAACACCTCTTAAAAAATAATTATTAAAAAATCTTTATTTCTAATATATAACAAAAAATATTAAAATTAATAAAAAATTTACCTTGATTTTATATTTTTTTAATGATATTGTTTATAATCAAAATTATTAAAGGAATAAAAGGAATAATAGAGGAAACTATGGATACTAAATACATATTTGTAACAGGCGGAGTTGTATCTGGACTTGGTAAAGGTATAACAGCTGCTTCACTTGGAAGACTACTAAAAGCTCGCGGTTTAAGTGTAACTATACAAAAATTAGACCCTTACATCAATCTTGACCCGGGTACTATGAGTCCTTTTCAGCATGGTGAAGTTTTTGTTACTGATGATGGGGCTGAAACAGATTTAGATATTGGGCATTATGAAAGATTTATTGATGAAAATTTAAATAAATACAGCAATGTTACTACTGGTAAAATATATCAGCATGTTATAAATATGGAAAGAGAAGGTAAATATCTTGGAGAAACTGTTCAGGTTATACCTCATATTACAAATGAAATAAAAAGAAGAATATACAGAGAAAATGATACAAAAAAAACTGATATAGTTATCACAGAAATAGGCGGCACTATTGGTGATATAGAATCATTGCCATATATTGAAGCTATAAGGCAGGTAAAAACAGAATTAGGACAGGATAATGTTTTGTATGTACATGTTACATTGATACCTTTTATAAGTTCATCTGAAGAGATTAAGACAAAACCAACTCAGCATAGTGTAAAAGAACTTATGCAAAGCGGCATTATACCTGATATATTAGTATGCAGAACAAATAAACATTTAGAAGAATCTCATAAATCTAAAATAGCATTATTCTGTAACTTACCAAAACAAAATGTATTTGAGAACTTTGATGAGCCTAATATATATTCTGTACCATTAATGCTTGAAGCTCAGGGACTTTCAGATGTGGTATGTAAGCATTTCAAATTAGAAACTGCTAAGATAGATTTATCTAATTGGACAGAATTGGTAGCTAAACAAAAAAATATAGCTATACAAAATGAAAGAGTTAGTATTGCTATAGTTGGAAAATATATATCTATGAAAGATGCTTATATATCATTAATAGAGGCATTAAATCATGGCGGAATATATAACGACATTAATGTTGATATAAAATGGATAAATGCAGAAGAGTTGGAAGATAAAGAAGATATATCTACATATTTTGATGATGTTAATGGTCTTATTATACCCGGTGGATTTGGAGAGAGAGGAATAGAGGGAAAGATAAAAGCTATTAAATATGCTAGAGAAAATAAAATTCCTTATTTGGGAATATGTTTGGGTATGCAGCTTATGAGTATAGAGTTTGCAAGAAACGTATTAAAACTTGAAGATGCAAACACAATAGAGATAAATGAAAATTGTAAAAATCCAATAATCACTATGATGGAAGAACAAAAGAAAATTATGCTTAAAGGCGGCACTATGAGGCTTGGTGCTTTTGAATGTAATATAAAAGAAGGTTCTTTAGCTCATAAACTCTATAACTCAACAACAATAAGTGAAAGACATAGACATAGATATGAGTTTAACAATAAATATATAGAGAAAATGGAAAAAGCAGGATTTATAATTACAGGAAAAACAAAAGATGCTGATTTGGTTGAAATATCAGAAATAAAAGACCATCCATTTATGATAGGAGTTCAGTTTCATCCAGAATTGAAATCAAGAATAACAAACCCGCATCCTATATTTGTTGGCTTTATTGAAGCTGCTAAAAAATTTAAAAATAAATAATTTTTATTTGAATTATAAATACTAACAATTTTTAAGTTTGTCAATTTTTTTTATTGTTCTTTTCCCGCCTTCGCACCCATACCTAAAGGTACTTCCTACGGTCGCACCCACAGGCACTCCTTTCAGTCGCAGGCACTTCCTTCGGTCGCTGTGCGGACTTCGTCAAAGAACAAAAAAGTGCAAATAAAGAATACAAAAAATTATACTAATTTTAAAAAAATATAGGATAACACTATGTATTTTAATTAAAAATTAGTAAAACTTTATTAAAAGCCAAAACTTTGAAGAAGTCCTCACCAAGTAGCTGCAAGAAAAGAACAATAAAAAATAAAAAAATATAATTACTGAAAAATATAATATTAAAAATCATTTGCTTTTAAAATTATTCCATTTCTCTTTTATACTATTAGAACTTAAAATTAATTCTCTAAGTTTTTCTCTGTCATTATTCTGTAATGCATTTTGAAAATCTTCTAGCCTTTTTATGTACTCTTCCAAAGACAAAGATAAATAATGAGAGTTTCTTGCAAAAAGTTCGCTCCACATATTAGCATCTATTGTACCTACCCTTGTGTGGTCGCCTAAACTATTTCCTTCAAAACCAAGTGAAGCTAAAAAATCTTTATGATTAACTATAGAACAAGCTATTATATGCATAAGCTGACTAGTAAAAGCTATCATCTTATCATGTTCTTTTTCTGTTGATACAATTACATTTTTGCATCCTATATTTAAAGCTAAATCTTCTATTTTTTTTATGTCTTCCTTATTAGCATTGTCATTAGCGATTATTATAGCATTAGAGTTTTTAAATAATGATTCGCTTGAGTTATTATAGCCGCCTTTCTCTTTACCTGCCATAGTATGAAGCGATACATATTTTTTTGTTTTTACTGCATTAAATATATCACTCTTAACCCCGCAAAAATCTGACAGTATCTTATCATCTGTAATAAATGAAGAATATTTGTTTATAATATCTAAAGCTATAGAAGGCAAAGTGCATATCATAATAATGTGAGCCCAAGAAAACATCTCTTCTATATCTGAATAATCATAACTTCCTTTTTGTATATATTTATCTTTTAAAGCACTGTCTACAGCTTCTTTATTAGTATCTAAAGCCCATATATTATAACCATCTAAAGCCTTAACTAAAGAGCCACCCATTAAACCCAAACCAATAACAGCTATATTAATCATAAATAAATCTCCTAATATATTATAACTTCATTGATAATAAACATCTAAATAATATCTAGTCTAAACTTATAAAAAAATGGTACAGCTTTTGAATATTATCTATACTAAAATGATCTCTTTCCATTTTTATTGATATATCATTTTTTTTTAAGTATGTAAATAATTTTTTTATCTTCTTGAAATAAGTCTTTTCTATAGCACTTTCTCCTTTCTCTAATTTAAAATCCATATTTACTTTATTACATATATCTGATATAGAAAACTTTTTACTTTCTGTATTTTCATAAACTTCAATAACCCTATTATAAAAAAACTTCAAATACTGCAAACTATATTCATCTAATTGATTATTTTTATCATTCTCTTTTGATTCATATTCTTCTATTTTAAAAATCTTATTAGAAACACTTTTAAAAATATCTCTATCAGCATTGGTAATGGTTGTAACTATAGCAGTTATAGCTCCATGCCTCTTTAATCTCTCCATTACAATAGTATAATCAACATCTCTGCTTATAAATACTACTATATCTGTATTTTTATTAATAACAAAATCTTCAAAAGCATCTATAGATGAAATCATATCGGACATATTTTTACCTTTGCGTATATTCACACGATGAATTATATCTATATGCAAATTTCTAAGTGATTTCCCATAAGATTCTATAGACTTACTGTCGCCATAAGCTTTTTTTATTGAATAATAAATATCTTTATCTTTTAAGTTAGTTCTATAAAATTTAACTACATCTTCAAGAATCAATTTTAAATTAATATTAAAGTTTAAATGAGTAATATTCTCTAAGTCTATATAAATACCAATTCTTTTCATAAATAATCCAAAATTATATAATTTCTTTTTATTTTATAAACTAATCTCAAAAAAAACAATACCTAAAAAAACAATGAAATATTTAATTTATGTATTTTTTATTCAAATGCAGTGTAAAATTTTTAACATAAAAAATTGCAGCAAGCGGTTATGATTTATAATTAGGCATAAAATATAGTAAGATTTAATATTTTTATTAGTACAATAAGAAAAATGTATATAAGTAAGATTTTTTTAAGAAATAAAATACTATTAAATTTAAAAATAGCACTTTATTTCTTAAAATTATAATTTATTAAAACTACTCTTCAATATATGCATAATTAAATTTATATCTTCCCAAAGGTTCATCAATATAATTTTTTAATTTGGGATTTACAACTAAAAAGTCTGTTCTATATATAAAAGGTATTATAGGCATCTCTTCAAAAAGAATTGCCTCTGCTTCTTTTAATGCTTCCATTCTATCTTTTTTATTTGTTGAAGTGGCGGCAAAGTTTATTAAATAATCATATCTTTCATTTGAAAAGCCGCCGTAGTTTATATCGCTATCGCTTGTCATAATTTGAAGTATTGTAAGCGGGTCATTATAATCGCCTGTCCAGCTTGTTCTAGCTATTTTGTAGTTGCCTGATTGTCTGAAAGGAAGTGTGATTTTTGACTCTTCCGTTCTAACTACTACATCAATATTTAAATTATTTTTCCACATTTGTTGAATTGCCTCTAATACTGTGGTATAAAAACCAGATGAAACTTTTACTTCTAATATTGGAAAGTTTTCTCCGTTTGGGTATCCTGCTTCAGATAATAATTTTTTTGCCTCTTCTACATTATTGCTGTAATTATTAGCTATTATAAAATTGCTGCTCTCTTCTCTAAAAGATTTTTCAAAACCTTTTACAATAGGAGCAACAAAGCTTTCTGCTGCTATTAGTTTGCCGTGGCCAATATTGCTTACTATGTAATTTCTGTCTATTGCTAGAGATAATGCTTTTCTTACTCTCTTGTCGGACAATGTTTTATCTTTTGTGTTTAAATCTAAATAATAAACTCCTATAATGTCACTTACAGCCATAAGGTTTTCTTTTATCAAACTTTCTATTTCACCAATAGGTGGTGCATTAATAGAAAAATCAACATCGCCTGTTCTAACAGCATTTAAAGAAATATATTCATCGGCTATCAAAACAAAATTAATTTTTTTAGCAATCTGATTTTTATAATCCCAATAATTAGTATTAAGCTCAAATGCTATTAACTCATCAGGCTTTCTCTCTGTCATCTTGTAAGCACCATTTCCAATATATGCCTCAGGCTTCCAAGTCCAATCATCGCCGTATTTATTTATAATATCCTCTCTCACAGGCATATAACATCCCCCAGAAGCCAAAATATCTTCAAAATATAGTGTAGGATTTTCAAGTTCTATTGCAAGAGTGTTCTCATCTGCCGCAGTAACGCCCAAACTTTCAATAGGTTTTTTACCTGTGTTTATATTTTTTGCATTTTTTATATAATACATTAAATATGCTATAGGTGAAGCTGTTTTAGGATCAACCACTCTTCTATATGAATAAACAAAATCATTAGCTGTAAGTTTTTTACCGTCACTCCATTTTGCATCTTCTCTTATATGAAATGTGTATTTTAATTTATCTTCACTTATCTCCCATTTATCTGAAGCACCTCCAACTATTTTGTTGCTTATATCTTTTGTTAATAATCCTTCAAAAGCATGATTAATATAAATAAACCCATATGTTTCATCATTTATTGCTGGGTCAATAGACTGAAGCTCATAACCTAAGTTTACTGTAAGTTCATCTTTAATGCTTTTTGTTTCTTTACTGCAAGAGATGATTAATAATAAAGTTAGAAAAATAAAAAATGTTTGAAATAAAGTTTTAATAAAAAAGTTTTTTGGTTTAAAATTACAAGTCATAAAAAACTCCTTAAAAATAAAAAGTATTAAAGAGAGATTTTTATAACACCGTTTGTCTTGCTTTATTTAATTTTCTTTAACTAAATTTGTTTTTTAGTCTTGTTTGTTTAAAGAATAATTTAATAAAACAAGACCAACATTAGAAAAGGTCTCATTTTATTAAAAGTATAAATAGAATAATAAAAGAGATAATTCCCTACGCTGGCATTACCCAAACAGGTTATAAGGGTCGAAATTTAATTATATAAACTTCCTCTCAGCCTTTTATAAGCTCCCCATGTTGATAATATTGTATAATATTCTTATTTTTAATCAAGATAGTAGAGTATAAATTTGTTAAGGAGTGTGAGATATTGGACATTTTTTAGTATAAAAAAAGCAGTATCCTTGTTATAATATTTTGAACATAAAACAAATAAAAAGGATGCTACTATGAAAAAAGATTATAGCACAGAATTTAAATTATTTATAGTGGATGAAGCATTAAAAACTAAAAATATTAAAAGATTTTTAAAGATAGAAGAAATACCCAAATCTACTTTTTATGCTTGGCTTAAAAAATATAAAGACACTGGAACTGTCGCTAATTTTAGTACTAAGCCAAAAACTTCTCCAAATATCTTTAATAATCAAAAAGCTATTAATTTAATTATTGAACTCTATACTAAAGAATATCGAGGTAAGCATTATATTAAAGCATATTTAAATCGTGAAGGCATTAAGATAGGGGTTACAGCTATAGAGAATGTACTAAAAAGAAATAATCTTTGGAGATATAAAACAAAAAAGAAAAAGAAGCGATATGATAAGCGTAAATTTGTCTCTAAAATACAAAAAGAAGGCAAAATAGTTCAAATAGACACTAAATATATCAAATTAGGCAGAAAAACAGTCTATCAGTTCACTGCTGTCGATTTAGCTACTCGCTATAGTTGGAGGCAAATCTATGAGGATAAAACACCTTATAGTGCTTTATCTTTCTTAAAATATGTATTGAAAACTTCACCTTTTAGGATAAAATCTATACAAACTGCGACCGAAGGAAGTGCCTGTGGCAACAATGGTATAGAATATACTTATCGCTGTATTAATACTCCTAAAATCAATATTTTTGATGAATACTGCTTAAAAAATAAATTAGAGAGGAGATATATTCCTATAGCAACACCAAGATACAATGGCGTAGTAGAAAGAGTACACGGTATAGACGAAAGAGAATTTTATTCAAGATTAAATAAAAATATCACTGTAGAATTATTAAGAGAAAAATTAAAAGAATATACACATTTTTATAACAATCTGCACAGGTGCCAAACATATTGCAGTTAGGAATTCCTTAATTTATTAAAGTATAGCATAGGTGTATCATAATTTAAAGCAGAATGTATTCGTTTATAATTGAAAAAATGATTATATTTTTGTATGTTTTTATTTGCTTTCTCTAATGTTAATTCTTGTGTACAAAAGTCATAAAATTCTTTTTGGTCTTGTCATTGTGTACTCTCTACTACACCATTATACCAAGGTGATGCAATTGGACTATAAACCCTTTTAATATAGTTTTTCTTACAAAATATATCTAATGGGTGTTCAGTATTAAATGAATGTTTACGGTAAGTAAATTCTGTACCATTGTCTGTTTGAATACAATGTACTCTAAAAGGAAAATAATCTATAAGTCGTTTCATAAAATCAATGGTACTGTATGGACTTTTTTCATCGTATAAATATCTAAAGCTCATTCTTGTTGCTATATCTACAGCAGTAAATTGATAATAATGTATTTCTCCAAAAAAAGCATATTTAACATCTATTTGTACCTTTTCTCCTGCTTCTTTAATATAAATAGCATGCTTTCCTTTATGTTTTCTCTTAATTTTTTTCTTTTTACTTCTATACAAATTATTTTCTTTTAGAACAGTTTCTATAGCTGTTGTTCCTACTTTAATGTCTTCTAACTCTAATTGTTTTTTTATTTTTAATTTACCATAACCGTATAATTTTCTTATTTCAATTATTCTTTTAATAATCTTTTTATTTTTCAATTTATTTTTATTATTCTTAGGTTTAGTAGATTTAGGTTTTATAATAGAATAAGTTTCTAATTGGCTTTTCCAATAATAATATGTTCTAATACTAATCTTATATTTTAAAGCTAATACTTCTTTATTTTTAACTTTATTAATTTTTAGAACTATCTTTTTTCTTTGATTTGAAGTATATTCTTTCATAGGTATTCCTTTAAATTTGAACTATATATATTATAAGGAATACCTACTTTTTTAAACTAAAAAAACGTGCAATATGTATGGCTCCTAAACAATTTTTATAACAATCAAAGATTGATTTCTTCGTTATTGTATATTACAATCAAAGAAAGAATCAAAAATATTATAGCAAGTAAAAGTACAATATCTATGGCTCCATGACAGTAGAGTATAAATTTTTAAGTTTATAAATTTAAAGTTTTTGAATTTTATTGTTTTCCTTTACTGATTTGTATATTTTGATAAGGTTTTAATTTTTATAAAGATAAAATTATTATTTTTGTATATATTAGTAGAGTGTAGATTTAAGATGTTTGCACTTTTTGCAACTTTTTGCTGCGGGAAAAAGTTGAATAAAACAAAAACTTACATGAAAAAATATTTTTGTTTAACTATATATTGAAGTTTGTTAAAAACTATTTATTTAAATTAAGATATTTACGGGGCTTTACCTTTAACGAAGTACACACCGTGTAATGCGAGAAAAAGAACAACAAAATCTTTATCTTTTTTATTATTGTGCTGCACCCCAAGTTCTTTTGTTGACACAAAGAACCAAAAAGACTGCGTTTAACTAAGTATAACTTTTTATGTATATACAAAATATAGATATTATTTTAGATTTACATATTCCAAAATAATAGCACTTTTTGCTACGAGAAAAGTTGAATAAAAAAGTTATATAGGAAAATATATTTATATTAAAAAATTGTTATAAATAAAAAAGGCCCCTTATAACAGGAGAACTAGCACCCAGTTGGGTTGACTTACCGTTGCTTCCTTCCGAACCTGGCGGATTCATCATCAACTGCCGTAGAACCCCGTTATAAGAGATGTAGAAAACTAAACTACGGAGAGAGTGGGATTCGAACCCACGGTACTTTAACATACACACGACTTCCAATCGTGCTCCTTCAACCGCTCGGACATCTCTCCATATATTTAATTTAAACGTGCCTGAGAAGATTTGAACTTCCAACCTTCAGAACCGCAATCTGATGCTCTATCCAATTGAGCTACAGGCACATAGGTTTTATAGTCTAAAAATCATAACATAAAAATATTTTTTTTGCAAATATTTATTTGTATATTAGTTATTTGTTTAGTCATTTTTTATAAAAGCGTATATGTCTTTAAATAAAAATATTCTAAATGCTAATGAAATCATAACTTTTATAAATTCTAATACGATAAAAACCTTTATTTGCTTCATAAAAAATTAATTTGACTACTATCATATATATATATATATATATTTATAAAGTCAAATCTATGTAATAAAGAACTATATCCTCATATTCATTATTTTTATTAAGATATCCTTTTTTTACAATACCTATTTCATTAAAACCTATTTTTTTATATAGTTTATGAGCAGTTTCATTAGATAATACAACAGCATTAAACTGAAGTATTCTATATCCAAATTTAGCTCCCTGTTTAATAGAATCTCTGACCAAAGCCTCACCTACTCCTTTACCCCTAATATTTTTATCTACTGCATAAGAAGCATTGCATATATGTCCGCATCTTCCTATATTATTAGGGTGAAGTATGTAAACTCTATAAACTTTTTCGCTTTCTATTACTAAGCCAGTATGGTCTTGAGAAGAAAAATATTTATCTGTCTCATCTTCATCTTTTAAAACATCTATTTGAGGAAAATAAATACCATCCTCTATAATATTATTCCATATCTTTATAGCATCTTTAGCATATTTTTTATTATATTTTATTATTTCCATAGTTAAGTCCTTTATATTATTATATATTATATGCATACTATTGACAAATAAATGAAAATATTTATACTTAATATTGGTCTGAAAGCGTACTTCCAATATTTTTTATTTAAACTAAACAGGCACATAAAATGGAACTTAATAATAAAACTTTAATAGAAAATAATAGCATAAAATTATTTTTTAAATTTGCTATACCAAGCATTTTAGGCATGATTATGGGAAGTGCTGCAGTATTTGTAGATGGCTTTTTTGTGGCACATTTTATATCTGCTAATGCTTTCACTGCAATTAATATAGTTTGGCCAATCACTGCTTTATCATTTGGTATATACGTAATGCTTACAATAGGCTCTATTGCCCTCGCTGGCAAATGCATAGGGGAAAATAATATAAGAAGAGCTAATTTAATATTCACTCAAACATTAATTGTAGTGCTTACAATAGCAACTTTGCCTCTTATAATAGCATATATACTTAGAAAAAATTTACTTCCATTGTTTGGAGCTCATGGAGAAATATATCAATTATCATTAGATTATATTGAGGGCGTATTATTTGCTACATTTTTTTGGGGAATCGCTTATGTACTTAGTCAATTTGTAAGGCTTAATGGCTCACCAAAATTTGCTTCTTTAATGTTTATAATATCTTCTATAGCAAATATGATATTAGACCCTATTTTTATTGTAGTTTTTAAGTTAGGAATATCTGGTGCTGCTTGGGCTACTGCAATATCTCAAATGATTGCATTTATTATGGGGTTGTTATACTTCTTTAAGCCAAATTGTAAATTAAAAATTATAAAAGTTTATGGAGGCTGGATTTATATATTAAAAGCATCATTCAATGGATTTTCAGAGTTTCTAAGTAATTTATCTTCAGGACTCATACCTTGGCTATTTAATATCACAGCATATAATATTTCTGGTAATAACGGCATACTTGTTTATTCCGTTGCTAATTATGCCATCATGTTTTTTATAATGCTTGCATATTCTATTGGTGAAGCATTAGAACCATTAGTAAGCGTTTCATATGGTGCTAAAAATAAAAATAGAATGAAGGATTTTCTAAAAATATCAATATTTTTAATTTCTATTATATCAATACTAATATCAATTATATTATTAATAAATCCAAGTTCATTAGTAAAAATGCTTTTACAAGATGTTGATGTACAAACATTTGAAGAAGCTAATTTTTTTGTAAGAGCATCAATACCTACCTTTATAGGTGTAGGAATAAATATTATAATGAGTGCCTACTACACATCTGTACAAAAGGCAGGAGCTTCAGCAATAGTTGCAGCCTTAAGAAGCACAATACTTCCAATAGTATTAGTATTAACTCTGCCTAATATAATAGGTTTTATAGGTTTAATTTTAGTTCTTCCTATAAGCGAAATAGCAACCTTAATTGTTTCTGTTCTGTTATACAAAAATAGAAAACCGGATATTTTAATTAATTTATAAGATAATATTAAAAAATTCTTTCAAATAACTCAAAATACCATCATTTCATTTATTCAACTTTTTCCCGCCTTCGCGGTGCGGACTTCGTCAAAGTTGCAAAAAGTGCAAGTAACAAGATAACACTAAATATTAATAATTATACTTTATTAAAAAGAAATTATTAAATTTGAGCTAAATTAAGCCTTTTTGCTTCTTATGGCAATATGCATGTATTTATTTATGTATTTACAAACTTTAAATTTTTAATATATACTATCAAACAAATTTATACTGCTTCTAAAGCATTAAGCAAAACATTGCCAAACTCTTTTGCAGATTGCGGCCCATTAGCTGTTATTATATTGCCAGATACTACAACATTCTCCTCTACAATATTAGCATTATTATGCCTAACAGGAGATTCATTTTCTTTTAAACAAGCAACATTAATATTTGCCAATATACCAGCATTAGCCATTATAACAACACCGCTCCCAATACCAGCTACTATTTTTCCATTATCAAGAAATAACTTAGCAAGCCCCTGTGCACGCCAATCGTCCCAAAGCTTTATAGAGCCAACCCCCCCAACAAAAACTATAGCATCAAAATTATCCGTACTCACTTCGCTAAATAAAAACTCTGTATTAACAGTACTGCCCAATTTCCCATGTGCCTCGCCTATTATGCTAGAAGTTAATTTTATATCATATCCTTTAGCTTCTAAAATCTTTTTGCTTTCAAAAAACTCTTCATCTTGAAAATTTTCATTTGCAACCACATATACTACACTTTTAGACATTTTTTAAACATTCTCCTTTTTATTATAGTCCGCAATTTTTATCATAATTCTTCTTGTTTTCTATAGCAATCTTATATGCCTTTACATATTCTTTAGCACTCTTCTCCCAAGAATTATCTATCTTCATCACACGTTTTTGCATAGCTTCAAATTTATCCCTATGATCATAATAAACACTAATAGCCCAGCCAATAGTATTATATAAAGCAGAATTATTAGAATCATAAAACTTAAATCCAGAACCTTCCCCTGTAGCCTCGTTATAATTTTCAACAGTATCTTCAAGCCCTCCAGTAGCATGCACTATAGGAATAGTTCCATATCTTAGAGAATACATCTGATTAAGTCCGCAAGGCTCAAACAAAGAAGGCATTACAAACATATCAGCACCCGCCTCTATTAAATGTGATAATTCATTGCTATAACCAATATAAGAGCCAATTCTTCCAGGATATCTCTTAGGCAAATCACCAAAGAAACTTTCAAAACCTTTATCGCCTGTACCAAGTATACAAAATTGAAACTTCATATTAGCCATTAAAGGCTCAATAACAGAAGCAAGTAAATGATACCCCTTCTGATCAACAAACCTTCCTATAGCTCCAATCAAAGCTACATCATCATCTTCTGCAAGCAAAAATCTCTTTTGTAACTCTATTTTACATATTTTTTTACCTTTCATATCTTTAGAAGAGAAATGTGCCGCTATCATAGTATCTTTTTCTGGCGACCAAACATCTTCATCTATTCCGTTTAATATGCCAAAGAAACTTGTTGTTTTATTATTTAAATAAGGTGCTATTCCATGACCGCCATAAGGAGAAGCTATCTCTCTTGCATAAGTTGGGCTTACTGTTGTAACTAAATCAGAGAAAAATATTCCGCCCTTTAATAAATTAATATTGCCATGGTCCTCAAAAGTATCTGGGCTAAAATTATTCCAACCTAAACCCAAATAATTATAAGTGCTTGCTGCATTATAAATACCCTGATAGTTGGCATTATGTATAGTAAGTACGCTTGCCGCCTTACCTACTTCATCATTCCAATGCCAAGTTTTTATATATGCTGGTATTGCTGCTGTTTGCCAATCATTAGCATGAATTATATCTGGTTTTAAATTTAAATCTTTACATAATTGAAGCACTGCTCTTGAAAAAAATCCAAATCTCCAAGCATTGTCCTGATAATCATTAAAAGCATTATCATGATAAAGCCCTTCTCTGCTAAAGAAATGATGATGCTCTATAAAATAAAAATCTATACCATTATATACTGTCTTAAAAACACTGCACCACTCTTCGCCTGTACCCATCCATACACCCATAGTAGGAAGTACATTTTCTAAATGACAGCCCTTAAAATCAATGTCTCTGTATTTTGGAATAACAACAGAAACCTCTACATCTAACTTTTTTAAATATATTGGTAAAGATCCAGCAACATCTGCTAAACCTCCTGTCTTTATAAAAGGAACAGCCTCTGATGAAGCTATAACTACTCTCATTTTTGACATATTAAAAACTCCTAAATATGTAAATATATTTTAAATATACTACTTTATAAAAAAACTTCAAGCAAAAATAATAATATATTTTTTAGTTATTTAAATAATGTTTAAATAATAATTGTTTTGTAAAATAAAGTCTCACTATTTTAATAGGGATAATTTTTAAAGTAATAGCTGCATTATTAAACTGAATATTTCAATATAAAATAACTATTAAAAATATTAAATTATTTATTTTTTTGCTGTTATATATTATAATAATAAAGATTAAAATAAATTAGGAATATAAAAAATGAAAAAGAAAATAGCTCTTTTGTTATGCTCTACAGGAAATGAAGCTTTTGCAGTTGGAAATGTTATAATAGGTGCTAAAAAATATCTATTTCAAAATTTAAAAGATGAAGAATATGACATTGTATTTTATACAGATAAACTAGAAGCCAATGATGAAAACGCTCTTAAAAAAATTTTCCCAAGAATAATTATTAGAATCTATGAACCTCCATTTAATATTAATGATAATACGGCAGATATAACATATTATTCATTCTTTACTTTTGCCAGATTTGAAATATTTGATATGCTTGATGATTATAAAACAATACTTTATATGGATACTGATATGGTTATACAAAAAGATATATCAAATATTATAAATATAAATGACTGTTTTTCTATAAGTTTTTATAAAAATGGAACTATACCATTGCATTATAAAATGAGAGAATTCACTTTAAATAAAATGAAAGAAAAATATAATATGGATATGATAAGAGCAATGGCTGGACTATTTTTAATTAATGATAATTTTCCAAGATATAAAGAATTAAAAGAATGGTGTTATAAACAAATAAAAATTTATGAATGTAACGATGAAGACATACTAAATATATGCTTACAAGAATTCAATGTAAAGCCAAATGTTTTAAGCGAACATTATAATTGTATGCCTGACTCACCTATTGTAAATGATGCATACATAGTTCATTCTATAGGACCTGCAAAATTCTGGAGAGGAACTTACAATAAATATTGGGAAGAAAATAATAAAATATGGATAGAAGCAGGCGGAAATACAACTTATAATGAAATATATAAAAAAAGAAAAATTATAGACAAAATAGTGTGGCTTATACCAAATTATAATTTAAGAAATAAAGTTAGAGGATTTTTATTAAGAAAAATTGGTCTTTCTGGAAGATAGAAATTATAAACAAAAGAGGTAAATAAAAAAATGCAAGATTATAATATATGTTTATGTGCTGATAATAACTATGCAAAATATATGGGCGTTACTATGGCTTCTATATTAAAAAATACTGACGATGATGAAAATATTATATTTCACATAATAGAACCTAATATTTCTGAAAATACTAAAAACAAACTTTTTTCTTTAAAGAAGATAAAAGATTTTGATATAAAGTTTTACAGAGTAGAAAATAACAAATATGATAATCTAGCTATATGTTTAAGATTATTGATACCAGAATTAATTAATAATGCTGATAAAGTATTGTATTTAGATTCTGATATTATAGTTAATGGAAGTTTAAAAGAATTGTTTTCTGTAGACATTGATAATTATTATGCATTAGTTATAAAAGATTTATATGTAGATATATATAAAGAACACAAAGAATCTATAGGTATTGGAAAAGATAGACAATATTTTAATTCTGGCGTGTTATTATTAAATAATAAACTATGTATAGAGGATAATATGCCAGAAAAATTTTATTCTTTTTTTGAAGAAAACAAAAGCAAACTAAAATTTATAGACCAAGATATATTAAATCATTGTTTTATGGATAAAGCTAAATTTGTATACAGAAAATGGAATTATCTGCCATCAAAAGAGTATAATTTAAAATCTACAGAACCTACAAAAGATGAAGCTGTCATTATTCATTTTGTTGAACATAAACCTTGGAAAGAAAAATGCGGACAGCCGTATTTTTTAGAAGATTATTGGAAATACTATCAGCTTACCCCTTGGTTTTTTGAAGAACCAATAACAGCTATTCAAACTATGATTAAGCAGCAGTTTTATGATTATGATGATATTAGATTTAGAAGTAATCATTTAAAATTATTTGGTGTTTACACAAGCTCTAAAAAATTACAAATTGTTATTTTTGGTATAAGAATCACTATAGATGCTGTTGATTACAGAAATATATCAAAAATAGCATGGTGGATACCTGTAAAAAAATGGCGTGAAGATTTTAAAAATAAATTTAGATAAAATAAGAATATAAATATGATAAAAGTAAGTATAATAATATTAGTTTACAATACTGAACAATATTTAGAAAAATGCTTAAATAGTGTTATCAATCAAACTCTTAAAGAAATTGAAATTATATGCATAGATGATAAAAGCACAGATAACAGCATTAATATAATAAAAGAATTTCAAAAGAAAGATAATAGAATAATACTTATAGAAAGCGAAAAAAATATGGGCATGGGCTATAATAGAGATGTTGGAATAAAACAAGCAAAAGGAGAATATATAGGCTTTGTAGATTCTGATGATTATGTAAATGAAAATTATTTTTATGAATTATATAGTACATCAAAAAAATATAATAGCGATTTAACAAAAACAGAAAATATAGAAACATATAATAAAAATTATGAAATAAAAACAAATTTAAAAAGCCAAAATGAACCCATAGAAGAAGGATTATATGAGTTATCAATCGCTGATTTCATCAATTCAATGAATATTACTAAACCAAATAATAAACCAATAACAACGACTGTATGGAGTAAATTATTAAAAAGAGAATTTATTTTAAAAAACAATATAATGTTTAATTCTATAAGAAATGGTGAAGATTTATGCTTCATATTAACTGTGTTGGCTTTTAATCCTATTATAGCTATAAATAATAAAGCCGTATACAATTGCGTACAAAGAAATAAAGAAGGTACACATATAGTAAATAAAGATTATATAGGAAATATTATAGAAATTTCTAATGAATCTTTAAAAGCTTATTATCAAAACAACAGAAAATATATTGGTTATGTATTTGATATTATTGTATATATGCTGTTTAATACTATAAATAGCTTATATTCAAAGGAAAATATTAAAAAAGAGTATAATAGAATATATAAACTATTCAAAAATATAAACCTAAATAAAAATGATTTAAAAGCATCAAATGCTTATCTAAAAAATGCTTACTTTAAAACATTAGAAAAAAATAATTATAAAACTTTTTATTACTACTTCGTCACTTTGTATAAAACTATAAGAAAATGTACCCCATCTTTCATATTAAAAATACTAAGAAGCAAAAATATTATACCATAACAAATTAATCTAAAATATTGCTCCTGAATTTATCTCTTAATTTTTTATAGACATCTATCAAATTATTTTTTTATTATATAAAGTTAAATTTATATTATTCAGACTATAAAACATAATATTGAAATTCTTTATATTTTTAAGGATAATAATTTATTTTTATTTTCTTCTGTTATTCCGCCGTCTAGTAAATGAAAATATATTTCTTCATCTTCTTTAGAATTTGAAAGTATTGAAGCAATAGTTGTACCCATATATTTTGCATAATTATCATCTGCTGATAAACATATATCCATTCGCATAAAATTATCCTTTATTAAACATCGAAAGCTCTTTTAAAAGCTTCCCTCCACTTCCTTACTGGTATAAACCAAGCTATTTTATTTACATTCTTAAAACTCATTTCTATTCGTATCTTTATAAAAAATATCACTATCTCTAAAGTATTTCTATTATGATAAACACCAAAACATCTTACATCATTTATTTTTAATTTAGCCTCTTCATAATCTCCGTACTTTTGAGCCAATATAGTTTGTATAGCATCTATAGGCCGCTCCAAAAACCAAGGTGTTAATTGATAATATTTCCAAAACTCATCAGCAAAAAAAGAAACATTACATTCTTTTTTCCAAGGTTTTCCTATGCAATGCATAATACTAATATTATTAATATCTGGTCTAAGTTTTCTATAGCACGATTTACTATCCAAAAAATCCCATTTTTTATCTATAAACTTTACTCTATTTTTTAAACAATAATTAAGTATATCCTGATCTTTATAGCTTAATATAGGCATAGTATCTACTGCATTATAAAATTTATCTTCTAAATTATCCTTTATCCAAAGTTTATTATTTATCATTAAAAAACCAGCATTAAAATATTTATCCGTCTTACTAAAACCTATAGGTCCTTTAACTTCATCTATCCTATCCATAACATCTTCTACTACATAAGCATAATAATCTTCCATATCATTTAAAAACAATTCTCTTAAGCTTGAATTAATTATCATATCTCCGTCTAAATATACTATCTTTTCAGCATTAGGAATTAAAGAAGGAATTGACAATCTAAACCAAGTAGAATTAGCCTTCATATTATATTTTGAGATATATTTAAAAATTTCTTCTTTAGGTTCTACAAAACTTATATTACAATCTCTTATTTTTTTTAAAGATAAAAGTTTTTGTTTATTTAAATCATTGATATTTTCTGAAATTATATATATATTAATATTCTCATCATCTTCAGCATTTGAAAGTAATGATGCTATTGCAGTTCCCATATATGGAGCATACCCGTCATTTGAAGCAAAACATACATTTATATCTATCATAACATACCTATAAAATTAAAAATTACTATAAATATTTACATTTTGAAATATATATTATTTTATATAAAAAAACAATAATAAATAAATAAATAAATAATATATATTTATATAATTAAAATTATTATAATATTTTATCTATTCAAATAGTGTTTAAATAATAATTGTTTTGTAGAATAAAGGCTAACTCCTTTAATAGGGCTAATTTTTAAAGTAATGGTTGCTATTTTTATTTTTTTGTTTTTCACAATAAGATATCTCTCACGAACGGAATTAATTATCTCTTCCGACAAACCCAAAATATTTTTCTAAAAAAAGAGGTATACAATTTATTATACAATTGAAAAGACTTTAATTTTTTTAAAGCATTACTATAGTAAAATTTTAAAAATAAATTTGTTGGCCTACAATTATTATCTCTATAAATATGCATAAATAATTCTTTAAAATAATTAAATATATCCTCTGAATAACTATTAACAAAATAAAAAAATAAATGATTAAATAAAAAATTTTTTAAATAATATTCATATCTTAATGCATGCGTATGATAATGCTCTATTAAATATGGAAATAAATCATAAGCCAAGTTTTTAATTATGAAATATATTAAAAATCATAGAGAAGCTAAAACTTCCTCTATACCTTTTAATTTATCTTCAAACTCTTTTTTCTTTCTATTTTCTGTGTCTATCGCTTCTCGTCTAGCTTTACTCATAAAGTTTTCATTAGAAAGTTTTTTGTTTACAGCTTCCAAATCTTTTTTGTAACCTGCTGCTTCTTTTTCTAATCTCTTCTTCTCTGCTTCTAAATCTATTATGCCAACAAGATTAACATTGATTTCACCGCCTTCAAATACTTTTACAAATGAACCCTTGTTTCTTTCACTATCTTTTGAAGAAACTATGTTCAATGATTCTGTAAGTGAAAGTGCTGATATAATATCTTTATAGCTTTCTGAAGTATTTTTGAAATAATCAGAACTGTAGCGAATTATTACATCAAGTTTTTTGTTTGGTGGCAAATTAAATGATGAGCGAGAATTTCTTATTCCAGACACTATGTCTTGAATTAAGTTGAAATCTTTTTCTATATCTTCAAATATGTATTTAGCATTAGATTTTGGGTACTCTCTAATCATCAATGCTTTTGAATCGATATTATGTTTTGGTAAATTAGAATAAATTTCTTCTGTGATAAATGGCATAAATGGGTGAATCATAGCCATTGATTCTTCAAGTACATATAAAAGAACTGCAATAGTTTTTTCTTTTTTGCTTTCATCTTTCAAATCAAATTTACTTATCTCTATATACCAATCACAAAACTCATTCCAATAGAATTTATAAATAGTCTGAGAAGCCTCATCAAATCTATACTCTTTTAATTTATGAGTAGTTGATTCAATAGCTTTTTGAAGCCTTGATAATATCCATTTGTCTTTATTTTCAAGTATATAACTATCTAAATCTTTTATATTAGCATTATCTTCAATGTTTCCAAAAATATATTTAGCACTGTTGTAAATTTTATTAGCAAACTTTCCTCCCATTTTGAAAAGTTCTCTGTCAAGCCAAATATCCTGTCCGCCTAATGAAGTTATAAATGATAAAGTAAATCTAAATGCATCAGCTCCATGTTCATCTATAATTTCTATAGGGTCAATACCGTTTCCTAAACTCTTAGACATTTTTCTTCCGATTTTATCTCTTATAAGTCCGTTAAGATAAACATCTTTGAAAGGTACATCATTCATAAAATGAGTACCTGCCATAATCATTCTAGCAACCCAGAAGAATAATATATCATAACCTGTAACAAGTGCTGTAGTAGGATAGAAATATTCTAATTCCTCATTCTTCTCTGGCCAGCCGAAAGTAGAGAAAGGCCATAACCAAGAAGAAAACCAAGTATCAAGTACATCTTCATCTTGATGAATATTTTTAGATTTACATTTAGTACATTCTGTAATATCAGTTTTTGAAACCATCATCTCGCCGCAGTCATCACAGTACCAAACAGGAATTCTATGCCCCCACCATAATTGTCTGCTTATACACCAATCTCTAATATCAGTCATCCAGTGATTGTAAGTGTTAATCCATCTTTCAGGATATATTTTGGTATTGCCGTCATTAACAGCCTTGTATGCTTTTTCTGCCAAAGGCTTCATTTTTACAAACCATTGGTCACTGTAATAAGGCTCTACAACATTATGACATCTGTAGCAGTGTCCTACTTGATGCTTGATATTATCTTTTCCAACGAATGCTCCTATCTCTTCAAGTTCTTTTATAATTAAATCTCTTGCCTCTTTTACAGTTTTTCCTTGATAATTAGATGGAGTGTTTTCATTAAATGTGCCGTCTGCATTAAGTATATTTATTATTTCTAAATTATGTCTTTGAGCTATAGCAAAGTCATTAGGGTCATGTGCTGGAGTAATTTTTAAAGCTCCTGTACCGAACTCTTTATCAACATAAGTATCTTTTACTAATCTTAATTTTCTGCCTACTATAGGAAGTATTAAAACGTCTTGTTCTGTAAGATGAGCGTATCTTTCATCATCTGGGTGAACAGCAATAGCAACGTCAGCCAAAATAGTTTCAGGTCTTGTAGTAGCTATCTCAATATATTCATCTTTTCCTTCTATTTGGTATTTAACATGATACAAAGCACCAGCAACTTCTTCGTGTTCAACTTCATCATTAGCCAAAGCAGTGCCGCAGCTTGGACAATAGTTAATAAGATATTTTCCTCTATATATTAAACCCTGATTATAAAGCTCAACAAATACCTCTCTAACAGCATTGCTTAAACCTTCGTCAAGAGTAAATCTTTCTCTATCCCAATCGCATGAACAGCCTATTTTCTCTAATTGCTTTACTATTATAGAGTGATGTTCATTAGCTACTTCCCAAGTTTTTTTAACGAATGCCTCTCTTCCTAAATCATGCTTATTTTTGCCTTCAGCTTTTAATCTTCTTTCAACAACATTTTGTGTAGCAATACCCGCATGGTCAGTACCCGGCATCCATAAAGTGCATTTTCCAAGCATTCTATGGAATCTTATAAGTATATCCTGAAGCGTGTTATTGAGACCATGTCCCATATGAAGTACGCCTGTAACATTTGGAGGAGGTATGACTATAGAATATGGTTCTTTATTTTTATCCATAACTGCATGGAAAAATCCGCTTTCTTTCCAGAAATTATATAATTTGTCTTCAATGTTTTTAGGGGTATATGACTCTTCTAAAGTATGTTTCATATTCTTTTTCCTCAATTTTTTATATATTATTTTTTTACATCTAATTTTTTTAATATTTCATTAAATTTATTTATTATATCATTTTTAGAATGATTTTTTAATTCTAAATATTCTATATTTAATTTTGATAATTGTTTTTTATTTTGCTCACTTAAAGTATCTGCAACAAAAATATCAGAATTACGAGCTATAACAGCATCAGCTGATTCTGGATTTCCTTTACCCATCAATTTTACTTCACATCTTAACCATTTATTATCTTTTGTCAAGATTTTAAAATCAACTTCTCTATCAAAATCTAAATTACCATCTTTTTTAAAAACTTCAGAATTAATACTACTCTTTTTTACATTACATAATTCACATAATTTCAACATCAATGGTTTTTCTACTTTTTTACCAATTGAAGACCAAGCACCTCCACGTATGGCTATTTTTTTTGTAGCTAAAGCATTTATTACTAATAAACTTTCAGCTAATGATAATTCTATAGATACATTATTATATGTGATTTTTATCTGTACATATAATGCCTCATTATCATCTATACTTAATTCATCTATTAAAGATGTAAGATAGTCAAAATTTGATTTTGATACATCTAATACAATTTCTTTTGTTGCACTTCCATGTATATTATTTATAGTTTTTTTATTCATACCAGCATAAATAGCTATATCTTCAGTTTTCAAATCATCTCTAACTATAAAATATTTTTTATACCATTCTAAATCAATTGAATTACTATTTAATTTTGCTTCAACTATATCTTTAAAAAACTTTATAGAAAAATCAAAAAATTTGGCATTTATAGCATTTATTATTTCACTACGATAATCATCTCCATTAATAAGTTTTTCTACAGTATCATTTATTATTCTATCTTCAAATTTCATCATAAAAACCTTTATCTAATATAATATCATAATATTTTTTATTTATTTCACATAGTATTGGTAATCTTTCCATTTCTAAAGCAACTTTACCAAAAGTACCTATACCAGCAAATGGATCCAATACCGTGTCATATTTAAAAGAATAATATGTTAAAATTTTTCTACATAATTCTTCTGGAAAAACTGCAGGATGTACTTTACTTGATTTTGGAGATATATACCAACAATTTGATGTATCAATAGGAATATTTTTATCATTTGCTAATGATTTACTATATTTTTTTATATTTTTATCCAATAAAAAATTAGAATTCTTGCGATATACCATAATACTTTCATTTATACAATTTGGCTTATAAGATAAAGGCATTCTAGTTTGTTGATAACCTCCATTTCTATTTTTTACTGTAACTTCTGGTTTTATCCACTGTATTTCATCAACAAAATAAAAATTTGATTTTAATAATAAATTATGAAAATCAAAATGTATAGGATATCTAATACTTTCAAATTCTCTACCAACTCTTTTTGTTATAACAGGAGAAATATTAATTATTATAAATCTTCCGTCTTCTAAAACTCTATTACATTCCTTTAATGTTAAAAACATTTTATTTAAATATTCTTTATATGATTTATAATTTGAATATTCTCTAGCATTATAATATGGTGGTGATGTAAATATGAGCTGTACTTCACCATCTGGAATTTTTTTTATAGTATCTATATTATCTCCACATAACAAAGTAGGCTTAGTTATTGCTTTAATTCTATTTGTATTAGATGCTGAAGATTTACTTTTATATTTATAATATTCTTTCATTTTTATTAAAACTTCATTATCAAAATAATTATAAATATCATCTCCTAATTTACGAAAACTATAATTATTTTTTTGTTTATATAAACATGTACGATACATCTGATATACCAATTCCATAATATTGCATGAATATACATTATTTTTTATAAAGTTTAAAATTTTTTCATCGTTTTTCTGTCTACCTATAGAAGATACTATTTCTCTTCTTAATTCTATATTATAGTTAGAAGAATTAAACATTGATATTAATAAATCTAAATTTTCTTCTGATTTTTTTAAACCTAATTCTTTAATATCTGATAATGTATATTTATTTTTTATTATACTGATATTATTAACCATAATTACCTTTAATTTTTTAATTATAATATTTTATACTATATATAATATTTTTCAATTATTAATTTTTTTATGTGTTTTATTGAATTTATCTTGATATTTAAATAAAAATATAATCTTAAAAAAATTGGTATATATATGTAATTATTTGAATTATTATAAAAACTTGCTATACTAATTATATAATAAATAATTACAAAAAGAGGATAGCATTATGCTTAAAAAAATATTTATACTTGTTATTATTACAGCTATGATGTTAATATCATGTAATAATAAAACAGAAACAGCTTCATCAACAGAACTTCCTGTAATAGATGAAAATACTGAAACAGAATTAGAAGTGTGGGGCTGGAATGTTGCTGCTCGTGCTTTGACAGAGATGGCAGATATATTTATGCAAAAGTATCCAAAGATAAAAGTAACAGTTCAAGAGTTTGGAGGGGTACAAGCTTATGAAAAATATGGAGTTGTGTTAGCATCAGGGAAAGAAATACCAGATATAATGCAAATAGAAAGTGATTATGTTCAAACTTATACTGAAACATATCCTCAAAGATTTATGGATTTAAAAAATTATATAGATATAGAAGGTAAAGTAGACCCTTCAAAACTTTCTACTAGCTACGATAGTGAAAGAAGATTGGTTTCTATACCTTGGGATTCAGGTCCTGTGGTAATGTTTTATAGAGAAGATATGTTTAAAGAAGCAGGAATTGATCCTAACTCTATAGTAACTTATGATGATTTTATTAAGGCAGGAAAACAGTTGCAAGAAAAATTTCCTAATGTAAAAATGACAGGTTTCCCATACAGCAGAGATGATAATTTGTGGAGATGTTTACTAGTTCAAAATGAAGTATATTTTTTAAATGCTCAAGGAGAAATTACTATTTCATCTGATAAAGCTATAGAAAGCATATCTATGCTAAAAAGATTTATAGATGAAGGCATAGCAATGAATACAGTAAATTGGGATAGTTCTATAATGGCAAACAAAAATGGAGATATAGCTTCATATATAATAGGCGGCTGGTGGGGAGGCACTATAAAAGATCAGATGCCTGAGATGAAAGGTAAATGGAAAATTATGCCTATGCCAGCATACACTGCTGGAGGAGTGAGAGCTTCTTCTTTGGGTGGTTCTGATTTAACTATTACTGCTACTGACCCTGTTAAACAAGCTGCTGCAATTGAATTTGTTAAGCAAACTTTATTGAACGTTGATAATCAAATTATAATGTATGAGAAATATGGTTTATTTCCATCATATTTGCCTGCTTATGATGACCCAAGATTTTTGAAGTCTGATGATTATTTCGGAGATGAATATAATAGTATTTTAGCAAATGTTACAAAAGAAATACCTCAGGTAATATATACTACTAAAGATTATGCGGAAATTAGAAGTGTTTCTATGAGCACTTATGAAGAGGTATTAAATAATAATGCTGATATAAAACAAGCATTAGAAAGTGCTGCAAATCAAATAAGCAGTTCTACAGGAAGAAAAATAGCGAAATAAGAATATATTAATTTGCAGTATATTTATTTTATATTTATACTGCTGTAAAGAATTTATAGATATATAGTTTTATATTAGAAAAATAATTATTAATTAATTTTATTTTCAAATTGCTTTTTATATAAAAGTTGATTATAATAAATATTATTAAATAAATATTAGGAGAATCGCTATGACTAAAAACTTTTTTTGTAGTTTTTTGTTAGTATTGTTTGTGGTTTTTATGACTGCTTGTTCTGGCAATAAAGGTGCAGATCAAACAAGTTCTAAACTTCCGACAATAGATGCTAATACAGAAACAGAAATAACAGTGTGGGCTTGGAATGTTGCTGCTAAAGCTTTAATGGAAACAGCAAAAGTGTTCAATGAGAAATATCCAAAAATTAAAGTAAATGTACAAGAATTTGGATTAGCTCAAAATGTATACGAAAGATATGGTGTAATATTGTCTTCAGGAAATGGAGTACCTGATGTAATTCAGATAGAAAGCGATTATATACAAACTTTTTCTGAAGCTTATCCTCAATATTTTTTTGATATGAAAGATTATATAACTATTGATGGAGTAGTGGACCCTTCTAAAATTGCTTCAAGTTATGACAGCACAGGTAAATTAGTATCTATACCTTGGGATTCTGGTCCTGTAGTTATGTTTTATAGAGTAGATTTGTTTAAAGAGGCAGGAATTGATCCTAATTCTATTGTAACTTTTGAGGATTATATTGCAGCAGGCAAGAAGCTTCAGGAAAAATTTCCTAATGTTTATATGACAGGTCTTCCTTTTACTCAAGATGAGAATTTATTCAGATCATTATTAATAGCTAATAAATCATATTATTTGAATGATAAGGGAGAAATAACTGTTTCATCTCAAAAAGCTATAGAAACTCTTGAAATGATAAAAAGACTTATAGATGAAGGCGTTGCTAAGAATGTAGTTAACTGGGATGGTTCTATAGTTGCTAATAAAAACGGAGAAGTTGCTTCATACATAATAGGCGGCTGGTGGGGCGGTACTATAAAAGACCAAATGCCTGAAATGAAAGGTAAATGGGGAGTTATGCCTATACCTGCTCTTAATAAAGATGCTGCTAGAGCTTCTTCATCTGGAGGTGCTGGGCTTTCTATAACTGCTACTGATCCTATCAAACAGGCTGCTGCTTTAGGGTTTATAAAAGAGAGTTTAATGAATGTGGATAATCAAATTATGATGTATGAAAAATTTAGTTTATTCCCTTCTTATCTTCCTGCTTATGATGATGAAAGATTCTTAAAAGCTGATGATTATTTCGGAGATAATTTTAATAAAACATTGGCTGATGTAACTAAGCAAATACCTAATGTTATATATAATTCTGATGACTTTGCTGAAGTAAGAAATACAGTTGTAAGCGTTTATGAAGATGTTATAAATAACAATAAGGATATAGCTTCTTCATTACAAGATGCAGCAAATCAAATAAGCAGTTCTACAGGAAGAAAAATAGCGAAATAAGAATATATTAATTTGCAGTATATTTATTTTATATTTATACTGCTGTAAAGAATTTATAGATATATAGTTTTATATTAGAAAAATAATTATTAATTAATTTTATTTTCAAATTGCTTTTTATATAAAAGTTGATTATAATAAATATTATTAAATAAATATTAGGAGAATCGCTATGACTAAAAACTTTTTTTGTAGTTTTTTGTTAGTATTGTTTGTGGTTTTTATGACTGCTTGTTCTGGCAATAAAGGTGCAGATCAAACAAGTTCTAAACTTCCGACAATAGATGCTAATACAGAAACAGAAATAACAGTGTGGGCTTGGAATGTTGCTGCTAAAGCTTTAATGGAAACAGCAAAAGTGTTCAATGAGAAATATCCAAAAATTAAAGTAAATGTACAAGAATTTGGATTAGCTCAAAATGTATACGAAAGATATGGTGTAATATTGTCTTCAGGAAATGGAGTACCTGATGTAATTCAGATAGAAAGCGATTATATACAAACTTTTTCTGAAGCTTATCCTCAATATTTTTTTGATATGAAAGATTATATAACTATTGATGGAGTAGTGGACCCTTCTAAAATTGCTTCAAGTTATGACAGCACAGGTAAATTAGTATCTATACCTTGGGATTCTGGTCCTGTAGTTATGTTTTATAGAGTAGATTTGTTTAAAGAGGCAGGAATTGATCCTAATTCTATTGTAACTTTTGAGGATTATATTGCAGCAGGCAAGAAGCTTCAGGAAAAATTTCCTAATGTTTATATGACAGGTCTTCCTTTTACTCAAGATGAGAATTTATTCAGATCATTATTAATAGCTAATAAATCATATTATTTGAATGATAAGGGAGAAATAACTGTTTCATCTCAAAAAGCTATAGAAACTCTTGAAATGATAAAAAGACTTATAGATGAAGGCGTTGCTAAGAATGTAGTTAACTGGGATGGTTCTATAGTTGCTAATAAAAACGGAGAAGTTGCTTCATACATAATAGGCGGCTGGTGGGGCGGTACTATAAAAGACCAAATGCCTGAAATGAAAGGTAAATGGGGAGTTATGCCTATACCTGCTCTTAATAAAGATGCTGCTAGAGCTTCTTCATCTGGAGGTGCTGGGCTTTCTATAACTGCTACTGATCCTATCAAACAGGCTGCTGCTTTAGGGTTTATAAAAGAGAGTTTAATGAATGTGGATAATCAAATTATGATGTATGAAAAATTTAGTTTATTCCCTTCTTATCTTCCTGCTTATGATGATGAAAGATTCTTAAAAGCTGATGATTATTTCGGAGATAATTTTAATAAAACATTGGCTGATGTAACTAAGCAAATACCTAATGTTATATATAATTCTGATGACTTTGCTGAAGTAAGAAATACAGTTGTAAGCGTTTATGAAGATGTTATAAATAACAATAAGGATATAGCTTCTTCATTACAAGATGCAGCAAATCAAATAAGCTCTGCTACAGGAAGAACAATAGCTAAATAATTTTTATAGTTTATTAATAGTTTATTCAGAAAAAAATAGCCTTAAAAGTGTTATTATACTTTTAAGGCTTTTATTATATAAAATATTTTAAAATCAATCTCTAAGTTTAAAACTGCAAATTATAAATACTAAAAAAGTATAAATAAATCTGCTGCTAATTTTATTATAATTTTTATTTTCAAAACTAAGATTAATTTCTATCATATCATCATATTCTGTATCTTCGTCAATATCTGCAGACATTGAGAAAATATCATCATCATTTGATTGGAATATATATGTTATACTATCTCCAAACTTATCATGAGTATACATCTCATATCTTTTTGCAAAATCCTTAAAAGCTCCGTAAGTTCCTTCTATGCTTGATAATTTTTTTATTTCTTTTTGCAAGTTCTTCTTATCTAATTTAACTAATGTTAATTGCTCTAAAGGCTGTGATAATTTATAACATGCAAGGTGCTTTATCCATTTGTCTATAGTTTCATCACTCATTTCTACAGGACTTGCTAAACCAACAAAACTATCAGCATCAATTTTTATTTCTTTATTTTCAGAATCTAAATATTTACCTTCTCCTAAATATCTAAAAGTTGTTATAATTTTTTTGTCTTTATCATATAAGTTCCATATTAAAGTTGAGACAAATTTGTTCATTAAAATATTATCAATAAAATATTCTCTAAATAAATCATAATTATATATTTCGCCGTCTATTAATATAATGCTTAAAAGATAAGAATTTGCTCTCATAAGCTTATGTATTTCTTTTTCTAAATATTTTATTTCTTCTTTTAATTCTTCATTAAAATTTTTAGGTATGCTTTTCAATGTTTTATTATTTTTTATATCAAATAAACTTAAAGAATAATCACTATTTAAAATTAATTTATAATCTTTATTGAACTCTCTTTCACCTTTAGAATTAAATCCAAAATTTGCCATACACTTTAATTTAAACTCGCTATAGCTAATATTCATTTTTTCAAGCACTTCATCAATAATTTTAGAAGCCTCTTTTTTTATATCTCTTTTCTTTGTAGTAGTATATATTTCATATAACAATTTTAGAGCATATTTACTTTCTATATTGAGTTTTATTAGTGAAAGAAAAAAACTTGAATCAATCTTTAATTCATATATATCTTTTAAAGCTTCATCTCCTCCATATATTCCATAAATTAAACAAGCAGCATCTCCTTTGTTTTCTAAATAAAACTCTTTAATTTGTTTTACGAATGTTTCCATATCAAGCAAGTTCACTATATCATCAATTCTTTTTAGCCTTATAATATTACTCAAAGATAAATACTCTGAATATATATACTTTATAACTTTAATATTTACTTCTCTTGATTTGTCTTTTACAAGTACATGGCATTCTTTTATGAATTTAAGTCTCTTATCTTCTTTGTAATTATTTTTTATATAATTTTCTGCATCTTCTATAGTATTAAAATTATCTTCAGAAATTGAAAGCTCTTCTCTAAAATCGCTTTCAATTTTTTTCTCAATCTTACAATTTTTTTATTTTTATCTTTAAGTATTAAATTATATATTTCTTTTGCATTATTATTTGTTATAGTTATATAATTTTCTTTAGGATAAAAAACTTGCATATATACTTTAAGTCTTGTATGTAATTTATCCTCATCATCGCAAAAAGTACCAACTTCCTGCAAATTATCTAAATTCCAATTTTCTAAAGATTCATAACAATCATACTTATAAGCAAATCTAAATAGTCCCGCTGCAGTTATTAATTTTTGTGTATTCCATTTATCAAGAGGCTGATTAAAACTTTGTGCCATATAAAACATCATATCCATATTTTCTACATTAGATACATTCCAACTATTTAAAGGCTGATTAAATTTCATGCATGAGAAAAATGTCTTTTCCATATTTATAACATTAGAAGTGTTCCATTTATCAAAAGGCTGATTTAATTTTTCGCATTGCCTAAACAAAGAATCCATATTCGTAACATTAGAAACGTCCCAATCATTAATATTCTGATTAAAAGCATCACAATATGCAAACATACTTGATAAATCTTTAACTTTATTTATATTCCAAGTATTTAAAGGCTGATTAAATCTTTTTGCCTTAATAAACATATTAGACATATCTTCAACATTAGAAGTATCCCATTTATCCAAAGGCTGATTAAAAAATTCACATTCCTGAAACATTCCCCTCATATTTTTTACTTTTGATGTGTTCCAGCTATTTAAAGGCTGATTAAACTCTTTGGCACCGCAAAACATAAATGACATGTATTCAACATTAGAAACGTCCCAATTATCCAAAGGCTGATCAAAATTAGAACAATAAGCAAACATATTATTCATACTTCTTACTTTAGATACATTCTAATTACTTAAATCCTGATCAAAATCTATAGATGAGTATCTTACAAGCATATTATAACCCATATATGCAAACATCATATCCATATTTGTAACATTAGATACGTCCCAATCTTCTATGCCTTCAAAATCTTTTCTTTTACTTTCATAAAAAAGTTTACTCATATCTGTAATAAGACTTGTATCAACACAATTAAGTTTTATACCATCAGTAAATACCAATTTTTTTAATTCTGTTTTTGTTGTTGGTTTATATTTTTTCATAACCTCTCCTAAAGATAGTTATATAATTTTATCATATATAAAAATTTTTGTGTTTCATAAAAAATTTTAAAATAATTATTAAAATAAATCTGTTAATCTAAAATCCAAAATTATAAATACTAAAAAAGTATAAACAAATCTATTGCTTATTTGCTTTTTAGCTTTTTTAAAATCAATAGTAATATTTACCAAATCATCATATTCAATATCTTCATCAACTTTTGCAGACATAGTAAAAATATATCCATCATTTGCTGTAAATGTATAGGTTATAGTATCATTATCTGCATCATTGCTATGCATATCATATTTTTTAGTAAATGCCTTAAAAGCTCCATAGCTTGCATCTATATTTTTTATCTTTTTTATTTCTTTTTTTATATTATCTTTATTTAATTTTATAGATGTAAATTGATTTATAGGCTGTGATAATTCATTATCTTCAATATGTTTTCTCCATTTATCTACAGTTTCATCGTTCATTTCTATAGGGCTTGCTAAACTTATAAAATTATTATCATCAATTTTTATTTTTTTATTATCACAGTTTAAATAGTTTCCATCATTTGTATATATAAAAGTTGTTATAAAGTTCTTATCTTTGTCATATAAGTTCCATATTAACCCAGAACCAAATTTATTCATTAAATAATTGTCAATAAAAACTTCTTTAAATAAATCATAGTTAAATATATCACCATCTATTAACATAATATTTAAAATATGCGAACTATGATTAATAAACTTATTTACTTCTTTACCTAATTCTTTTATTTTATCTTTTAATTTTTTATCAAGATTTTGAGGTAGTTTTTTTAATTCTTTATTATTTTTTATATCAAATAAACTTAAAGTATAATCATTGTTAACAATTAATTTATAATCATCATTTAATATTTTTTCACCTTTAGAATTAAATCCAAAATTAGTCGTACATCTTAATCTAAATTCAGTATAACTAATATTCATTTTTTCAAGCAATTCATTAATCATTTTTGCTGCTTCTTTACGAATTGCACTTTTAGTTGAATTTATATATATTTTATATAATAAACTCTGAGCGTATCTGCTTTCTATATTGAAGCTTATCATTGTAAGGAGATTTATTGATTCAATAGTATAAATTAATTCTGATATTTTCTTTAAAGCTTCATCTCCTCCGTACATAGCATAAACAAAAGCAGTAATATCTTCATCTTGATTTTTTAAATAAATTTCCTTAGTAAAATTCACAAATTATTTTAAATCAAGCAAATTAACCATATTATCAATTTTTTCTAATTTTTTAATAGTTTTCTTTAAAGACAAATATTCTGAATATATATACTTTATAAGATTGATATTTACTTCTCTTGATTTATCTTTTATTAATACATGACAATTCTTTATAAACTCAAGTTTCTTATCATATTTTTTAGCATTGTAATTTCTTTCATCATATTTTTCTGCTTTTTCTATAGTTTTGAAATTATAATCATTTGTGACAAATGAAAGCTATGATGAAAAATCAGTTTCAAGTCTTTTTTTCAATCTTACAACTTTTTTATTTTTATCATCTGCAATAAGCTCATATATTTCTTTAACATTAAATTTTGTTATACTTATAATATCTTCCTTAGGAAAAAATGCCTGCCTATATACTTGAATTCTTTTAGGTAATTTATCCGTATCATCACAAATTATACTTATAGCTTGTAAACTGTCTAAATTCCAATTTGCTAAAGATTCATAATGATCAAACTTGCGTGCATAGGCAAACAACAACATTACACTAATGACATTTCTTGTATCCCATTTATCAAGAGGCTGATTAAATTCTTCTGTAAAAGCAAACATATGCTCTATATTTGTTACTTTAGACATATTCCAGCTATTTAAAGGCTGATTAAATTTACCGCATGCTCTAAATGCAAATTCCATACTTTCAACATTAGAAGTATCCCATTTATCTAAAGGCTGATTAAAAATTTCACAGTCCTCAAATATACATTTCATATTTTTCACATTAGATACGTCCCAATCATTAAGAGGCTGATCAAAAGCTTTACAATAACGAAACGTCTTTGATAAATCTTCAACATTAGATACATTCCAATTATTTAAATTAGAATTAAACTCTGTATTTGAGTATTTTCCCAAAACATTGTAGCCCATATATGCAAACATATAAGCCATATTCTCAACATTAGAAGTATCCCACTCTTCTATGCCATCAAAATCTTTTCTTTCACTTTTATTAAAAAGGTCGCTCATATCTGTAATAAGACTTGTATCAATACAACTAAGTTTTATACCGTTGTTGGTGAATACTAATCTTTTTAATTCTTCTTTTGTTGTTGGTTTATATTTTTTCATAATCTCATATCCTCATTATAAATTTTAATATATGTAAATAGTAGCACTCAATTAACTACAAATAATAATACTTACTATATACCTAAACAAATATATTTTGTCAAAATAATTTTTTAATTTAAAATATTTGCAGGGCTTTGCCCCGCACCCCAGTTCTTTTTGTGGCCAAAAGAACCAAAAAGACTGCATTTAATAAAGTATAGCTTTTTATGTATATATAAAATATATATATTATTTTATATATACCAAAGATATAAAGCTAAAGCATTTGCACTTTTTAGTTCTTTTACCAACTCCGCAGAGTATAGCTGCAAGAAAAAGAACAATAAAAAAAATTATGTTTTATAAACAATTTTAAAATAATTATTAAAATAAATCTGTTAATCTAAAATCATGAATCATCAATATCAATAAACTATAAATAAATCTTTTACTTGTCTCTTCTCCATTTTCAAAATAAATATTAATTTTTACTTTATCGCTATAGCTTGTATCAGCATTAACATCTGCAGTTATCAAAAAACTATCCCCATCATCTGACTCAAATGAATATGATTTAATAACTTTATATCCTACAAAATCTGCATCCATATCATATCTGCTTCCAAAATTCTTAAAAGTAACATAACTTATTTCCACATTTTGAATCTTTTCTATTTCCTTTTGCAAATTATTTTTATCTAATTTTATAAGTGATAATTGTTCTAATGGCTGTGATAATTCATAATCTTCAAGTTGCTTTCTCCATTTAGATATAGTTTCATCTTCTATTTCTACAGGACTTGCTAAACCTACAAAACTATTATCATCAATTTTTACTTCTTCATCATCACAGTTTGAATAGCTTCCATCGCCTGAATATCTAAAAGTTGTTAAAAAATTATAATCTTTATCATATAGATTCCATATTAATGTTGAAGCAAACTTATTCATCATTCATTATCAACAAAAACATCTTTATAAAAATCATAACTGTATGTTCTACCTTCTATTAGTAGAACACTTAAAAGATGAGAAGTATTTTTTATAAAGTCAGCAACTTCTTTTCTTAAATTTTTTATTTCTTCTTTTAAATTTTCATCAAAGTTTTGAGGAATCTTTTTTAATTCTTTATTATTTTTTATATCAAACAAGCTTAAAGAATAATCACTGTTTAAAATTAATTTATAATCCTTATTTAAAAGCATCTCTCCTTCAGAATTAAATAATAAATTTGAAGAAAATCTTAATTGGAATTCATTATAGTCAATATCCATTTTTTTCATCACTTCGTCAATCAATTTATCAGCTTCATAACGAACTTCAGATTTTTTTGTGCTTGTATATATTTTATACAATAACCTAAGTGCATACTTACTTTCACTATTTAGTTTAATTATTAAAAGAGAAAGTTTTGTATCTTGTTCTTTTTTATATATATTATACAGAGCATCATCACCTCCATATATTCCATAAATAAAAGCGGCTGTTTCTTTATTGGTTTTATCATAAATGTTTTTAATAAACTCTATGAATGATTCTTTATCAAGAAAATTAACTATATTGTCAATTTGTGTTAATCTTTTAACATCTCTTTTAAGAAGCAAATATTCCAAATATATATATTTTAAAACTTTATTTTCAACTTCTCTTGATTTGTCTTTTATTAAAACCTTACAATCATTTATAAAGCTTACTTTCTTATCATCTTTTTTATTATAATTATCTTCCACATACTTTTCTACTTCTTCTATGGTTTTAAAATTATAATTATTAGTAACTGATGAAAGCTCTTCACTAAACTCGCTTTCTAATCTCTTTTTTAATGACAAAACTTTTTTATTTGTGTCTTTCGATATAGCATTATATGCTTCTCTTACATTCTCTTTTGTGATAGTTAAATAATCTTTATAAGAACCATAAAATGCCTGAAGATATGCTTTGATTCTTAAAGGCAACTCTTCATATCTGCCAAAGCATAAATTACTCATTTCTGATACTTTACTTAAATCCCAATTTGATAATGAGTCAAAACTATTATAACCTTTGGCAAAGTCAAACATTCCAAACATCGTTTTTAATTTTTTTGTATCCCATTTATCCAAAGGCTGATTAAAAGATTCAGTACCGCGAAACATACATTCCATAGTTTTTACATTGGAAACATTCCAGCTATTTAAAGGCTGATTAAATTTTAAAGCCTCATTAAACATCTCATGCATATTTTCAACCTTTGAAGTATTCCATTTATCTAAAGGCTGATTGAATTTGAAAGCACTTCTAAACATACCTTCCATAGTTTTTACTTTAGATACGTCCCAATCATTAAGAGGCTGATTAAAATTAACGCATATACTAAACATATAACCCATATCTTCAACTTTACTAACATTCCAATTACTTATATCTTGATTAAACGCTTTAGCATAATTAAACATAGCCCTCATAGTTGTAACCTTTGAAACGTCCCATTTGTCTAAAGGCTGATTAAAACTTTCAGCTACCTGAAACATACCGCTCATATTTGTTACATTGGATACATTCCAGCTATTTAAAGGCTGATTAAATTTTTTACAGTTATCAAACATTCTAAACATATCCTCAACATTTGAAACGTCCCATTTATCTAAAGGCTGGTTAAAATCATTACAATAATAAAACATAAAACTCATATGCTTAACTTTAGATACATTCCATTTGTTAAGATTATGATTAAACTTAGCTTTAGAACGGCTTTCAAAACTATCATAACTCATATATGCAAACATATAAGACATATCCTCAACATTAGAAACATCCCAATCTTCTATGCCTTCAAAATCTTTTCTGCTGCTTTTATAAAAAAGCTCACTCATATCTGTGATAAGGCTTGTATCTACATCATAGAGTTTTATTCCGTCAGCATATACTAATTTTTCTAATTCTTCTTTTGTTTGCGGTTTATATTTTTCATAAGTTCCTCCTGAATATGAGTTTACATAATTTGCATTTATATAGTATATATGATATTAAATGAATTTCTATAATAAAAAATGATTTTATTTAGTATTGTTATTATTTTAGCAATATGATTGATTATAATTTACGGCAGTGTTTTTTTGTTATATGAAATTAATATATTTTTGTGAAGTATAGTTATATAAAATAATACTGTTGAATAATAAAAAATATACTGGTTTTTTTTTACATTTTTGAAATTGATTTTTATGTAAAATGTTATTATAATATATTTATATTAAGTAATAGGAGAATCATTATGATTAGGAAGCTTTTTGTATGCATCTGTTTGGTATCGGTTACAATTATGATGATGGCTTGTTCAGGAAACAAACCTGCCGAGCAAACTGTAGTTGAACTTACAACAATAGATGCAAACACAGAAACAGAAATAACAGTGTGGGGGTGGAATGTTGCTGCTAAGGCTTTAATGGAAACAGCAAAAACATTCAATGAAAAATACCCTAAAATTAAAATTAATGTTCAGGAATTTGGAGGTCCGCCTCAATTATATGAAAAAGCTGGTGTTGTATTGTCTTCTGGGCAGGGAATACCAGATGTAATGCAAATCGAAAGTGATTTCATTCAAACTTATGTAGAAACTTATCCTCAAAGATTTTTAGATATGAAAACTTTAGCTCCAGCTGATTTAGATTCTAAAGTTGACCCTTCAAAAGTACCTACAAGTTATGATTCAGAGGGAAGATTAACTTCAATACCTTGGGATTCAGGTCCTGTAGTTGTTTATTATAGAGAAGACCTATTCAGACAAGCTGGTATAGATACCAATCAAATAAAAACTTATGAAGATTTAATACAGGCTGGTAAAGATTTACAAGCTAAATTGCCTAATGTAAAATTAACATGTTTTGGATTTACTCAAGATGATGGTATATGGAGAACTTTAATGGTTCAAAATAATGTTTATTATCTTGATACAAATGGAAATATTACTTTATCATCTCCTAAAGCTGTAGTTAGTGAAAAGACTTATAGATGAAGGTTTGGTATTAAATACAACTAGCTGGGATGCTGGAATAAGGGCACATAAAAATGGCGAAATAGCTATAAGCTTTAATGGCGGCTGGTGGGGCGGCACTATGAAAGACCAAATGCCTGAAATGAAAGGAAAATGGAGAGCTATGGAAATGCCTGCTTATACAGAAGGCGGAGTAAGGGCTTCTTCTTTAGGAGGTTCTACTCTAACAATAACAGCTACTGATCCTATTAAACAGGCTGCTGCTTGGGCTTTTGTAGAGCATTCTTTACTTAATGTAGACAGTCAGCTTTTGATGTATGAAAAATTCGGTTTGTTCCCTTCTTATCTTCCTGCTTATGAAGATGAAAGATTTAAACAGCCAGATCCTTATTTTGGTAATCAAAATTATAATGAAATATTAGGTAATGTTACAAAAAATATACCTCCTGCTATTTATAATTCAGATGATTATTCCGATTTAAGAAATGTAGCTGTTAGTGCTTATGAAGAGATAGTAAACAATAATTCAGATATACAGGCAACTTTAGATGCTGCTGCTGAACAGGCAAATAGTATAACTGGAAGAAAGATTGTAAAATAATAAAAATAATGATATAGTTTCTGTATATGATATTTGTTTTATCATATACAGAAATTGCAATATTACGCAATATAAACAACAAGGAAATAAGCATTATGAGAACAAAAAAAAACATCACGCCTTGGCTCTTTATTGCTCCCGCTTTAATATTTATAGTTTGTTTTAGCATATATCCGCTTATAGAAACAATAATTTTAAGCTTTATGACCCAAAATAGGGGGCAATTAGTTTTTAATGGAATTAACAATTTCAAAAGGCTTTTATCAGATCAATATTTCTATGTATCTTTAAAAAACTCACTAATATACTTAATTATACAAGTGCCAATAATGACAATGTTAGCTATATTACTGTCTTTGGCATTGCATAGAGGAATTACTAAATTAAAAGGTTTATATAGAACAGTATTTTTTATACCGTTTATAGTAGAATCTGTTGCATATAGTTTAATGTTTGTATTATTGTTTCAAGAGAGAGGTGTTGTAAATTTTTTACTATCTCTATTTAATTTAGGACCTGTTATGTGGCTTACTCAGACTTGGCCTGCTAGGATAGTAATAATGCTTATAATGACTTGGAGATGGACTGGATATAATATGATAATAATATTAGCAGGACTTCAGGGTATATCTGAAGATTATTATGAAGCTGCAACAATTGACGGAGCTAATGCCGTGCAGCAGTTTATACATATAACAATACCTATGCTTAAACCTGTTATATTATTTTCAACAATACTTTCTACAATAGGTACTCTAAATTTATTTACAGAACCTTACCTTTTAACAAATGGAGGTCCTAATAATTCTACTATAAGTTTGGGATTATATATATACAGACAGGCTTTCCAATCTATAAACCTAACTTATGCGGCAACTATTTCTGTAGCAATACTTGTAATAGTTGGACTTCTTTCTAGATTGCAATTAAAAGTTGGAGGGGATAAAAAATGAGAAACTCAAAACAACAAAAAATGACTAGAATAATTCTTTATATAGTTCTTACAATAGGTATGATAGCTTGTATTTATCCTTTATTCTTCATGTTAATAGCTTCTACAAGAGTGTCTGGAGATATTTTCTTGTTTCCGCCTCCTATAACTTTTGGGGATAATTTCTTTGAAAATTTAAAAAATCTTCAAGAGAGAATACCTATATGGAATGCTTTATTTAATTCATTTAAAATTGCTATTCTTTATACAGTGATAAATTTATTAGTTTGTTCTATGGCAGCATATTCTATTTCTAAATTTAATTACAAAGGAAGAAATATAGTATTTGTTATAATAATGCTTACTATGATGCTTCCTGCACATGCTAAATTAGTTCCTTTATATAGAATGATGACAACATTAAATATACAAAATACTCACTTAGCTATAATACTTCCTGATATAGCCGGAGCTTTTGGTATATTTTTGATGAGGCAGAACTTCCATTCTGTTCCAGACACTCTTATAGAGGCTGCAAGAATAGATGGGGCAAATGAATGGACTATATTTTTGAAAATAGTTATGCCTTTAATGATTCCTGCTTTAACAGCATTGGGAATATACATGTTTGTTGCTCAGTGGACTAACTTTACTTGGCCTTTGATAATATTAAACTCTCCTGATAAGTTTACTTTGCCTGTAGCATTGGCTCAGTTAAAAGCAGACACGAGAATAGATTATGGACAGATAATGGTTGGTGCTATATTTGCTGTTGTTCCTATAATGGCAGTGTTCTTAGCATTACAAAAATATTTTATATCTGGTTTAACAGGCGGTGCTGTAAAAGAATAATGATTTATTAAATTATTAAAGAGAGGCTTTCTTTTAAGTCTCTCTTTTTTATTTATTTTTTTTATAATAACTATACAATATTTATATGTAATAAAAATATATTAACCAAAAATAAAAAAGCTTTTTTGTTTAAATTAATTATTTTTTATAAGGGGTTAATATATGTTTATAAAATTCAGTTTCTTTTTCTTATGACAGCTCTGATAATATATTAAATGATGTTTCTTTTTATATAGATAATGTAGATAATACATGTACGGCAATAGTTGAAAAAAATGGATGCGGCAAAACTACTCTCGCTAAGCTTATAACGGGTATATTAAAACCTAATTCTGGAAGCATAGAATATTCGAATAAAAATTTTTTAAATCGAATAGTTAATATAAAATGGTTGATAAGCAAAGAAAATAATTATAGTAAATTAATTGTTAGATGATAGAAATTATTAAAAAAGAAGTAAAATAGTAAGTTTTTTTAAATTACAGTATTATAGTTAAACTATTAATGTATATAGTTAGCAGTAATATAAAAACTTCAAAATTATAATTTTAAATATGAATATAATTATGTCATGGAGCCATAGATATTGTACTTTTACTTGCTATAATATTTTTGATTCTTTCTTTGATTGTAATATAACCTAACGAAGAAATCAATCTTTGATTGTTATAAAAATGTGTATATTCTTTTAATTTTTCTCTTAATAATTCTGCAGTTATATTTTTATTTAATCGTGAATAAAATTCTCTTTCGTCTATACCGTGTACTCTTTCTACTACGCCATTGTATCTTGGTGTTGCTACTGGAATATATCTTCTCTCTAATTTATTTTTCAAGCAATATTCATCAAAAATATTTATTTTAGGAGTATTAATACAGCGATAAGTATATTCTATACCATTGTCTGTTTGTATAGCTTGTATCTTAAAAGGTGAAGTTTTTAAGACATATTTTAAGAAAGATAAAGCACTAGAAGGTGTTTTATCTTCATAGATTTGCCTCCAACTATAGCGAGTAGCTAAATCGACAGCAGTGAACTGATAGACTGTTTTTCTGCCTAATTTGATATATTTAGTATCTATTTGAACTATTTTGCCTTCTTTTTGTATTTTAGAGACAAATTTACGCTTATCATATCGCTTCTTTTTCTTTTTTGTTTTGTATCTCCAAAGATTATTTCTTTTTAGTACATTCTCTATAGCTGTAACACCTATTCTAATGCCTTTACGATTTAAATATGCTTTAATATAATGCTTACCTCGATATTCTTTAGTATAGAGTTCAATAATTAAATTAATAGCTTTTTGATTATTAAAGATATTTGGAGAAGTTTTTGGCTTAGTACTAAAATTAGCGACAGTTCCAGTGTCTTTATATTTCTTAAGCCAAGTATAAAAAGTGGATTTATTTATTCTTTCCATCTTTAAAAATCTTTTAATATTTTTAGTTTCTAATGCTTCATCCACTATAAATAATTTAAATTCTGTGCTATAATCTCTTTTCATAGTAGTATCCTTTATTTATTTTATATATCAAAATATTATAACAAGGATACTGCTTTTTTTATACTAAAAAATGTCCAATATCTCACACTCCTAAACATAATTTATTTTTAAGCTATTGCAATAAACTTTAACTTATAATATAATAATTTAGATAGTTTAGAATAATTTAATTTTTTTTGGAGATAAATCAATGAAAAAAAATATACATCCAGAATACTATGAAACTGATGTAAATTGTGCTTGCGGTGCTAATTTCAAAATACATTCAGTTCAAAAAACTTTACACGTTGACATTTGTCATAATTGTCACCCTTTCTTTACTGGTAAACAAAAAATATTGGATACTGCTGGTAGAGTTGATAAATTCAAAAAACGTTATGGCTTAAAAAAATAATTATTTAATCAATAAATATACAAATATTTAAGTCTATAAAGTATTATATCTATATTATTATATACTTTGTAGACTTTATTTATTGATGAAGGCAGGCTTATGGATAGCGACGGCGTTTACAAAAGAGTAAATATCAATAAAGTAATATCTCAAATATTAAAGACCAACCCTAAAATAACAGAATCTAAAGCAAATGAATTAGCATACAAAATGATAAAAGAACTTAATAAAAAAGTTTCTTCTATGGTAACCGATTTTGAAAGCGGCGAAGGCGACTTTATGGCTTGTTATTTTGAATCTATAGAAAAGCAATAAATCTATTTAAAAATAAATTAAGATATAGTAAAACAAACAAGCTTTGTTAATTTATATATACTATCAAATTTTTTACCACTCAAAAAATATGTTATTATTTTATATATTCTCTATATATGAAACTAAAATACTTGCACTTTTTGGTTCTTTTTGCTGCGGGAAAAAGAACAATAGAATTTTCTTATTTGTGGGGACTAGTCCCCTGCGAAGCGTGCCCTTAGGGTACACGCCCATAGTTCTTTTATTGGTATAAAAGAACCAAAAGAACTGCATTTTTATTAAATATAACTAAAAACATATGGTATTATTTTATATATTTATATAAGCAATAAAATTAAAACAATATAAATATTCATTAATTCGCTTTCAAAATATATATAATAGCTAAATCATCTAAAGAATTTTTTATCTAGATAATCTTTTGAAAGTCTTAAAACAAATGGTCTTCCATGCGGGCAATTAGTTAATATATTTTCTTCTTCAAGTAAATCAAGTAATGTTTGCATATCATTAATGGAAAGTTTATCCCCTGCCTTTGGTGAATATTTACAAGATATTGTGCTGCATGTATGTTTTATTAATTTCTCTAAACTATTATTACTCTCTTTGGAAATATATATATCCAAAATATCTTTAATAACTTTCTCTATCTTTTGATTTTTAGGAATATATATTGGAACTTCATCTATTATAATGCTATTTTTTGAATTAGCTTCAAACTTTATACCTATAGATTCTATCTGTTCTTTTGAAGAGTTTAATATATCTATTTCATAATCTATATATTCTATTTCACAAGGTATAAGCAGTTTCTCATATTCTAATTTACCATTAATTAAAGTTTTGTATATTCTCTCATAATTGAGCCTTTCGTATGCAGCATGCTGATCTATAATATACATTTCGCCTCCTCTCTCGGCTATAATATATGAAGAGAAAACCTGCCCTACTACTTTTACATACTCACCAAACTCTATATTATTTTTTTGAGTTTCTAAATTATTATTATTATTATTATTTATATCATTTTTATTATATAACTCATTATTAGCATTAGATACTAATTCATTATTAAATTGAAAATTATTACTAGTTTTTGCTTCATCAAAATTATTATTAGAAAAATTATTATTAGGATTATTTGTAGTTATATTATTACTACTTTGTAGTGGAAATGTTGGAGTAATATCTTTATCAACATCAACTTCAATATTAACAGAAGAAAAATTATTTACACTATTAATATTATTGTATATAGCATTATAAATTATGCCTGAAATATCTCTTTCATTTTTTATTCTCACTTCCTTTTTACTTGGATGCACATTAACATCAACTTTATTTGTATCTACATTAATATATAAAAAGAAAAATGGATATCTCTCTTTCGGTATGGCATTAGAATAGGCATTTTTTATAGCGTATGCAATAACTCTATTTTCTATTGGTCTATTATTTAAAAATATAAAATTATTCTTCCTCATAGACTGGCTTATTTTAGAATTAGAAAAAAGTCCGTATATATTTATATCATTTTTCTCTATATTTAATTCTATTAAATTTGAAAAAATATTACTATCATTCAAATAATTTTCAATTCTATCTTTTAAATTATCAACTTTCAAATAACTATTTACAAGCTTTCCATTATTATATAGTTTTATAGTGATATTAGGCTGAACCAAAGCCTCCATATCAAATACTTCTTTAACCAAATAAAACTCTCTTGATATATGCTTTAAAAACTTGTATCTTGCAGGTATATTAAAAAAAAGATTTTTAGCAGTAATCTTAGTTCCATTAACAGAAGCATATGGTTTGTGTTCTAATATTTTCCCAGCCTCAACAACAATCTTCCCCCCTGTTTTTTCATCAATACTCTTTGAAACTATTTCTAAATTTGTAACATCCGCTATAGAAGCTAATGCCTCACCTCTAAAACCTAAAGTATATATATTATCCAAATCTTCTATAGAATAAATTTTACTAGTAGCATGATGAGTAATTGCTAATGGAAGTTCATCAAAAGCCATACCGCTTCCATTATCTTCTACTATCATAGTTTTTATTCCAGCATCTTCTACTTTTACCTCTATATTATCAGCACCGCTATCAACAGCATTTTCAAGAAGCTCTTTTAACATTGAAGAAGGTCTCTCTATTATCTCTCCAGCAGCTATACGATTTGCCACAGATTGCGGAAGTTTCATTATACTTTTTTTCATGTTTGAATTATATTATATTTCCAATAAAAAATAAAATTTTTTAATTATTATAATACCCATAATTGCGTATTTTTTTAATATATATTATTATTAGAAAAATATTTTTGGTTTTAATTTATGAAAAAACTTTTATTTATTGCAATACTATCTATTATAGTTATTTTCTCTCAAGAAGAATGTAAAGGTCCAGACGGAGATTCTAAACCTACCCCATTTAGACATGACAAAAATTTTATAAAATATAGTTATAACATGACAATAGAAGATTTTCTTTTTTGTTCAGCAATATTTCTTTCTATAGTTGTGCCGTCTTTTCTTTTAATAAATAAAAAATAATTTTTTAAATTTACTATTATTTATAATTTAAAAAAACTATGATAATAATAATTACTTAAAATAACTAATATAAATTAAATACCATATTCCTGCATAAAAAATAATTTGCAAAAACAACCTTGCTATATTATAATATTCTATCAATCTTTAATTATTAATTTTTTAAAAGGATATATTTTAATAAATGTCATACGCAGAGAAAATTAGGAATTTTTGTATTATAGCACATGTTGACCATGGAAAAAGCACTTTAGCTGACAGAATTATAGAACATACTAAAGCTGTATCAAGCAGAGAGATGAAGGCACAAATTTTGGACTCTATGGATATAGAAAGAGAGAGAGGGATAACAATAAAAAGCCAGGCTGTAAAACTTTCTTATGAAGCAAAAGACGGAGAAGTATATACTCTTAATTTGATTGACACACCCGGACACGTTGACTTTAATTATGAAGTTTCTCGTTCACTTGCTGCTTGTGAGGGTGCTATACTTGTAGTTGATGCTGCTCAAGGGGTTGAGGCTCAAACTATTTCTAATTTTTATCTTGCTTTTGAAAATAATTTAGAGATTGTACCTGTTATAAACAAAATAGATTTACCTGCTGCTAATATTGAACTTTGTAAAGAGCAGATGGAAAAAGAGTTTGGTGTTAATAAAGATGATATTGTTTTAGCGAGTGCAAAAAATGATATAGGAATAGACGAGATACTTGAAGTAGTTGTTAAGATGATACCAGCTCCAAAAGATAATACTGATAAAAAAACAAGAGCGTTAATATTTGATTCTTATTATGACCCTTTTCGCGGTGCTGTTATGATAGTGAGAATATTTGACGGCTCTATTAAAAAAGATGATAAGCTTCTTTTGATGGAAACTAAAGCAGAGTATGAAGTTGAAGAATGCGGTACACTTTTACTTGGACTTAAATCTGCAAATGAACTTAAAAGCGGTGAAGTGGGTTACATTATTGCGGGCATTAAAAATATATCTGACATAAAAATAGGTGATACTATTACCCTCGAAGAAAACCCTTCCGATGAACCTTTGATTGGCTATAAAGAAGTTTTACCTATGGTATTTGCGGGCATTTTCCCTGCAGAGGATGAAGATTATACAAACCTACAAAAGGCATTAGAAAAATTAAAACTTAATGATGCTTCTTTGGTTTATGAGCCAGAGCGTTCCATTGCTTTAGGGTTTGGATACAGATGCGGTTTCTTAGGACTCTTGCACTTAGAAATTGTTCAAGAACGTCTTGAGAGGGAGTTTAATCTTAATCTTGTAATAACTAGCCCTTCTGTAGAAGTGAAATTAAAACTCACAAATGGAGAAGAAAAACTCATTGATAACCCTGCCGACTTTCCTTCTGCACAGTATATAGAAAAATGTTATGAGCCTTTTATTAATGCTCTTATAATAGTACCTACTGATTATTTAGGAAACATTATATCTCTTTGTATAGACAGAAGAGGAACACAAACTTCTCTAACATATTTAGATGATAAAAGAGCAGAAATAAAATTTGACTTACCTTTAATAGAAGTAGTATACGACTTTTATGATAAATTAAAATCTATATCAAGAGGTTATGCTTCATTTGATTATGATTTTTCTGATTTTAGAGAAAGCCAAATAGAAAAAATAGACATACTTGTTCATGGTGAAGTTGTAGATGCATTATCATTTATGGCTCATAGAAGCAACGCAGAAAGCAGAGGAAGACAGATTATAGAAAAATTAAAACATCTCATACCAAAGCATATGTTTCAGATTCCTCTACAAGCAGCAATTGCAGGACGAATCATTGCACGTGAAAATATAAGTGCATTAAGAAAAAATGTTACAGCTAAATGTTATGGTGGAGACATTACAAGAAAAAGAAAATTATTAGAGAAACAGAAAGAAGGTAAAAAGAGAATGAAAGCTATTGGAAACGTAGAGATTCCGCAGGATGCATTTATAAGCGTACTTAAAACTGATGACAACAATAAATAATTTTTAGTAATAGTTAATAAATGATTATTATATAAATATAGTATGACATAAAAATATATGCCATACCATATTAATTTGATATTGAATGATATTAAACGATTAATTTATAATCATTTTTAATTCATTATATTTTTTTCTAACAATGTATATTTCATCCCCTATTCTATCTGATTTCTTTATCATAGCATGATATAAAAACCAATTATTATTTTCTTTATAACAAAATATTCTTATATCATGATGTCTTATTTCCCATATACCATCTTCAATTTTTTTATACAGTTTAGATGACATAATGATTTTATTAGAAAAAGAATTAATTAAATAGTTTATTTTAGATTCTATAGTTTCTTTTCTAATACTATTTTCAATAAATGATAGAACACCATCATCTATCATGCATACTATATTGCCTAAAGATAAATATTTTTTTATATTTAATTTTTTCATTTATATTCTCCTTTTATATATCTACTATCACAAATATACCATCATTGTACTTAAATAATTAAGTACAATGACGTTTTAATTATGTAGGGAGTTTCCCCAAGTAGACCCAGAAATATGGTCGCAAATGTACTTAATTATATAAGCACATGAGCTATGGGCATTAAGCCGTTATGACGAGTTTCCTCTGACAGTTACGCAGTAAATGTACTTAATTATATAAGCACATTAGTTATGGCATTAAGCCGTTATGACGAGTTTCCTCTGACAGTTACACCAGATACGCAGTAAATGTACTTAATTATATAAGCACATGAGCTATGGCATTAAGCCGTTATGACGAGTTTCCTCTGACAGTTACGCAGTAAATGTACTTAATTATATAAGCACATTAGTTATGGCATTAAGCCGTTATGACGAGTTTCCTCTGACAGTTACGCAGTAAATGTACTTAATTATATAAGCACATGAGCTATGGCATTAAGCCGTTATGACGAGTTTCCTCTGATTACTATGTTATATATAATTACAAACATAGTCAGTTATATAGTCTATAAAGAAAAGTTTCCTCTATGTACCTATAATATAATAAATATGTTTATATTTGTCAAGTATTTTTTATATGATATTTTAATTTTTTACAATCAAAATTCCTAGATATATAAGTACTAATCCTGAAACTATTAATGATATACCAATACAGCTTTCAGAAAAAGGAAGTTTTATATTTCTTGGTTTATTTGGATCAAACCATAAAGGTAATTTATCCCCAGCCTTTCTGAAAGGATAATGGCTTTTAAGTTTTGCATATAGTTTTCCGTATTTTTCAGTTTCATAACTTATAACCATTGTATTTTTGTGTCTTAATTTTCCAGATTTATATACTTTTTCACTATTATGTTGTTCAACTATACATACAGTATGCACATATTTTTTTGAAACAATAACAACAGCAGCAAGTCTTTTTATTCCTCCTAAGATCAATAATATTCCTAATACAAATACTGCTATTATTTTTATATTCATAGTATTCCAATAAGTTTAAAAGATTTAGTAATATAAAAAATATATATAATATTATATACTAAAAAATTTTAAGTTTGTCAATTGTTTTGTTGTTCTTTTTCCTGCAGCTCGCACCCATACCTAAAGGTACTTCCTACGGTCGCAGGCACTTCCTTCGGTCGCGGTGCGGACTTCGTCAAAAGAACCAAAAACAATATAAATATTTTATTATCTTAGTTTTAAAATAAATCTATTATAAAAAGACAAGTAATGTCAAGATATAATCTTTAATTGTTGTATAATTAAATAAAGAGGTATAAAACAATGTATGAATGGAATAAATTAATACAAATAATTATAGATGAAATTGATGAATGCATTAAAAAGTATAAAAATGAAGAATTAACATTAAATAATATTTCTAATAGATTAGGATATTCAGAGTTTTATATTACAAAGAAGTTTAAAAAGATAACTGGAATAACATTTAAAGAATATACAAGACTAATAAAATTATCTTTTGCTTTAAAAGAGGTAAGAGATACTAAAAGAAAACTATTAGATATTGCATTTGATTATGGATTTTCTTCACATGAGTCATTTACGAGGTATTTTAAAGAATTATATAATATTACTCCAATAGAATATAGAAGAAACCCTAAACCTTTAATGCTTCGTACAAAGATAACAGCATTTGACAGATACTTATTCGGATTAGGTGAAATAGGAATGTATAAATCTAATGAAGAAGTAAAAGTATATTTTATAAAAATTCCATCACATAAGTTTCTTTATATTAAAAATTATGAAAGCAACGGTTATTGGGACTTTTGGCAGAAACAAAACCTTATAAAAGGTCAGGATTATAAAACAGTATGCGGTATACTTGATAGCATTAAGGGTAAATTAGATGATAACGGAGGAAGTGAAATTAATTGCTCAAGCGGACAAATTATGGCTTATATTAATGATGAGAAAGGGAGATTTTGTGATTGGGAAATTAGGAGAGTTGAATGTTGGGGTATAAGGCTTCCTTTTAATTATTGTGAAGATGTGCCTAAAAATATGCATTTGCTTAATGTATATGAATCTGATTATGTGGTATTTGAACATGGTGCTTTTAATTATATTCAAGAAAATAATACTGTAGAGAAAAAAATTGAAGAAGCAATGAAAAATTTTAATGATGAACATTATATTATAGATACTTCTCCAAATAAAATAATGTATTTTTATTATAATCCTAATGAATATTTTAAATACATACGTCCAGTTTGCAGAATATAAAAAATATTTTTAGAGCTAATTCTATAAATAATAATAATACATTTACATTAGTTTAAGTATTTAAAAACATATACAAATAATTTTCACTTTTTATTTAAGAAAAATTTTATTATCGCAATTAATACAAAACTTATTACGCTTATTAAAACTATAGTAGAGCCCGGTTTTAATCCCTCATAATATGAAAGAAATATTCCTAAAACTGTAAAAACTAAATTAAATAATACAGCATAAACAATAGTTTTTTTATAGCTATTAGCTACCTGCATAGAACAAGCAACAGGAACCACCATCATAGATGATACAATCAAAGCACCAACAGCCCTCGCCGATATAGAAACTACTATTGCTGTAAGTATTGTAAAAATAAAGTTAATTCTATTTACAGGAACACCAGAAAGTTTTGCAAGTCTTTCATTGAATGCTATATAAAAAATCTCTTTGTATAAAAATATAAATATTAACATAGAAATAATACTTATAATTACAACCAACTTTAATTCAAAATCACTAATAGCTACAATGCTTCCAAATAAAAAACTATTAAAATTAGCATTATTAGAAACAAAACCAGATAATAACCCCGCAAGCCCAATAGCAAAAGACATAATGATTGATATAGACATCTCGCCATATCTTGCAATTTTTTTTCTTATAAACTCTATAGATAAAGCAGATAAAACACAAAATATCATAGAAGCTAGTATCGGATTAATATTAAATACAAGTCCAAAAGTCACGCCCGCAAGAGAAGTATGAGATATAGCATCTCCTATCATAGAAAGCCTTTTTAATACAACTAAAACCCCAATAGAAGGTATTATGATAGCTAAAAGCACCCCCACCAAAAAAGCCCTACGCATAAACTCATATTGAAATATTTCCATTTGTAAACAACCTTTTATATATTATTAGCAAGAACAACTGCTTCCGTCTGGATGCTTGTGCTTATGTGATAATTCCATGTTTATTTGATTTTTATCTAACTCAACTAATGTGCCATTTTCAAAACAAAAAACTCTATTTGAAATTTTTGACATTCTCTCAATATCATGTGTAACCATTACAATAGTTACTTTTTTATCTTTATTTAAAGTGTGAAGCATATTATATAAAAAATTAATAGTTTCAATATCAACCCCGTTAGTAGGTTCATCTAATATTAATAAATTAGGGTTTTGTACTAAAGTTCTTGCTAAAAAAACTCTCTGTATCTGCCCGCCTGAAAGTTTTGATATAAGTCTCTCTTTATAATCATATATACCTAAAAGTTTTAATGCTTCAAATACTTTTTCTTTATGCTTTTTATTTGGAAACTTAAATAAACCAATATCTGCAAACATATTAGACATTACTATCTCATAAACAGTTGCAGGGAAATTTAATATTTTATAGTATGCATTCTGTTCTAAATATCCAATGTGCTGCCAATTTTTAAATCTTTTAATGTCTTCACCGTATAGTTTTATTTCGCCTCTATACTGATTAATTTCGCCTAAAATAAGTTTTAATATAGTGCTTTTGCCTGCACCATTAGAACCTATAATAGAAACAAAGTCTCCTTTATTTATATCAAAGCTTATGCATTTTAATATGTCTTCTTGAGTGTATCCGAAATGCACATTTTTAAAACTTATTATATTTTCCATTAAAAAACCTTAATTAATTATTTTATTATTTTATTAATTATTAAGAGCATTTGTTATAGCTTCGAGATTTTTTTGCATTATAGAAAAATAATCCTCTCCAGATTTTATATATTCTTCGCTTAAAGATTCTATAGGGTTTAATGCACTTACTTTTACCCCTGTTTCTTTTGCAATGGAATCTACAAGCTTAGAACTTGAGAAGTCTTCATAAAATATAGTTTTAATATTGTTGTTTTTTATAAAATTAATTGTTTGAGCCATAGCCTTAGCATCTGCTTCATCTCTTGCTATTGCAACTTGATTAAGATTATATTCTTTACAGAAGTGTCCGAATGCAGGGTGAGTTACAACCAAATTAGTATTTTTTATATTTTGTAAATTATCTCTAAAGCTTTTATCAAGCTCATCTAATTTATTAGCATATAAATTGTAATTAGAATTATAATAGTCAGCATTTCTACTGTCTAATTCTACAAGCATATTTTTTATATTTTCCATTTGAACTTTTGCCTTTTTAGGTGAAAGCCAAAAATGAGGGTCTAATTCTTCATTATTTATATTTGAAGAAGCCTCTAAATATTTTAAATCTTTTATTGTATTTTTAACAGTATCTGCCCAATGCTCCATTGAAGCACCATTATATATAAATAAATTAGCCTTGCTTAAATTAGCCATATCTTTTGATGTAAGCTCAAAATCATGAGGCTCTGAACCAGCTGAAGTTATATTATAAATATCTATTTTTTCCCCGCCAATTTTTTTAGCGAAATCATAAATAGGATATATACTTGCATATACTTGAAGTTTGTCAGTTGTGTTATTATTATTATTATTATTATTATTGCTGCAAGAAATTAAAGAAACTAATATTAGTAAAAAAATATATCTCATCTGCGTTTATCCTTATAGTATTATAACATCGAAACATTATAATACTATAAAAATAAATTTCAATGTTTTAATACTATAACAATTATTCTACTTTTTCAAAATTACTCTTAGGCTCTCCGCATAATGGACATTTCCAATCATTAGGAAGTTCCTCAAATGGAATTTCTCCTTTATATTCAAATCCGCAAGTTTTACATCTATATATTGCTTTAGGCTTTTCTGTTTCTTCCTTTTTTTCTGCTTTGTTTTCGTATGCATTTGCAGTGGAAGCATTAGGAGGAGTTTTTCCTTTTATTACTGTATGATAATAAGAATAAGTCATAGAATTAGTATTATTATCAAATATATCAGCATCTACCAATTCACCTATAAATAAAGTATGAGTAAATACATCGAAGCTATTTACAACTTTACATACAAAATAAGCATTAGCATCTTTTATAACAGGAAGTCCTTCTTTCATTTCATAATTAACATTTTCAAATTTATTACAATCTTTTGAACTTCTAAAACCAAAACAACCTATTAATGAAGGGTCGCTTTTTTCGGAAAGAATAGATAAAGCAAATTTACCGCTTTTTTTGATGCATTCATTGGTATAATTATTTTTGTTTACGCTAATCATAATTGTAGTTGGCGTTGCTCTTATTTGTGTTGAAGTATTTATAGTACATCCTACTGGCTTATCACCGTCCATTAAAGTAAAAATACAGATTCTATAGTTTTGTTAATACAAACATATCCATAGTTTTTATTTCTTATTATTAGTAATAATTATTTTAATAATATAATATTAATTTATTATATCAATATTATATTAAATCTTATCATTTTTATATAATTTATATCTGTTTTCTCTATATCTAATAGAAACATTTTGATTAAATATTTTAAATCTTATATAATTGTATTTATATTTTATAATGGAATAATATTCTTTAATTGTATTTGATTCTATTAAACATATAAACTCTTTAGAAAAGTATTTATAATCATCTTTATGAATATTAACTATTATTTTTTTTAATATATTTTTCATCATATCAAAAACTTTTCTCTCATCATCTGCAGTAAAGTTTTTTGTTCTAAAGGCTAAAAAAGCCTCTTGTTCCACAAACTTAGCAAAAGATAATGACTTACTTTTCCAAAAATTATATTTAGTATAAAACTCATCTAAGATATCAAACCACTGTTTTATAGCGTTTAATAATATTTTTGGTTCTTTTACCGCCTTTGATGAATCCTGCCATTCTCTTTTAATATAATGATAATGAGTATCATATTCATAGCTTATATTTTTTGTATACATTAAAAGTTCATGAGAGAATATGCCGTCTTCTCCGGGCTGAATATTTAAAGGATATCTTAAATGTTTATTTTCTTTTAAAATACTTGATTTTATAAACATAGAACAAGTAGGAAGTGCTGAATGGTATTTTTTTGTAGCTCTTTTATCAAGCCCCCAAAAATTACCAAGTACAACCAAATCACTATTATTTTTTTTAGCATTATTATAAAACATTTCCAAAAAATCTTTATCTACATAATCATCGCTGTCTAAACAAAATATATATTCACCGACCGCTTTTTCTATTCCGTCATTTCTTGCAGCAGAAACTCCAGCATTTTCTTTATTTATTATTATAATTCTTTTGTCTATTTTTGCATATTCTTCAAGTATAGAAAGTGAATTGTCTTTAGAGCCGTCATTTATGCATATTATTTCTAAATCTTTATATGTCTGACCTATTACACTATTTAAACAATCTCTTAAATATTTTTCTACATTGTATACTGGTATAATTACACTAATCATAAAAATATATTATCAAAATAATAAAAAAACTCAAGTTATAAAATATTTTATTATATTTTAGTAGTATAATTTATATTATACAAAAAAGAGGCAATTGCAAATTACAACGCCTCTTTGTTTATTTATTATGATATAAAAAAATTATTTATTTAATCTTGCCTTTAATTCTTTACCCATTTTCTCATAGCCTTTTTTACCAAGCATAGCAAACATATTTTTCTTATAAGCCTCAACACCGGGCTGATCAAATGGATTAACTCCAAGCATATGTCCAGATATACCGCAAGCCTTCTCAAAGAAATACATAAGCTCACCAATAGTAAATGGAGTAATTTTGTCTATATCTACTATTATATTAGGAACTCCTCCATCAACATGGGCTAAAACAGTAGCTTCTAATGCAGATTTATTTATTTGATGTAAAGTTTTTCCTTTTAAATAGTTAAGTCCGTCTAAATCAGACTCTTCTTTTTTTATTTTTAAATCTATTTCTTCTTCATCTACTCTTATAACAGTTTCAAATAATCCCCTTCTTCCATCTTGTATGAATTGACCTAAAGAATGTAAATCAGTAGAGAAATCAACAGAAGCAGGGAATATTCCTTTTTTATCTTTACCTTCACTCTCTCCGTATAATTGTTTCCACCATTCAGATATATAATGCATTCTTGGAATATAGTTTACCATTATTTCTGTATTGAATCCTTTACTGTAAAGTGCATTTCTTAGCATAGCATAAAGCATAGAAGGATTTTTCTTATAATCTGATTTTTTTGTAGCCTTAGCCATAGAATCAAAACCTTTTACAAACTCTTTAATATCTATTCCAGCAGCTGCTATAGGTATAAGTCCAACAGGAGTAAGTACAGAATATCTTCCGCCGACATCATCAGGTATTACAAAAGTTCTGTATTTATTTTCTGTAGATAATGTTTTTAATGCACCTTTTGCCTTATCTGTAGTAGCTATTATTCTTTTTGCTGCTCCTTCTTTTCCGTATCTTTTTTCAGCATATTCTTTTAATACTCTAAAAGCTATAGCAGGTTCTGTTGTAGTTCCGCTTTTTGATATAACATTAATATAAAAATCTTTGCCTTTCAAATAATCTAATAAATGTTTAAAATATTCACCATTCATATTATGACCAGCATATATAACTTGAGTATTACCTTTTTTAGCTTGAGCAAAAGGATTTAAGAAAGATTCTATAACAGCCTTTCCGCCAAGATATGAACCGCCAATACCAACAGATACTAATACTTCAGCATTCTCTCTTATTTCTGCTGCCAAAGCTTCAATATCTTTTACCATCTTCATAGCTTCAGTTGGAAGATCAACCCAACCTAAAAAATCATTGCCAGCACCTTTTTTATTCTCTAAAAGCTCATTAGCATACTGTGCTGAGCTTGATAAATACTCTAATTCATGCTCTTGCAAAAAACTTAATACATTTTTATAATTTATAGATAGCATTTTTAATACCTCGTAATATAATTTTATAATACATAAATTATACAATAATAATACCGAAAAATAAAGAAATAAATATAAAAAATTAAGGTACAAATAAAATGATTTTGTCTGGACTTGAAATAGAAAAGAATTTAAATAAAAATATTATAATAGAACCTTTCAACAGAAAACAATTAAACTCAAATAGTTATAATGTAAGGCTTCATAATAAACTTTTAGTATATAAAGATAATGTATTAGATATGAAAAAGCCAAATGAAACTAAAGAAATCATTATACCTGAAACAGGATATGAGTTAAAGCCTAATCAGCTTTATTTGGGAAGAACTTTAGAATATACAAAAACAAAAAAATATGTACCTATGATAGAGGGTAGGTCATCTATAGGAAGGCTAGGTATATTCATACATATTACTGCTGGGTTTGGAGATGTTGGTTTTGCTGGATATTGGACATTAGAGATATTTTGCATTAAGCCTATAATAATATATCCAGAAGTAGAGATTGCTCAGCTTTATTATCACACTATAGACGGCGAATATGAAGAGTATGCAAGCAGCAAATATCAAAATAATACTGATGTTCAGCCTAGTATGCTTTATAAAGATTTTAAATAATTATTTTTATAAATAAATCCAAACTATGAAAAAATCTAGAAATAAACTCCATTCTGCTAATAAAGATTTGTATGAAGGTGCTGTTATAAGGAAATGCCGCATTGAAGAAGATATTGAATCTATGCGACTAGATAAATATATGGGAAACAGGTTTTCTTATTATTCCAGAAACAAGTGGCAGGATTTGATAGGTGAGGGACTTGTATTAGTAAATGGGGAAAAAATAAAATATACCCGAAGCGTTTCTAAAGGCGATGAGATATCATACTATTTTAAAGATATGAAAGAGCCTGATGTAAATAAAGATATAGAAATAATTTATGATGATGGCGATTTAATTATAGTGAATAAGCCTGCTAATTTGCCTGTTATTCCTTCTGGGAAATATTATTACAATACTTTGCATACTATTATGCAAGAGAGATTAGGCTGTCATTTAAATATGATTAATAGAATAGACAGAGAGACAAGCGGGTGTGTAATACTTTCACGCGGTTCTTTGGTGGCTTCAAAGTTTTGTGCTATGCTTGCAAATAAAAATAATAATATAAAAAAAACTTATATTGCAATAGTAGAAAATGCTAAAGATATAGAAGATTCTTTTACTGTTGAAGGATATATGCAAGAAGTAGGAGATAAACTTTACAGAAGATATCAAATACTTCATAAAGAAAATGTTGAAGACTCAAAATATTCAAAGACGAAGTTTAAAACTGTAAAAAAAATAGGCGATTATGCCATACTAAAAATAAGACTCTACACAGGACGAATGCATCAAATAAGGGTGCATCTTCATTCAAAAAATCTTTATATGGTTGGAGATAAAATATACGGCAAATATGGACCAAAAGTTTTTAATTCTTTTATAGAAAAAAGCATAATACCAGAAGGCTTTTTTTATAGGCAGGCACTTCATTCTTATATGCTTGAGTTTAATCACCCAATCACCAATGAGCGTATAAAAGTAAAGGCAAAAATCCCAAAAGACTTAAAAGATTTTATTGCTAGTATAAAGTGAAAAAATTTAAGTTTGATAAAAATTAATTTTTTATTTTATAATATTCCAAAATATATAACGCTCAAGTACTTGCACTTTCGCGAAGCGTACCCGTAGGGTAAAAACTTTTTGCTGCGGGAAAAAGTTGATAGAAAATTATTGTTTTAATATATTCTTAAAATTTTTAACTTTTTTATTTTAATTATTTGCGGGGACTAGCCCCCGCCCCCCCACTTCTTTTATTGGTATAAAAGAAGCAAAAGAACTGCATTTTTATGAAATATAGCTAAAAATATATGGTATTATTTATATATTTCTTTTATATAAAGATATTAAATTTGCACTTTTTGCTGCGGGAAAAAGTTGAATAAAATAAAAAATCTACTGCAAAATATATTTATTTAGTATATAAAACCGTTCTTTATTATAAAGACATTCTTCCCGTCTGAAGCTATTGATATTGCTTCGCTGCTGTAGGCATCTATTTCTGATATATAATCATATCCGCCTAACTCTTTTCTTGTAGCTGTCTCTTTATTCCATATGAAATAATACTTCCTTCCAAGTCTCTCTGCTGTAAAAGCAAAAGAATCTCCATAAAACTTAAATGAAGTTACAGAGTTGTATGAAGGGCTTTCAAAATTGTCGGATATAATATATTCCCTGTCATTTTTTGAGGCATTGTATACTAATTCATTATTGTCAGAAAAATATATATTATTTATTTTATTATAATCTTCATTAATTCTTTTGTTATTAAGTATTATAAAAGATATATTATTGCTGCTTACTCCATATGCAAAGTTCTTTGAGTCTTTAGAATATTGATAAGTGTATATATCCTCATAGCTTCCTAACATATTTCCTCTAACATATAATTGCATCATATCGTTTGTATCTATATTAATAAATACCAAACTTTGACCGTCTGGAGAAAAACTCATATTTGTAATTAGATTAAACTCGCCTATATTTCTATTGTTTATTAAAATGCTTGTGTTTATAAATTCATTTGTAACAATAAGATTATTATTGGTGTCTGTAAAATTTAATGTATTTTCTACTATGTTTGTAATAACATTTGTAACCATCATTAATGCTATAGTGTTTGATTGACCTTTTACAGTTATACCCTCTTCATTTGTATAAACACTTATATTAGATAAATTATAATTTGTAACGGTAGATATGTTTGTAAGAATAGTATCGTTTGTGTTAATATTTGTAGACATTATATTATTTATATTATCATTCGTTGTTAAATTAGTGTCTATTTGAGGCATTAACTTTACAGCGTATGCTTGATTTTGTAAATTGTATGAAGCTAAATCATCAACAGATATAAAACTCTCTGTATCATTATTTCCATTATATATAACAGCACTTCCTTCACTATTTACAACATATATTAAAGTTCTTCCGTCATTGGCATATTTAATTTTTTCTGCTTTTCCTGCAACAGCTTTTTCTTCGCCGTTTATATTAATAAAATATTCTCCGTCTCTAGAATAAGAAAATGCATAATTATTATCATTTATAACATATTCATATAATTCAGAATACTGAGTTGCTGCCTCTCCGTTAATAACAGCAACACCATAATCCATAAGTCTTGCAAATATTATAGAGTTGTTTCCAGCAAAAGCAGATGCTTCTATGGAGTCAAATTCTTGCTCTTTGTTTCCGTATATAACAACCCACATATCTTTGCCAATAGAAGGTTTAAGCATAGTAGCTACCAATGTTCCATTTGGTAAAACTTTTATTATACCAGCATCTTTATATCCTTCTAATCTGCTGTTTTTATAAAGTATATCATAGGTTATATTGTTAGCATTATTCTTTTCTATAATTATTGCATAGTTTGTATCACTTAATATATATGCATTTTTTAGAGTTTCATTGTTTTGTAATGTGTATATTTGAGAAAATAGTAAATTGCTTATTAATAAAAAATAAATAGCTATGTATTTTTTCATAGTAAAATCCCATTCTTTAAAAAAATTATTTATATATTCGGTAATATTATAAACTAAAATTAATAATATACAAAATTATATTATTAAAAAAAATTAAATTTTTACGATTATTTTTATATAAAACATTTGAGGTTATTATGAGATATTTTATTATAATATTGCTTTTTATTTATTCTTGTAGTTCTGTAAATACTAATTCTAAAACTCTTAATAATGGTTGGATTAATGAAAATAAATTTACTATTAATTCAATAGGATATCCAAATAGTTATAATAATGCTACATCAGAAGAAAATAAAAATAGTGCTTATAATGCTGCTTTATCTCTTTCTATGGTTAAAATTGAGAACGCTTTTACAAAAGAATTGCCACAAAACTATAAATATTATGATGATTTAAAGAGCTTTATATCCAATAATATAAAAATAGAATATTCAAATTATGTAGATAATAGATATTATAATATAACAGCCTCTATAGAATATGATAATTTATTATATGATTTAAGAAAAGGTAAGAAAATAACAAAATAATGTAATTTTTTTTTATTTTTATCTTACATTTAAATGAAAGATAAGTTTATTATATAATAAAAATATATATTAGTAGAAAAGTATGAAGTCTACTAAATTGATTGCATTTGTAGGTTCAATTGCATTATTGTTTGGTATGATAGCTTTTGCTCAAGCTAAAATTGATTTAGCTAAAATACCTGATGGTACTTATTTAGGTAATTACAAAGCTACTTACAAAACAAAACAAGGAGACTACCAAGCTAAAGTAACAGTTGCAGGCGGTAAATTAACTAAGGTTGTAATGACTAAATGCGGTCATTCAAGCGGTCCTGCTAGAGCTAAAGCAGCTTATGATAAAATGATTAAAGCTAATGACATTTATGTTGATGGCGTTACTGGTGCTACTTGGACAGCTCTTGTTGAAGATGCTTTAACTAAATTAACTCCAGCAAAATAAGCTTAAAAATAGGTGAAAAATTGTATTAGAGAGTGCATTCAATTATGAATGCACTTTTTTTATATCCTTTTATTTATTTTTATGTTTAATAACAATCCTATTATCATAATTACAAAAGTAATAAATATTGCTATATACATATTTAATTCAAAATCATATCTTAAATACTGAAAACTAGAAACTTTTTTAGACAACTCTATTAAAATATTTGCAGCGAATTCTGTTGTTTTTGCGGGGTATATTGATAGAATATAAAATATTTGATGCGTAAATATTGTTATTAGTGATGATGATAATATTATAAAAGATAATGGTACGGCAAAGATATTTGCTATTATGGAATTGAGATTTAAAATTTTGAAATGATATATACTTAATGGCAATATAGATACGAGAGATATTATATTAATTAGTAAAAATCCAGATATGATTATAAACATATTTTTAAAAAATGTATTTAATTTTAATTTTTTTATTTTTGTTATTATAAAAAAATTATAAATAGGATAATATAATATTATCCCCAATGTTGCTAAGAATGAAAATTGAAAACTTATTTCTCTTATAGAGTTTGGTTCTATGAGTAATATTATTAATGCTGCTAAAAATAAAGAGTTTACATTGTTTCTGTCTTTATCAAAGTAATATGATATTAATATACAAAAAGCCATTATACTTGAACGCACTATTGAAACAGAGAATATACTTACCGTTGGGTATATTATTATAGTAGTAATTGTAGCAATAAATATTTTATTATAAAAGTTTATTGGCAAAAAGGATAATACTGTAAATAATATAAAAAGTATCATAGATATATGAAGACCTGATATTGAAAGTATATGAGATATTCCAGAGTTTATAAAGTATTGATTAATATTTGCTGGTATAATATATTTATCTCCTGTAATGATGCATTGAGCGACAGAGTAGCTTATTGGCTCTATATGTTCACCTAAAGATTTTTTTATTGTGTTTCTAAAATATATACCAATTCTGTTTAGAAAGTTCAATATTGAAAAACTTTCTTTTTGTACAGTAAAATTAATATATGGATAAATACTGCTTACACCATAGAGCATTTGATTTTCTAAGGCTTTTACTATCTTAATATTATTTGTTAATATATTTTTATATAGTCTGATTTTAGCATAAACTGTAATAGTGTCATTTATATATATTGGTTTAGCTGAATTATGATATAGTCTAATTTTTCCAGCATAATTATACCAATTTTCTCCATCATAAACACTATCAACATAGGCAACATATCTATCTCTTAAATTAACCACTCCATCATAATCTATTATTTTACAGCTATATGCTTTAATTTCTTTTTTAAACTCTTTTAATGGTGATAAAAATATATTATAATATCTAGAAATGGTATAACTATACCCCAAAAAAAATATTGAAATTACTAAAATAAAAAAACTATTTTTGTTGTATACAGCAAGTACTATTGACACTACTATTAGAATAAAAGATATTATTAATGATAAAAAATAATTAGTGCTAAACTTTAACGCAATAGATACACCTAAAGCAAAACTTGTTGTAATATAAAGTATATATGTAATAGGATATATGCTTTTTATCATAATATCATCTTTTTACTATTCCATAGAAGATAATATTAATTATCATATCTAAATCTTTTTCATTATTTTCTATATTTTTATTTTTTGCCCACTCCATTTCAAAACCTTTAATTATTGCTAATATTGATTCTGTTGCAAGCCTTAAATCTATATTAAATAAACCTTTTTTTACGCCTCTTCTTAATATCATTTTAATAGTATCATATTCTTCTTTATGATATTTTGCTCTCATATGTTCTATTAGTGTAAAATCTTCAAATATTTCACTATGAAGTGCCTCATAAAGGTTGGCTAATTTGATATATCCCTTTTGTCTTGTCAGTATATATGCTCTTATCTTGGCTTCAGCGGTATCTTCTTTTTTTATTGCTTCGTATATAGACCTTTTTAAATCTAATGCTTCATTTTCTGCTATTGCAAAAAAAATTTCTTCTTTACTTTTAAAATAATGATAAATACTGCTTTTAGATTTATGAACCATTAAAGCAATATCGCTCATAGATGTTTTTTTAAATCCATATTTTTTGAATAGCTCTTTTCCAGCATTAACAATTTGTTCTCTTGGATTCATTTCTATCCTTCATATAACTTTCTCCTAATAATTATATATAATATTTTTTATTTGTCAAAAGTTATAAGAAAATAGCTTATATTATGAGTTTTTTTATTTATTGTTCTATAATAGATTGATTAACATTAAGCACTGTATTATCAGGTAAAGATGCTATATTTCTATAGAAGTTTACTTGAGTAACATTATTAGCATAAGGCAAATTAATTATTTCATTTAAATAACTTTTTGTGTTTGCATCTAAAACTATATTACCTGTAGTTGCTTCTGTACTTGATATATTAGCCTGCATAAATGCACCAAGCTGTAAGCTATTATTAACTGTTGCAGAGCCAGATAATACTTTAACGGTAGTTGTGCCGTTATTATTAGCTATTATAACTGTACCTCTCATAGAAATATTAGCATTTGGAGTAATTATATTAATAGAATCAAGTTTTGTAATTGCTATAATTTCCCCTGAAGATAATGTGAATTTTATATTATTATTTCTATCTAATGATTCATCTATGTTTAAAGAAGTATTTTGTTTTAGTTTAAATAAAGAATTATTTAGTATATAATAAGTTAAATAAGAATTTACTTGTAAAGTTAGTCTATCATTACTAAATAATAAATCACCGATATTGGCAGGTTTAGCTATTATATCTCTTGATGTAATTTTTACTTCACCTTGAGCTGATACTACTTCCATATAATTAGCATTATATTGTGCATTCAAAGCAAAAACACATACAAATATTATAGCAACTATTTTTTTACACATCTGTGAAACTCCATAATACATTTTTACTATAAAATATTATCGGAAATATTTTTTATATATACATAATATTTTTTATTGTACAAATATATTTATTTTTATACTGTTTAAGTTTTGATTTTCTTTATTAACTGCTTTTATATAAAAACTATGCTCTCCGCCTTCTAATTGCCATCTAATATTTCCGCTTTTTAATTCTTCTATGCCAGCTATAATTTTATCATCGCAGTATAGATTTGCTGACACAATATTGTCTGGTATATATGTTTTTATAAATATGTTTTGATATTCTTTTGGGAGGGTAGAATCTATTTTATATACGGAGTTGTCTGTAGGTGATGTAATCATAATATTTTGTGAGTATTCACTTTTTTCTCTATAAGTTAAGGTTCTATTATAAATATTATCAATTTTTACCCAATCTCTCGTTGGAGTTTCTATTTGCTGTTCTTTTATCCAGCCATTATATTCTGAAGGGAGGCTTACAAACACTTTTTTGCTTATACTTCCATCTGCATTATTTCTTATATACAAGTTATGAACATCACATTCTTCTGTTGGCACATACTCCTTAGAAAACTCTTCATTTCTGTATTCTTTACAAAACTCTCCTCTTAGTTTGCCGCTTATTAAACATATATCTCTATTTACTATATTTGCTGGTTTATTCCATTTTGTTTCTTTTTGACTTTTATTAAGCATTATAAATAAATCATATATTATAGGCACAGCTCCATTTCCGCCTGTAATATTTATCATCTCGCTTCCCTTAAAATCTCCAAGCCAAATACCAACTATATAGTCTTTAGTGTATCCAATACCCCAAGCATCTCTCGAGCCTTTTGATGTACCTGTTTTTATGGCAACAGAAAAAGGATAAACGATTCCTCTATAGCTTCTAAAAGAGCCCATTCTTGCATTTCTGTCGGATAATATACTTGTTATAAGATAGGCACTTTCTTTTGATATTACCTGCCTTGTAGTTTTTTTGGGTATATCAATTATTTCGCCATTTTCTTTTTTTAATGATTCTATAGAATAATGATTTATAAACTTTCCTTCATTTGGAAATATAGTGTAGGCTGAAACCAAATCAACTAATCTCACCTCAGCACTTCCTAATACCAAAGAATAACCATAATAATCTGGATTTTTATTTATAGAGCTTAAACCAGATTTTAATAATATATTTTGAAAGTCTTTTATGCTGTATCTTGCAAGCCATTTTACAGCAGGTATATTTAGAGAATTAGCAAGTGCATCTCTTATTGTAACAGGTCCATGATATTTATGATTAAAGTTCTCTGGTATATAATCTCCCCCCGGTGAGTTTATATAAGTTTTAACATCAGCTATAACAGATGCAGGAGTTTCCCCTTTATCAAACAAATATCCATACAAAAAAGGTTTTAAAGTGCTTCCAGCTTGCCTTAAAGCAGCAGCTCCATTAACAGCTCCATCAACTTCCTTATCAAAATAATCCATAGAGCCTATCATAGATAATATTTCACCTGTTTTAGCATTTAGTATAACGCATGAAATATTTCTTACATTGAATGTATGAAGCGATTGACTTGCATTGCTTATTACTATTATTGCTTCTTCTTGAAGTTTATAGTCTAAAGTGGTTTTTATTTCTGTTATGTTATTGTATTTTAATTGAGCTAATGATTCTTTTGCATACATTGTAAAGTGCGGTGCTTTGAAAGTGTATTCATCTTTATTGTTGTAAACTTTTATTTTATCATTAATATTTTTTTGATATTCGGCATCATCTATATAGCCATTATTTTTCATTTCATTTATAACATATATTCTTCTGTCATTTAATCTCTCTTCATATTTGTATGGGTTAAACTTCGTGCCTGATTTTATAATTGAGGCAAGTATTGCTGATTCATTTATATTTAAATCTTTTACTTCTTTTTTGAAATAAACTTGAGAGGCAGCTCCCACACCATAGCAGTTATTGCCTAAAAAAACTCTGTTTAAATATTCTGTGATAATTTCTTCTTTTGAGAGGTTTCTTTCTAATCTTACAGCGTCTAATGCTTCATAGAATTTATTAATATATGTTCTCTCTCTTGGCATTATACTTTTTGCTAACTGCTGAGTTATAGTGCTTCCGCCGGATACCACTCTGCCGTTTATTAAGTTGGCTAAAAAGGCTCTCATTATTGCTTTATAATCTACTCCATCATGTTTAAAAAAGTTTTTGTCTTCCGCACTTATAACGGCATTTATTAGATTTGTTGATATATCATTATATTTTACTTCATTATAAAAACCGCCCTGCTTTGGAAAGAGTGTTGATATTAAAATATTGTTTCTGTCATATATTTTTAATACTCTCTCTTCATCTAATTTTAATTCATCTTTTGTAAATGGTATATTTATATAATCCTTACAAGACTTATAAAAATTATATACCTTTGGAATAAATATTACTGACAATACTAAAACAGAAATTAACAAAATATATATTATAGCTAATGATGTTCTTCTAATTATTTTTTCCATAAGCAGTTTTCCATAAACCTATATTTTTATTTTACAATAAAATGAACAATAGTCAATTTTTTGTCATATTGTAATAATTTTTAAATTTGGCAATTTTTAATTTTTTAGTTTTGTAATTTGTGGGGACTATCCCCCACACCCCCACTTCTTTGGGTCACCAAAAGAAGCAAAAAGACTATGTTTTTGTGAAGTAATACTTAGTATATTTAAAAATATAATGTATTATTTTATATATATAAAACTAAAATATTTGCACTTTTTGGTTCTTTTGACGAAGTCCGCACCGCGAGCTGCGGGAAAAAGAACAACAAAAGTTGACAAACTTAAAAAATTAAACTAAATTATACTTGGATATTATTTATTTGAAAATACAATATAAATTTAAGGAGTAAAAATATGTTTATGAATAAAGAATATTTTGAAATATTAAAAAAAGAATTTTATTACCCAGATGATAAAACAATTTCTATTAATATAAATTCATCAATAGAACCACTTTCAGGTATAGAACAATTAATATATGCTAATAGTTTTTTAAATAATATTATCAAAAATAAAAATAATGAATTTTCAGATGAAGATATTGAAATTGCTAGAGAAATACAAAATAGAATTAATAGACTTGTTTCAAAAGTACTTGACAAATCAATTTATAGTTTCAAAGAAGTAAGAATTATGTTAATATATTCGTAAAAAAGGATTTTATAAAAATGATTGATTGTCAAAGTGTGATTGGTTTAAAAAAACATATTTATTTCTTTTAGAAGAATTAAGAAAAGTATATAAAGGTTTTAATAATGGCAGACCAAGAAAACTTTCTTTGGAAACTATGCTTTTTATCACTTTTATATATTTTAAACAATA
>NZ_SAXY01000026.1 GCF_008016535.1 Brachyspira pilosicoli
AGTTTCTAATGCTTCATCCACTATAAATAATTTAAATTCTGTGCTATAATCTTTTTTCATAGTAGCATCCTTTTTATTTGTTTTATGTTCAAAATATTATAACAAGGATACTGCTTTTTTTATACTAAAAAATGTCCAATATCTCATACTCCTAAACACTTAAAAAAAATTAATATATTGTAAAAAAAAGTTTTTTATGTTATAATAGCAAACTAGACAAACTAGAATTTTACACAAAAAGAGGAAGCAATGAAATTTAGATGTTTAAAAAAAGATATAGTAAAATCTATTGGAGTTACAGAAAACGTTGTTGAAGGAAAAGTAATATATAATATAGAAAGTAATGTGCTTTTTCATCTTGCAGGCAATATGCTTACATTAACAGCTACTGATGGTTCTGTTTGGGCGAGAAGCAGAATAATACTTGATGATTGCGAGGGTGAGGGCAGTGTGGCAGTGTATGCTAAAAAAATAAGCTCTATACTTAAAGAAATGCCTGACGGTATGATTACTATAAATGTCGAAGAAAATGAAAAAATTAATATAGAATCTGAAAATGGTAAAACTAAACACTTAATCATTGGTATGAAAACTGATGATTTCCCTTCTTATCCTGAAAGCAATAGTGATATTAATTACATAATGCTTCCTACAAAAGAATTGGTTACTATGATTAATAAAACAATATCTTCAATAGCTAAAGAGCCTTTTAAACCTGCTTTAAGAGGTATATGCTTTGAAAAAACTGATTCTAAATTTTTGGCAGTTGCTACAGACGGAAGAAGAATGGCTATTATAGAGAGAGAATTTGAAGGAATTGAGTCTGGTTCTTTTTCAATAATCATAGAGCCTAAAGTATTAAATGAGATATTAGTTACAGCTAATTATGATGAAGTTGAACAGGTAAAAATGGGGGTTGATGGTCAGCAGGTATATTTCCAAATTGGTAAATATGACTTTGTATCCAGCCTTATAGAAGGAAAATATCCTAATTTTAGGCAGGTTATACCTAAAGAGTTTGCTTATAGCTTTAGAGTAAACAAAAATGACTTACTTGATGCTATTAGAAGAGTAGTTCCTATGATTAATGATGTTCGCTCTAAAAGAATGATACTTACTGTTTCTGAGGAATCTTTAAAAGTTAAAGGTATAAACCAAGAAATGGGAGAATCTTTAGAAGAGATAGACATAAAATATACAGGCGAAGAGCATTCTGTAGCTTATAATTATACTTATATTCAAGATGTAATAAAACAAATTGATTCTGAAATAGTTACATTTATGGTGAATAAAGATTCAAGCCCTACTATAGTGAGAGAAATAGAGAGAGATGATTACTATTTCATCATTATGCCTATGAGCATTGGGGAAGAGTAATTTAATATTTGGAGCTAATATGTTTGAAATAGAAAATAAATTTTATGAAGAACATATAAAAGAATTTAGAGAAAAATATCTTGGAAAGCATATAGTTATAAAAGGCGAGGAATTAAAAGGTATATATAATAGCGATGAAGAGGCTATTAGAGAATCAGTAAAAACTTTTGCATTAGGAACATTTGCTGTAAAAATAGTATCTAATAGTGATGAAGATACTAATTGGAGATTCTATTCTCGTGTCAATTTTTAAAAAAACTATATACCTTTGGAATGGATATAATAAAGTTTGGAGATTTAGCTATATCAAACAAAAATAATAAAACAATATTTAGTTTTGCGATACCACCGTTTGAAAACCCAACAGACTTATTAGAAAAGTCAAAAAAAGTTAATAAAAATAACAAATTTTAAAATATAAAATAATAATTTATTTTGTATAATTTTTTTAATAAAAAACATTTGTTACATTCAAAATATTTTTTTATTATACTTTTGCTGTAGATTTAAGATTTTTTTTAAAAAAGTGTGCAAAAAAACCTAATTTTTTTTAAAAAAATTAAATAAATATAAAATTTTCAATTGACTTTTAATAATTTTGTATTAGAATACCATTAATAAAATTACAAATATAGCTATTGGGATAACTACTATGCCTACACTACACTACACTACACTACACTACACTACACTACACTACACTACACTACACTACACTACACTACACTACACTACACTACACTACACTACACCAATTCTATAAACGCATCATTAAAAAAATTTGTCAATTATCTTATTTATTTCATAAAGATTTACAAACTTTCATTGCACACGCAAAATGCAGTATTACTGAAAAGTATGCTGCATTTTGTATTTTAAAATCTATTCTACTAGTGAATATTATTAAACAATAATATTTAAATAAAGTAAAAAAAACAAAAAAATCAAGGAGAAAAAGAAAATGAAAAACACTTTATTAGCTCTAATGCTTGTATCATCATTATTCGTTATAAGCTGCGGAGCAGACTCAACAAAACCAACAGATGCTTTCAAAAGCCAAAAAACAGAAATATCTTCAGGAACAAAAACAACTAATAATATTAATATTGCTGCTACTAGCAAAACTGTAGATGTTTCAAGTTTCGCATTACCAGGCGAGAAAGTAACAGAAATAGTTGAAGCAACAGTTGATAATGCTGTAGTAAAAGCACCTGCTTCTACAAAAAATACAGACGGAGGAATATATCAATTTACTGTTACTGGTACTACTGTTACTAGCGTTACATATAAATATACTAAAAGTGCAATAGCACCTATAAAAGAAATGACTCTTAATAATATCCAAGTAACTACTGGTAGTGGCGAAAGCACTGCAACTGTAAATGATCCTAGATTCACATTCTTATCTCAAATAGTATCTGTAACTCATCAAGGAAGCGATATAACTACTGATATTAAAAGCATTAGTGGAAATATAATAACATTTTATAACCAAAATTTAACTGGTAACATAACAATAAAATATCAATATATGGATATAAATTTAATTTCAGAAAAACCAACTAAAGAAGGTGCTATTGAAGCTACTACTCAAATAACATTAACTCAAAATGATGCTGGTAAAACTTATATATGTAAAGATATAAATATGAATGAATATTACTATGGAATAGTACCTGCTGATGGAATAATAAAATCAGCATCATTATCAGGTGCGCAACAAAATAATGATTATCAATTATGGCTTTATTAATATAAAAACGGAGACTAAAAAATGAAAAAATTAATATTAATTCTTACTGCTTTATGCATAACTTTTGCATATTCTTTCGCACAAATTCCTACTGCTAATATGAATACTTTTATAGATAACTTGGATAATTCTGCTGTAAAAAGAGCTACTGCAGGCGAGTTTTCTACAGACACTGATAAATTAAACGCTAAAAATGTATTCGACTTAAACAGAACAATATTCTCAGCTGGTTATGTACCAGGTTTTAACTCTAGTTCATCTACTGCTGTACAAGCATTCATTGGTGTGCCTATATTAAACAATGCTATGTATTTCGGTGTTGCTGGTGTTTATTCTATGAATGAAACAAGAGCTGACTATAACCCATATGGTACTCCTTCTACAGAAGGAATTACTCTTGGTAAAAAGGTTAATACAGGCTCTACTTTTGCTATTAGACCAGTATTCAAAATCAATGATATGGTATCTATTCACTATTTAATAGCAAGAGGAAACAGCAAACAAGTAAATGAAGGATATACAAGCTTTGACCCTGCTAATGATAAAAACTTTACAGCTATTACAAACACTACAGGCAACTCTCAATGGGTGCATGAAGTAGCAGTAGGTTTAGTATTTGGCGAAATGAAATTAAAAATACCTGTAAGATTAACTATAAACGATGCTGGAAACTCTTATTCAAAACAATATACTTTAACTAAAACAGATGTTCCTAATGTAAGCTCTTCTGAATCACAAAGCGGAACTACAAATACAGGCAATAATACTATGAATCTTTCTATAGCTCCAGAGTTCTCTATGCCTTTAGTTGCTGGACCTATGACAGGCTTAAACTTCGGACTTACTTTAGGCTTTGACATATATGGTATGGGACAGAAATTTGATTCTTATTCTACAGAAAAAATAACTTATGTTGATGCAAATATTCCTTCTGCAGAAACTAAAAATAGCACAGTTACAAATCAAGATAAAGTATTTAATATGAATGTTGATATTAATGCTTATCCTACTTTGGAATGGAGCTTGGCTGATGACAGAGTAAGATTAGTTATGGAGCCAAAAGTTGGTTTAACTATTAATGTTACAAATGCTGGTAATGTAAAAGTTGTAGAAAAAAAAGAAATGCCAGGACAAACAGCAACAGAAAGTACTGCTGCTTCAGGAAACAAAACTTCATTAGTAGTAACTACTCCTTATGTTGAGCTTCCTTTTGGTACAGCTTTCAAGCCTGTTGATTGGTTTGAGTTTAGAGCTGGTGTTAGCTACAGATTAGGTTTCGCTATGACTAGCGGTTCATATGAAGCATTAACTGGCGGAAAATATAAATCTTTCAACTATGCTTTTGAATCTACAATGAATCTATTTACTGGTATGGGCTTCATAGTTGGTGAAGATTTCTTTATTGACTTATTCTTAGCTGCTCGTGCTGGTACTGCTGGTACTACTACTCCATCACCAAGTTTATTGGGTATAGATTCTTGGGGTGCTCAGCTTTCTTATAGACTATAAATAAGACATTATCTTTTTTCAATTTTTCTACTAAATAAATGTATTAAAAGGGATAGGTTTTTTAAAACCTATCCCTAATTTTTTTAACAAATATGCAATTTTTTCTAATATATTATATAATATATATATACTAATTTTTAGTTTTGTAAATGAAGTTAATAAAGTTTTTAATTGTTATATATTTAATTATTACATCAATACTGCATGCCCAAACCAATATACAGCCAGGGCTTTATATTAGAGGTGATTTAGACGGATATTTCTTTCCATATTTAGACGGAGGCGGAGAATTATCGCTTTACTATAGATTTATTACAGATGTATTTCCTGGTTATATATGGGAGGGGGTGAGAACCGATATCGGCATAAGCGACCATTTGGATGCTGAAAAAAATAAACTCAAAATATATATAGACTCTTCTATTTCAAAATATTTTAATATAAATGTAAGTGCTTCTTTAGTTAATTATTATACAGCTGGAAAAAGAGGTTTTATTAATTTTGATAGTTCAAATATTGCAGTTGATACAAACGCAATAAATAAAGCATTAAAAACAGATAATGTATCCTTTGAAGCAGAGGCAACTCCTACTTTTATACTTCCTTTGTTTAATACTCTATTTGACGGCACAGGTTTAATAATACAAGCTGGTTTAACATTCAAATATGCATATGTTAATAATGGAAAATACTTTTTAGATTATGAGTTGCTATTAGTGAGAGAGCAAAATGATATATCTTATAAACTTGACAGTATGATATTATTTGATTTATATCCTCTATCAGTAGGAATAAATTACATGTTAGCCTATATAAATAATACAAAACAGCTTTGGCATTCTATAGGGGCATATGCACATTTTGAATATGAGTTTTTAAGCAGATTTTATATAGAAGTGAACTTAAAAATAGGACAATATATTTATCACCCTTCTTTTACAGGAAGACTTTATTTTAATATGGATGCTGCATTAGTATTCAAAATTATTTAATAACTTTTATCTTATTTGCCTTATAAGCTTACAAATAAGTTCTGCCTCACTTTTTTGCAATGTTGGATATATTGGGAAAGATATACTTTTTAAATATGCATTTTCAGTATTAGGGAAATTCTCATTAGGCAAATTTAAATATTGATGCAAAGGTTTAAATACAGGTATAGCCACCTCAACATTATGACGTTCAAACATCTTTATTACATCATAAATATTCATAGAGCCATTAAGCATACAAACATATCTATAATAAGAAGGATTTTCACTGTCATGTGTAGATAACTTTATTAAATTGCTTTCTAATATAGCACTGTCATAAAAAGAAGCAATATCAGCTCTCACCTCTACCATTCTCTCAAGATGTTTAAGCTCTTCCATACCTATAGAAGCCTGCAAGTCTGTAGCACAATAATTAAACCTCTGAATAAAATTATCTTTTTTATCATAATTGATAATATCTCTTATAGCGTCCATTCCCTTTTTTTTGGTAAGTATCATTCCGCCCGCACCGCCTGAAGTAATCATTCTAGTAGCAGACAATGAAAAATAAGCATAATCTCCAAAACTTCCAAGCAAAGTGTCTCTATATTTACCGCCCAAACTATGTGAAGCATCTTCTATAACAGGTACTTTAATATCAGTAAGCTCATCAATTAAAGCACAATTACCAAACATATGTGAAACAATAATAGCTTTAGTTTTTTCATTAATAGCCTCTATAACATTATCCATAGAAATTTGAAAACTATCTTCATCTATATCTATTAATACAGGAGTAGCCTTGAGATTTGTTACAACCTGAAGAGGAGAGCTATTTAAAAATGATGACATAATTACTTCATCACCTTCCCCAACATTTAAATGCCTCAATATTAACTCTAAAGCACTAGTACCGCTATTAACAAATATAGCAGAAAAACTTTTACCGAAATAACTAGCAAAAGTTCTTTCAAATTCATATATAATATCTCCAGTAGCAAGATTATCACTAATCATTACCCTTAAAGCAGATTCTAAATCTTTTTTTCTTATAGTAGGTCTGGAATGGCGTATCAATTTTTGTCCCTCATATTATTTTTTATTTTGAATACTATAATATATTAAATATAATAATTTTCAATACAGAAAATATTTTATAATGTCATGGAGCCATACATATTGCACGTTTTTTAGTATAAAAAAAGCAGTATCCTTGTTATAATATTTTGAACATAAAACAAATAAAAAGGATGCTACTATGAAAAAAGATTATAGCACAGAATTTAAATTATTTATAGTGGATGAAGCATTAGAAACTAAAAATATTAAAAGATTTTTAAAGATGGAAAGAATAAATAAATCCACTTTTTACACTTGGCTTAAGAAATATAAAGACACTGGAACTGTTACTAATCTTAGCACTAGACCGAAAACTTCTCCAAATATCTTTAATAATCAAGAAGCTATTAATTTAATTATTAAACTCTATACTAAAGAATATCGAGGTAAGCATTATATTAAAGCATATTTAAATCGTAAAGGCATTAAGATAGGGGTTACAGCTATAGAGAATGTACTAAAAAGAAATAATCTTTGGAGATACAAAATAAAAAAGAAAAAGAAGCGATATGATAAACGAAAATTTGTCTCTAAAATACAAAAAGAAGGCAAAATAGTTCAAATAGACACTAAATATATCAAATTAGGCAGAAAAAGAGTTTATCAATTTACTGCTGTAGATTTAGCAACAAGAATGAGCTTTAGATATTTATACGATGAAAAAAGTCCATACAGTACCATTGATTTTATGAAACGACTTATAGATTATTTTCCTTTTAGAATACATTGTATTCAAACAGACAATGGTATTGAATATACTTATCGCTGTATTAATACTTCTAAAATAAATATTTTTGATGAATACTGCTTGAAAAATAAATTAGAGAGGAGATATATTCCTATAGCAACACCAAGATATAACGGCGTAGTAGAAAGAGTACACGGTATAGACGAAAGAGAATTTTATTCACGATTAAATAAAAATATCACAGTAGAATTATTAAGAGAAAAATTAAAAGAATATACACATTTTTATAACAATCAAAGATTGATTTCTTCGTTAGGTTATATTACAATCAAAGAAAGAATCAAAAATATTATAGCAAGTAAAAGTACAATATCTATGGCTCCATGACACTTTTTATAATAACACTATTGACAGTATTATGTATATATCTTATAATTACTTACTGTAAATAATAATATTTTTAGGAGTATTAAAAATGAGTAAACGATTTTTAGTATTGTTTTTGACAATGATTATGTTTGTTATTTTATCTTGCGGCGGCGGACAAAGTAATTTAGATGATAAAACTATTGTCATTAATGCGGGGCCTCAGCCTAAAACAATAGACCCGGGTTTAAATACAGCATTAGATGGATGTTATTATGTGATACATGCATTTGAAGGTTTAACTACAAAATCTAAAGACGGAAAGATAGTCGGAGGAGTTGCTGAGAATTGGGAAATACTTGATAATGATACTAGATACATATTTCATTTAAGAACAAATGCTAAATGGAGTGATGGTAAAGCAGTAGTTGCTGATGATTTTGTTTATGCTTGGAGAAGAGTAGTTGATCCTGCAGTTGGCAGTCAATATAGTTTCCAGCATGAACCTGTAAAAAATGCAAAAGCAATAACAGCAGGAGAAATGCCTGTTGATAGTTTGGGAATAAAAGCTATAGATGATTATACTTTAGAAGTTACATTGGAAGCACCTACTGCGTACTTTTTAGATCTTGTAGCATTTACAACTTTCTCTCCTGTAAGAAAAGATATTGTTGATGAATATGGTGATGCTTGGAGTTTGAAAGCTGATACATATATAGGAAATGGTCCTTTTGTAGTTACTGAGATTAATCAAGATGAAAGTATTGTAATGGTAAAAAATACAAATTATTGGGCTTTTAATGAGGTTGTACCTGATAAATTAAAATTTGTTCTTATGCAAAATGATACTGCTTCTGTTGCTGGTATAAAAGAAGGTTCTATAGATTTTTCTAGAATATTACCAACTCAAGATATACCAACATTAAAAGAAGAAGGTTTATTACAAATAAAACCAATGATTGCATCATATTTTTATGCTTTGAACACAACAAACGAAGTATTAAAAGATATTAGAGTAAGAAAGGCTTTAGCATTAGCTATAGACAGAAATTATATAGTAGAGCAAGTTACTAAGGGCGGTGAAACTCCTGCTAATGCTTTTGTTCCTTATGGTATAAATGATGCTGAAGGAAGTTTTAGAGAGAATGGCGGCGGATTTTTTGATATAAGTAAAGAAGGCTATCAAAAGAATGTAGAAGAGGCTAAAAGATTAATGGCTGAAGCAGGATATCCTAATGGTGAAGGTTTCCCTGTATTTGAGTTTAAGGCTGACCCTGGTTTTCACATATCTATATTTGAAGCAGTACAGCAGATGTGGAAAGAGAATTTAGGAATAGATACAAAAATAGTACAAGAAGAATGGGCTGTATTTTTACAAACTAGATATGATAGAAACTTAACTATGTGCCGCGGCGGTTGGTTTGGAGATTTTAATGACCCTGTAAACTTTTTAGCTTTATATACAAGCTATTCTCCTAATAATTATGCTTTATTTAGTAATGCTCAATATGATGCTTATATACAAACAGCACTTACTACTGGAGATCAGAAGGTGAGAATGGATGCCATGCACAAAGCTGAAGAATTATTAGTTAATAGTTATTCTATAATACCTATGTATTTTTATACTGAACCTTTGCTTGTTAATCCTAAATTAAAAGATGTTTATTATGATGCTTTAGCTATGCATAAATTTACTTATGCTTACAAAGAATAATCATTAATAATTATAATATTAATATAAAAGAGCATTGATAGAATTCTTTATCTTTGCTCTTTTTTGTATTTATTACTTTTAAAAAACACACCGCACGTTAAGCAGCATTATCAATATAAATTTATTTTGAATCTTAATTTTAATTATATATTAAATTTAGTTTACCGTGCGTTAATTGAGCTAGAAAATTAAACAAAACTTGGGTGGGTGTGATTTTTTTAATTAAATAAAAAATATAAATTAAGTTAAAATATCAAAATATATTATAATATCTAGAGGGTGGGATTTTTATAAGAATTTCAAATATTTAATTATGGCATTTAATTATTTTTTATATTATAATGTAAAAAAAATTATACTAGGAATTGTGTATGCCTGTTATTAATTACTTTTTTGAAAAACACATAGAAAGATGTAAAATAGAGTTGGAAGACTTTGAAAGAAATAGATTCAAAGATGTAAGAGAAGATTTAAGAGTAGAAATGAGAAAATATATAGAGGAAATAAATAATTTTTTAAGCAGTATTGATGCAGAAAGTTATACGAATTTTCAAGGCTTTAATAATAAAATAAAAATTTTTAATGATGAATTAAACAGAATAATGAAAGCAAGTGCCAATATATCAACATTGGTTTATGTTATACAAAATGTAAACGAAGATGATTTTTATACATATACAGATTTTATTAGTAGTTTTTCTTATGATGAAAATAAATTTAATAATGCAAGTGAAAGAGATATAAAACAATTAAGAAGATTTGATAAACTTATTGAAAAAACTGATGATGATTTTGAGCTTTATAAAGAAAGAGGCGATTTAAGAGCAGAGCTCGGATTCTATAATGAATCAATAGACGATTATAAAAAAGCATTAGAATTAAATGCAGATTATAAAGAAGCTAAAAATGCATTAGAAGAAATTAATAAAAAATTAACAAACACAAAAACTATTAACAAAAAAAGTAAAACAAATAATAATGACGTAATAAATAACAATACACAAAATAAAGAAAGCGAAAAATATTATGAAGAAGGTGTTAATTATCATAAAGAAGGAAGATATAAAGAAGCAGTGCAGTCTTTTGATAAGGCTATAGAACTAGATAATACTAAATCTAAATATTATAGTGCAAGAGGCAGAGCAAAAAATAGATTAAAACAATATGAAAAAGCAAAAAAAGATGCTGAAATGGCTTTGGAGCTGGATAAAAATAATGGTGAAAGTTATTTAGTATTTGGATATATAAATTTAAATCTACATCAATATTTTGAAGCTATCAAAGACTATGATAAAGCTATAGAGTTAGACCCTAATAATAGTAATGCTTATGGGAGTAGAGGAGATGTTAAATATGATTTAGGTCAGTATGAAGAAGCTATTAAAGACTATGATAAAGCTATAGAGTTAGACCCTAATAATAGTAATGCTTATGGGAGTAGAGGAGATGTTAAATATGATTTAGGTCAGTATGAAGAAGCTATTAAAGACTATGATAAAGCTATAGAGTTAGACCCTAATGATATTCCTGACTATAATAACAGAGGAATGGGTAAAGAAAAATTAGAACAGTATTTTGAAGCTATTAAAGACTATGATAAAGCTATAGAATTAGACCCTAATAAGAGTTATGCTTATAATAACAGAGGAAATGCTAAAGCTAATTTAGGTCAATATGAAGAAGCTATAAAAGATTATAAAAAAGCTTTAGAATTAGACCCTAACAATGATACAGTTAGAGAAAATATAAAAAATATTCAAAATCAATATGGTTTGAGATAAATAAAACATTGCTGCTAATTTACTTTTATTATTGTTATATATTGAAATGATTTAATTTTTACTATGCATTTGCTAGAACTTCATATTTCAAAAATTTATATTAAATGTAGTATAATATCTAAATATAAGTTTAAAATATAGTTTTTTGGTTATTTTATACCAATAAAAGAACTTGGGGTTCTATTCTACGGGAACGCTTCGCAGTGGGTCTAGTCCCTGCAAATAACCTAAATTTAAAATTGTGCTTTTAACAAATTTAAAAATTTTTAGTATATATAATTTAAAGCTGAATAAAAATCAATTATCTGAAAAATTCTGAAATATTAAAAACTATAAAATGTAATATTAATGCAGGTATACCAATTACAATTAGAAGTACAATCTTAAAAATATTAAATAAAGTACTAAATATTCCAGTAAAAATTAATTTTATATTATAAAATATACCGGGATACGCTTTTTTCCCATTATTATTTTTTATGTTTTTATCTGCATTATTTTCTATCAAAAGAGATATAACTTTTTTTTCCATATCAATATCTCTATACTCATTATTTTTTTATATGAAATTTTATGAAGTGCAGTATCTCCATCATTATTTTGTAAATTAATATTTGCTCCAAGATTTATAAGTGTTTCAATTTTATATTTACTATCTGGAACTCCTATAATTTCACTTTTACCAAATTTAGGTTTACGATGTGAATTGTAGTACTTACTTATATCCAGTATAAGGCTTTTTCCCTCTTCATTTTTCTCATTAATATCCGTTCCATTATCTAATAAAACCTTTACGAAATTAGAGAAACTATTAGTGTTTAAATTAGGTATATAGTTATACCATGTTTCACTGTTTTTTATATAATAAGTTATATATTCTTTTTCAATATTTTCAATTATATATTTAAACTCATCAATATTTTCTGATATTACTGATTTGTATAATGCTGATTCTTTATTTGTTGCCGCTAAATTCTTAAAATCTTCACTTACCTGACCATAAGCAATGTACGAACTAATTATAATAATCCATAATACTTTCATCATAAACCTCTTTTTAATTATGTATTATATTCTTTGATTATACATTGTAGCGGTATATTTTGTCAACTTAGATTTCATTTTAGATTGTTTAGGAGTATGAGATATTGGACATTTTTTAGTATAAAAAAAGCAGTATCCTTGTTATAATATTTTGATATAGAAAATAAATAAAGGATACTACTATGAAAAAAGATTATAGCACAGAATTTAAATTATTTATAGTGGATGAAGCATTAGAAACTAAAAATATTAAAAGATTTTTAAAGATAGAAGAAATACCCAAATCTACTTTTTATGCTTGGCTTAAAAAATATAAAGACACTGGAACTGTCGCCAATTTTAGCACTAGACCAAAAACTTCCCCAAATATCTTTAATAACCAAAAAGCTATTAATTTAATTATTAAACTCTATACTAAAGAATATCGAGGTAAGCATTATATTAAAGCATATTTAAATCGTGAAGGCATTAAGATAGGTGTTACAGCTATAGAGAATGTACTAAAAAGAAATAATCTTTGGAGATATAAAACAAAAAAGAAAAAGAAGCGATATGATAAGCGTAAATTTGTCTCTAAAATACAAAAAGAAGGCAAAATAGTTCAAATAGACACTAAATATATCAAATTAGGCAGAAAAACAGTTTATCAATTCACTGCTGTAGATTTAGCTACTCGTTATAGTTGGAGGCAAATCTATGAGGATAAAACACCTTATAGTGCTTTATCTTTCTTAAAGTATGTCTTAAAAACTTCACCTTTTAAGATACAAGCTATACAGACCGATAATGGTATGGAATATACATACCGCTGTATTAATACTCCTAAAATAAATATTTTTGATGAATACTGCTTAAAAAATAAATTAGAGAGGAGATATATTCCTGTAGCAACACCAAGATACAATGGCGTAGTAGAAAGAGTACACGGCATAGACGAAAGAGAATTTTATTCACGATTAAATAAAAATATAACTGTAGAATTATTAAGAGAAAAATTAAAAGAATATACACATTTTTATAACAATCAAAGATTGATTTCTTCGTTAGGGTATATTACAATCAAAGAAAGAATCGAAAATATTATAGCAAGTAAAAGTACAATATCTATGGCTCCATGACAGATTTCATTTTAGATTTCATTGATTGTATTTAGTAGAAAATAAAATATTTATTTTTCCTTATAATATTTTTTTACTAAATCAATCATTTTTTTATCTTGAATAGCCTCAGCATATTCTAAAACATTGTAGCTTTCTTTTATACTTCTGCCATAGTCATTATCAGGTTTCATTTTTATATTTTAATCCACTCCGTTTTTAAATAAATATTCAGCAACTTCATAATTATGTTGGTCTATAGCATGAAATATCGCAGTATAGTTTATATCATTAGGATAATAGTTCACATCAGCCCCATTTTCAACCAATGCCTTAACTATTTCTAAATTACCCGCACCCGCAGCAATTGCTATAGGATGATAATAATCTAAAAATTTTGTATCTAAATCGGCACCATTATCTTTTAAGAGTTTTACCACTTTAGGAGTAGATGCCGCAAGTATAGTAGCAGGAGCAACTCCGCCATCATTTGTAGCATTAACATTGGCACCATTTTCTATTAAAAGTTTTGAAGCCTCATAAGGATTTTCTCCCGAAACTGCCCAAAGTAATGGAGTATCTCCATTCTCATAAGCTTTTCCATTAACATCTATCCCGTTATCTATTAAATATTGCATTATATTGATATTGCCTTTTTCAGAAGCATAAATAAGTGCAGATGCTCCCCAAGATGATTTTGCATTTATATCTGCATTATTTTCTACTAATAAATTAAACATCTCTTCATTGCCCTTTTCGCATGCAATCATAATCATATTTTTTCCGTCTTTATTTTTTATATTTATATCAGAATTATTGTTTATTAGTAATTTTGCTATATCTATATTGCCAGTTCTCACAGCTTCCATTAAAGCATTAAATCCATCGCCTGCTCTTAAATTAACCAAAGCCCCATTATCAATTAAAGCTTTTGCTATATCATAATGATTATATGATGAAGCTATCATTAAAGGAGTAGAATTAACATAGTGTACAACATCACCTATATTAATTTCAGTTTTAGAGCTTGCATTTACACCGCCCTCATTTATTAATTCTATTATTTCAGATACACCTGTTTTATTTTTATTTTTTTCTAATAAGCTTAATAATTCATCACTTGGTTTTATTATTTCATTTGTAATGGCTAAACTATTTATTTTCTCATTATTGCTCTTGGAATAAAGTGATGAAATTGCAATTATTAATATAAATAATATCTTCTTTTTCATAAAACAACCTTTTTTATTAATATGATGTATATTATATAATAACTCATATTAATACTCAATAAAAAAACATCTTTAAGCTAATAAATCTCCTCTGTAATTTATACATAAATCTATAGAATTGCTTAATTTTATTCTATAAAAGTTTATTCTTTTATTTATTTCATATATATGAGCATCTTTATATTTTTTCATAATATTTCTTACACTATTTGATATAGACTTTGGAAGTATATTTTCTCTTATATCTTCATCGCTGCTGATATAATTCCAATTACCATTTCTATCAAAATCAATATAAGTTCCATTAGATAATTTTACTTCATATTCATCATTAATTTTATCTATATATATTATTTTTGCATTACGGAAGTAAAATTCTATTAATTTTCTAGCATTTTCAGGAAGTTTGCTAGGGGTTATTTTTATAGAGAATTGTAATTTAGCATTCATATTTAACCTCCATATTGTTGTATTATAAATTATCTTTACAATTATAGTCAAAGGAGAAACTTTGTCAACATAATTTTACAAATATTTTACAATAAATTTACAATAATCAGTTTTTACAAGTAATATATAATACATATCACACATAACATATAGATTAGTGTAAATTTTATGTAAAATATATTATATTATTCTTTACAATTAGCATAAATCTATACAAATATACAAAAAATACTTGAAAAATATAACATTTTGCAATATAATTTTTGTTGTAAAAATTTTCAGTAAATATATTTTGCTGTTATCATCTTATTTTAATTCTTTATATAGTAATAAAATAAGCGGAATTTTACAAAATACACATAAAAATAATAATTTTTTATTAATAAATAGTATCAAACTACGGAGTGTATATTATGGAATATAATTTTACTACCATTGAAAAGAAGTGGCAGAAGTACTGGAAAGATAATCAGTCTTTCAAAACAGTTTCTAAACCTACAGACAAAAAATATTATGTATTAGAGATGTTTCCTTATCCATCTGGAAAAATGCATATGGGACACGTTTCAAACTATACTATAGCTGACTCTATAGCTAGATACTATAAACTGTTGGGTTATGATATTTTACACCCAATGGGTTGGGATGCTTTCGGTATGCCTGCAGAAAATGCTGCTATAGAACATAAAACTCATCCTGCAAAGTGGACTTTAAAAAATATTGCTAATATGAAAGACCAATTAAACTTGCTCGGATATTCATATGACTGGGATAGAGAAGTTACTACTTGTTTTCCTGATTATTATAAATGGGGGCAGTGGTTTATATTAAAAATGTATGAGAAGGGGCTTTTATATAGAAAAGGCGGAGATGTTAACTGGTGTGAGCATTGTAATACAGTATTAGCAAATGAACAGGTTACAGCAGAGGGCACTTGCTGGAGATGTGACGGAGAGGTTACTAAAAAGAAGCTTGAGCAATGGTATATAAAAGTTACTGATTATGCTGAGCAGTTAGATGCTGATTTGAAACTATTAGAAGGTTATTGGCCTGATAATGTTATAGCTATGCAGAAAAACTGGATAGGAAGAAGCGTTGGTGCTTATATCAATTTTAATTTAGATGACGGCAAAGACTTCCCTATATTTACAACTCGCCCTGATACTATTTATGGTGTTACTTATATGGCTATAGCTTGGAATTATGACGGGCTTTTAGACATGTGTACTGACGAACAAAAAAGTGCTGTAGAAGAGTTTATTAAAAAATCTGCTAAGATTGACCAAAAAACAGACTACGAAAAAGAAGGTGTATTTACTGGAAGATATGTTGTAAATCCATTTAATGGAGAGAAAGCTCCTCTATATGCTGCTAATTTCGTTTTAGCTGAATATGGTAGCGGTGCTGTAATGGCTGTTCCTGCTCATGACCAGAGGGACTTTGAATTTGCTAAAAAATACAATATTCCTGTAAAGGTTGTTATACAAAATGCTGACAATTCTATAAAAGCAGAAACTATGACAGAGGCTTATATAGAAGACGGAATAGTTGTTAATTCAGATATTTTAAACGGACTTTCTTCAAGAGATGCTATAAAAAGAGCAATAGAGTATGCTACAGAAAAAGGTTTTGGAAGAGAGCAAGTACAATATAAACTTAGAGATTGGCTTATATCAAGACAGAGATATTGGGGTAACCCTTTACCTTTTGTACATTGCGAAAAATGCGGGGTTGTGCCTGTGCCTGAAAGTGAGTTGCCTATAACACTTCCTATGGATATAGAGTTTACAGTTGGAGAGAATCCTCTTAAAAAATCTGCATCATTTATTAATACTACTTGTCCTAAATGTGGTGCTCCTGCAAAAAGAGAAACTGATACTATGGACACATTTACATGCAGTTCTTGGTATTATGCAAGATACACAGATGCTCATAATGATAAAATGCCTTTTGACCCTGCTTCCGCTAATGCTTGGCTTGGCGTTGACCAATATATCGGCGGTATTGAACATGCTTGTATGCACCTTTTATATTCGAGATTCTGGTACAAGTTTATGAGAGATATAGGACTTATCAAAGGAGATGAGCCTTTCAATAGACTTCTTACTCAGGGTATGGTTTTAGCAAATAGTTATGAGGCTAAATCATTGAAGAAATTCTATACTCAAGAGCAGATGAACAATAAAGAATATGAAAAAGACGGCATTAAAAAAGAAGACATTATAGTAAAAATGGAGAAGATGTCTAAATCAAAAGCTAATGGTGTTGATCCTGCTGAGATTATAGAGCTTTTTGGTGCTGATGCTGTTAGAATATTTGTTATGTTTGTTGCTCCTCCAGAAAAAGACAAAGAATGGTCTGATGAAGGTGTTAAAGGTTCTGCAAGATTTTTAAACAGAATTTGGAACTTATTCTTAAAATACAAAGATGAAGAAGCTTTCAAAAATGCTAAATCATTTGACTACAACAATCTTTCAAAAGACGGACAAAAATTATTTAGAAAATACAATAAAACTATTAAAAAAGTTACAATAGACATTAAAGACAGATTCCACTTCAACACTGCCATTGCTTCATTAATGGAGCTTTTGAATGATATGTCTGCTATAAAATTAGCTAACAATGATGATTATGCTATGTTTAGAGAAGTGATTAGAGGATACTTAATTCTTCTTAACCCTATAGCTCCGCATATTACAGAAGAGCTTTATCAGATATTAAACTTTGGTAAAATGATAATTGAAGAGAGATGGGCTGAGCATAATGAAGAGTATTGCAAAGATGATACATTTGAATTGGTATTTCAAGTTAATGGAAAAATAAGAGACAGAGTAGAAGCTGATGTTAATATAAGCGAAGAAGATGCAAAAAATCAGGCGTTATCAAGTGATAAAATAAAACAGTTTACAGAAGGTAAAAATATCATTAAAGTAGTTTATGTTAAAGGCAAACTTGTAAATATAGTTGTAAAATAAAATATAATGAATTTTAAATAAAAAAGAGTATGGTTTAAAAAATCTGTACTCTTTTTTTATTTTAATTACACACCCCGCCCTTTATTCTTTATTGTTTAATTTTTAAATTCTAACTTCTATTATGTTTATAACTTAATAAGAAATTATAGCCCCCCCAAGTTTTATTTAAATTAAAAATTTGTTTAACGCACGGTAGTTTAATTTTATATATAATAAAAATTAACATTCATAATTAATTTATATTTATAATTTTGTTTAGCGTGCGGAGAGAAAGATTATAAAGTTAAGTAATTTTGCATTAAAATATATATTTAGCCTAAGAAAGCCTTTATAATATTGACATTATTATATTAACTTAATATAATAACTCTCATTAAAGGAATGTTTTTATGGAATTAATTTTATATATAATAATAGGAATAATTTGGCTTATTGTGAGCCTTATACAAAAGGCAGCGAAAGGTAATTCAAAAAAAGTTAATAGACAAAAAACCATTAATAAAAAAGTTAATACTAATAATAGAAAATCTTATGATAATGATGATGAGATATATAGAAATCTTAGAAAAAGTATAAATGAATTAAAAAATATTAATGAAGATGATGACTTTTATGATGATGAGTATAAATCTGCTAGCGAAATATTAGAAGAGCAAAATAGATATGCTTCAAAAATAAGAGAAATAGAGTCTATAAAATCTAACATTGAAGAGGCTGCTTCATCATTTAATGTTGTGGATAATAAAAGGCATGTTAATCATATGCTTACTTCTTTGGATATAAAAAATGCTATTATATATAATGCCATACTAGAGCCTAAGAGAATAAACTATTATAGAAAAATAAAGAGAGAAATAAATAAATGAAATCTTTTGAAGAGTTAATATCTATAGTAAAAAAGCTTCGCGGTGTTTAGGAGTATGAGATATTGGACATTTTTTAGTATAAAAAAAGCAGTATCCTTGTTATAATATTTTGATATAGAAAATAAATAAAGGATACTACTATGAAAAAAGATTATAGCACAGAATTTAAA
>NZ_SAXY01000027.1 GCF_008016535.1 Brachyspira pilosicoli
GTTTGTATAGCCTGTATCTTAAAAGGTGAAGTTTTTAAGACATATTTTAAGAAAGATAAAGCAATAGAAGGTGTTTTATCTTCATAGATTTCTCTCCAACTATAACGAGCAGCTAAATCTACAGCAGTGAATTGATAAACTGTTTTTCTGCCTAATTTGATATATTTAGTGTCTATTTGAACTATTTTGCCTTTTTTTTGTATTTTAGAGACAAATTTTCGTTTATCATATCGCTTCTTTTTCTTTTTTATTTTGTATCTCCAAAGATTATTTCTTTTTAGTACATTCTCTATAGCTGTAACACCTATCTTAATGCCTTTACGATTTAAATATGCTTTAATATAATGCTTACCTCGATATTCTTTAGTATAGAGTTCAATAATTAAATTAATAGCTTTTTGATTATTAAAGATATTTGGAGAAGTTTTTGGCTTAGTACTAAAATTAGCAACTGTTCCAGTATTTTTATGTTTCTTAATCCAAGTATAAAAAGTGGATTTATTTATTCTTTCCATCTTTAAAAATCTTTTAATATTTTTAGTTTTTAATGCTTCATCCACTATAAATAATTTAAATTCTGTGCTATAATCTTTTTTCATAGTAGCATCCTTTTTATTTGTTTTATGTTCAAAATATTATAACAAGGATACTGCTTTTTTTATACTATAAATCTGGTTAAAAGTCAAGTAAAAATAAGGTTTAATAAAAAATAAATAAGGTTAAACCTTATTTATCACTTATTCAATCAAAAAAGAACATATTTTGTAATTCCTGCATAATTACACATTTAAGCTGGTAAATACAGAGATGTATTTTAATAAAAAATTATTAGGAGAAAAAAATATGAAAGGCTTTTTGATAAATACAAAGAGTATAATTTGCATTTTGAGTATGATAGAGAAAAAAAATGCATTTTGATATATAGAAATTGTTTTTTAAGTTTAAGAATATTTGAAGGATTAAAAATAGAACAAGGTCATTTTTCAAAGGTATATCATTATTTTTCTAATATAAAAGAATTAGTCAAATATGTAAAAAATCATTTCAAAATATCAAAATTTGATGATATTGAGATATTAAGAAAAGAAACAGTATTATGGCAGAAATCTTAAAGGAGTGAATAATGAGCTATTTAACAAAAACATATTATGATAATGAACTCAAAACATTCGTTGTTGAAGAGTATACAGATTGGGGCATGAAAAAATATGACGGCTCTGGTAATTTAATTGCTTATGAGAAAATAGCTGATGATGATGATTTTGTCAGTGATAACATCAATGACGAGATAGATGAACCTGATGAGTTTTTTTACAAGCTTTATTCGTGGGAGAAGAGAAAGTTTGAAGAAGCAGAAAAATAAAAAATATAAGGGGGTAGTAAATGAGCTTATTAAAAGATATTTTCGGAAGAAAAAAACAAATAAAGTGTGCTGTATGCGGTGAGGCGATACAAAATGACTTTAAAACAAAATATTTAAAATTAAACGGCTGTTTTGGTTTACACATGCTTCACTATGAATGTGATAAAAAAATAAATAATTTAGAAAAATCTATAAAAGGGGAATAACTTATATGAAAAATGAAAAAATAGAAATTCCTTTAGAGCGTATGGAGAGTGAGCCTTATAATTCTATAGTTGATTTTTTTGACAGAGATGAAGATACTATTGGTTTTACACTTGTAAGTCTTGGAGGGAAATATCATAAATTTTTAAAGGGGTTATATGATAATGATGAATATAAAGAGTATTATTTTTATAATGCATTAGGCACGCATATTATAGAAAATTACGTTGATATACTTCAAAGCCATATGGACAATTTACTTAATTTAAATAATAAAGGTAAAAGAAAGCATGTAGGCTGCAGATATTCTTTCGGTTATAAGGCACTTAGCAATATGTACGGCAACAAAATAATATTTGATAAATTAAAACCAGAAGAGTTTAATGTAATACTTACAGAAAGCTATATGATGGAGCCTGAACTAAGCACTTGTGCAATAGTTTCATTTTGTGAAGATGCTTACTATTTTGCTAATTAATTTTATTTAATATATATTATAATTTTTTAATTATTTGTGAATAGAATTATAATTTATAATGGTATAAAATATAAATATATATTTAAACTAAAAATATAGCCTTTTTGCTTCTTTGGGTCACGCCGCAGGCACTCCCTTTGGTCGCAAAAGAAGTGGGGATTCTATCCTACGGGTACGCTTCGCAGGGTGGCTAGTCCCCGAAAATAATAATATAAAAACTAATTTTTATAAAATTCAAAGTTTTTCAGTATGGTAGAGGTTTTTATTATGTTTTTAGAAAATTATTTAGAAAGTATAAAAAATATAACAGCTGAAGATAAAGAACATACTTATAGAAGTGCTTTAGAAATCTTATTAAATGATATCAAAAATAATCTTAATTTTAAAAAAGTTAATATAAAGCATGAACCTAATAATGATAAAGAGGGTAGAGGAGCTCCTGATTTTTTAGTTACTATTGATTCTCTTGTTTTGGGGTATATTGAAAATAAAAGAGTAAATGCTAATCTTGATGAAATTATTAAAAGTGAGCAGATAAAAAAATATTTACTTTTAAGCGGTAATATTATAATTACTGATTATTTGAGATTTATATTAATTGATGAAAACTTAAATATTATTGATGAAGTTAGAATATGCGAATTAAGCGAGATTAAAAATTATAAAAAAATTAAACTTGATGATGCGGGCAGAAAACTTTTAGATATATTTAAAATATTTTTCTCAAGAGAGCCTAAACCTATAAATACAGCTTTAGAGTTTGCTGATGCTTTGGCTATGCGTACTAGAATATTGAGAGATGATTTATATGAACTTAAAAACAATAATCATATAGAGCGTTTATATAATATATTTAAAACCACAATTTATTCGCAGATAGATTTTGCTGACTTCTGCGATAACTTTGCTCAAACTCTTACTTATAGTTTATTTTTAGCAAGACTTAATACAAATGAAAAAATAGATTTATATAATGTAACTAAGTTTATACCAAAATCGTTTCCGTTAATAAGAGCAATGAGTAAATTCCTTCAAGATTTGGAAGAGTTGAATATTAATGATTTAAAAACTATAAAATGGCTTTTGAATGAAATAATAAACATCACCAATCATATAAATATTGTTTCTATTGTAGAAGAATTAAATAAATATGATAACACAGCAGTGCAGAAAGACCCTTATATGCATTTTTATGAAACTTTTTTGTATAAATATAATCCAGAGCTTAGAGAATTAAGAGGCGTTTATTATACCCCTCAAAGTGTGGTTAATTTTATTATTGATTCTATAGATATAGTTTTAAAAGAATATTTTAATAAAGACAAAGGCTTAGGCGATGCATTAGAAAAAGACACCAACATAAGACTTTTAGACTTTGCTACAGGTACAGGTACATTTTTACTTGATTCTTTTAGAAAGGCTCTATCTTATTATCAAAAAAACTCTGTTAAATATAACCCTAAAGAATTAATTAATAAATTTTACGGCTTTGAGTTTATGATAGCCCCATATACAATAGCACATCTTAAAATATCTCAAACACTAAAAGAAGAATTTAATTATAATTTAGAAGATGATGAGAGATTAAATATATTTTTAACTAATACATTAGAGAATATACATTTAGATGAGGGCAAGGAAAAAAATAATATATTTGAAGAGCTTAATGAAGAGATGAACCTCGCCCAAAAAACAAAAGAAAAAGATATTCTCGTAATAACAGGCAACCCTCCCTATAGCGGAGCAAGTGCCAACAAAGGCATATTTGAGGAAGAGGTAAGAAAAGAATATAAAGACGGTTTAGAAGAAAAGCCTTTAGCTATAACAAGAAACGGTAAAATAGAAAAAGAAAAAAATCCAAAATGGCTTCTTGATGATTATGTGAAGTTTATAAGATTTGCACAGCAGAAAATAGATAATCAAAAGGCAGGCGGAATATTTGGTTTTATTTCTAATAATTCGTTTTTGGATAACCCAACATTTAGGGGTATGCGTTATAGCTTATTAAAAAGTTTTGATGAAATATATATTGTAAATTTGCATGGCAACACGAGAAAAAAAGAAGTTTCTCCAGACGGCAGCAAAGATGAAAATGTATTTGACATAATGCAGGGTGTGAGTATAAATATATTTGTAAGGTATACGCAAAATATAGATGAGTTAAATAATGTAAACTCTATCACACATAAATATAACAGAGAAAGTGCAGCTGTTTATTATTATGATTTGTATGGCAAAAGAGAATATAAATATAAATTTCTTTTTGATAATAATATTAAAAGCATAGAGCGGAAGAAATTAGAATATAAAGAGCCTTTCTTTTTGTTTGTAAAACAAGATGAAAATTTACTTGAAGAGTATGACAATTTTTATAGTTTAAAGGATATGTTTAGACTATCAAGTGTTGGGATTGTAACTGGAAGAGATAATTTTTGCTTATCTAAAAATGATACTATAAATTCATTAAATGAATTAAAGAATAATATAAAAAGATTTATTGAATTAGATATTGAATATGCTAGAAAAGAATTTGATTTGGGAAAAGATAGCAGAGATTGGCAGATTAAATATGCCAAAAAAGAGCTAGAGGAAACGAATAATGATGATAATAATTACAAAATTATCAATTATCGCCCTTTTGATAAAAGATGGACTTATTATACAGGTAAATCAAAAGGTTTTCATTGTATGCCAAGAGGCGATATTATGGAGCATTTTTTGAAAGGTGATAATAATATAGGATTAATATGCGATAGAGGTACTAAATTAAAAGAAATATCAAATATTTTTATTTCTAATAATTTGATTGATTTACATCTTGTAGGTTCTGGCAGTTATATTTTCCCTTTATATTTATACAATACTCCTAATGCAATAAAAAATATTCAGTCTGCAGATTATAGCGGTGCTGATTTGTTTAAAAAAACAGCTTCAAACCCTTTTCAAAATGCTGATAAGATTGAGAATTTTACCGTTAATTTTAGAAACTTTATTGATGAAAAATATAGCTCTCATTTCTCACCTGAAGATATATTGGGCTATATTTATGCTGTGCTGTTTCACAAAACTTACAGAACTAAATATATTGACTTCCTAAAAATTGATTTCCCTAAAATCCCTTTTACTGATTCTAAAGATATTTTTATTAAATTAAGTTCTATAGGTACTCAATTATACAATCTTCATCTAATGAAAGATAATAACTTAAATAATGATGTAGGTGAGGGTTTATATAAAGATGATAAAAACAACAAAATAGAAAAACCTCTTTACAATGAAAAAGAAAACAAACTCTTTATAAACAAAAGTCTTTATTTTGACAAGGTATCAAAAGAAGTTTGGCTCTATAAAATTGGAGGCTATCAGGTATTGGATAAATATTTAAAATCGCACAAAGATGAAGAGATTGATTACTCATGTTTTCAAAAAATTATACAGGTTTTAGATAAATCTATTATATTAGAAAAAGAGATTTCTGATATTAATTTCTTCTAAATATTTTAAATAAAAGATAGTATATGCTGAAGTAAGTATATTTAGTCGATTTATTTATTTTTATATATATCTTACATATAAAGCAAAAACGTTTGCACTTTTTGGTTCTTTTTGCTGCGGGAAAAAGAACAACAAAAAAATTGGCAAACTTAAAAAGATTAGTATCTTAAAAAATAAATTTCTGATATTAATTTCTTCTAAATGTTTTTAAGTAAATCTGCCGCAAACTCGTAGTTGTTTAGGCTCATTATATGCATTTTTTTATGTATTTTTAGCATGTCCTCAAAAAGCTTTGCAGATAATTCTATAGCTGTTTTTCTCTCTTCTTCTGCTGATTTATCGCTTGCTTTTTTTAATTTTTCAAGCCATTTATCTGGTATATATGAGCCTGATAAATTATAATATATAAAATATGCAGTTTTATAAGTTAATACAGGAAAAAAACCCGGTACTAATATAGGCTTTTCTTTTAACGGCAACTCATCAATGCAATTTAATAAAAACTCTAATCTCTCAGCTTCGTATATTGGCTGAGTAAATATTGCCTTAACTCCAGAATTAGCCTTTTTAGCAAGTCTTACTTTTAAGCTGTCATTATTTTTAGCATAGCTATTTATCACACAAAAAGGATATATCGGCTTTAAGGGTTCTTTAAAAGTAAACTCTCCTAAACTTTTTGATTTATTTAAATTTTTTATTATGTCTATTAATAAATTGGAGTTTCCTTCAAATACCCCCTTAGCCTGTTTTTGATTTCCATTAGCTATAGCATCACCTGTAACTGCAAGTATCATTCTTATATCAAAATAATTAGCACCTATTAAATCATTTTGTAAAGCTATAGAGTTTTTATCACGCATTGTTTGTGTTGCAATGAATGGTTTATTATTGTTTAATTTTTGCTGCAACTGTATTGATGCTAATATTGATGATATTTTTATGTTTGCAAAAGGGGAATCGGTTACTACAAATGCATCTACATAATTTTGTATATTAGAATTATTTATTTTCTCTTCTATATAGCTTAAATCATATTTTGCCTGAGGAGATACTTCTAGAGTGAAACAATACTCATTATTATTTTCTAACTTTTTTATAAAATTTTCTACATAATTATTCATTCGATATATCATATTATATAATAGAAAAAAGTCAAACTGTAAAAATTGTTTTTTATGGTTATATTTTATATATGTTTTATTATATTATAAATGTTTATATTTTTTTGACAAATTAACATTATAATGTATAATTTATTGTAAAATATTATGTATATTGTGAGAGATATATGAGAGAAATATTTTTACAATTAGAAAGTGAGAATGTTGAAAAGAGACTAGAAGCCCTCGATGAGCTAGCTAAACAAGTATCTGTTGCCGATAAAAAAGCTGTTATAAAAGTATTAAAAGAACATATATTAGATTGGGACGAAGAGGTTAGGGCTAAAGTTGCTCATTTATTAAAAATATATATGGAGAAATAATAATATGGCGAGAATAATATCTTTTTCTAGTGGGAAAGGTGGAGCTGGAAAAACTTTATGTTCCGTCAATTTTGCTAGTGAATTAGTTTCCAAAGGTTATAAAGTATTAGTTTTTGATATAGATATTAATTGTTCTAATGTTTTTATATTATTGCAGGTAAAGCCTCAGTCTAAATTACAGCAATATTTTGAAGGGAATATTACTTTAAAAGATTGTATATTAAACAGCCCTTTTAATATAGATGTTATCAGTGCGGGAGTTAATATACAAAAACTTCTTCCGTTTGAAAGTGATTTTTATTTGTCAAAACTTGCTAATGATTTAAAAACTTTATCTGAGGAATATGATTATGTTATTATAGATTATGCTGCTGGTATAACACAATCTATGTTAAAGTTTTATGAGATTTCTGATGATATTATCTTAATTGCTAATCCTGAAATAACTTCTCTTACTGATTTATATAGACTTATAAAAATGATATGTTCTAATAAAATTACAGAGAAACTTTATTTGGTTGTAAACAAAGTAAAAAATATAGATTGGGCAGTTAATTTATATAAAGAGATAAAAAAAGTAGTTGATAAATTTGAACTTAATATAGAACTTAATTTACTTGGACCTATATTGTTTGATGAAGAGAAAGTAATGATGTCTATTCAAAAGAGAACACCGCTAATAATTCTTTATCCTAGAACTCCTATCAAAGGCGGATTTTCTTTGGCTGTTACAAGGTATTTATATGATACAGGCGAAATGAAAGATGATAATAATGTTAAGGATAAAGCTTTTTTAGATTTCTTTTAATATTAAATAAATCAATAAAAAAGAGACAGCATATTTTACTGCCTCTTTTCTAAGAATTAGAGTATAATTATCTATAGTAATAATATCTCATTCTATATGAGTTTAATTGACTTAATTGTTCATCTGTAAGAACATCTAAAATAGCAACATCTTTTTCTATTCTAAGATAATCAATTTCTTTTTCTAAATCCTTTCTTTGACTGATTAAATCTTTTATTAAGTTTAAATCTAAATCAATTTTTTCTCTTTCAAGTTTGAATTTATAATCAATGCTTCTTTTTTGATATTCTAAATCATTGATTTTTAATTCATATTCATAAGATATTTGACCCATTTCTTCAAGCTGAGCATCAGTTAGATATATTCCAACATTTCTGCAGATTCTGTATATATCACCTCTAGGACCACCCATAGCTCTTGGCATAGCTCTTTCTCTTGGACCTGGTGCAGGCGGAACATCACCGCCTCTTGGTGCAGGCGGCTGAGCGAATGCTAATGCTGATACTAATGTTAATATGAATGTAGATAATAATAATTTTGATTTCATTTTTAATAACTCCTGTTTTGTTTTTGTATTATATTAGACGAAGTGATATATATAAAAGTTCCCAATTATAATTTAAAAATACAATTATTTTTATAAAGTTATATATAAAATGTTGATTTTTTTATATATTTAATTATCATTATTGTATAACAAATTATAGTTATTATAATTTATTAAATTTTTTATAAGGAAGTATATAAATTATGGGTAAATTAGGAAGAATTTTATGGTTAGTATTTGGAATATTACTTATTATATCAGGAATAGCTACTATGTTTAATCCGTTAGAGACTGTGTTGTTGTTAGCATATATAATAGGCTTTCTAACAATATTCTCTGGTATAAGCACTATATTTTATTTTTTCAGTTTAAGGCATTTATCAAGTTCACTTTTAATTTTAGCAGATGGCATAATATCAACTATATGTGGTATTATAATCATATCTAATCTTACAATCAGCGGTGCATTTATACCGTATATGGTGTCATTTTTTGTAATAGTGAGGGGCGTTATTGCTATATCTTCTTCAATAGAATTAAAAAAAGAGGGTTACAGTAAATGGGGGCTATCATTATTTAGCGGTGTATTAACATTATTAGCTGGAATTGTGTTAGCATTTAATCCTATAATTGGTGCTGTTTATGTGAGTGTAATTATTGGACTTGGTTTAATACTTTACGGTATTGTTACTTTGCAGCTTTGGTTTGCTTATGGAAATTTTTTTAAGGATTAATATTATATTTAATAAGAAAATATAAATAAAAAAATATTAATTTACTAATTGATAAAAAATAAGGGGCTGTCCTAGATAACTTAAATTTGTTAAAATTAAAGTATGAAACGCAGTAAATTAAGTCAAGATAAACAATTAAAATTAATAGAACATTTTGTAGCAGGAACCACAGCAAGAACTACATCAGTT
>NZ_SAXY01000028.1 GCF_008016535.1 Brachyspira pilosicoli
AAAAGCAAAGAGCAAAGCGAGGAGATGAAAAGAGTATTTAATAATATGAAAGGGTATGGGGATTTAGATTATGTAAGTGCTTGGTATAAAAAGTCGGCAGAGTTTATAAAGGGTACAAAAATAAAAGTCGCTTTTGTTTCAACCAACTCTATAACACAGGGTACGCAGGTGAGTATATTGTGGGAGAACCTTATAAAAGACTGCGGGGTGCATATACATTTTGCCCATAGAACTTTTGAATGGAATAATGAAGCGAAAGGCAAGGCACATGTACATTGTGTGATAATAGGGTTTGCTAATTTTGAAGCGGATAAGAAAAGACTTTTTGACTATGAGGATATAAAGGGCGAGCCTCATGAAATAATATCCGAAAATATTAACCCTTATTTAATAGATTTTGAAAATATTTTTGTAGGAAGCAGAAAAGAATCAATATGCAATGTACCAAAAATGGTATTTGGAAGTATGCCTAATGATGGCGGATATTTATTATTTGAAACAGAAGAAGAAAAAGAAGAATTTATAAAAAAAGAACCTAATGCAGAGAAATATATAAAGAGGTTTATAGGAAGTGATGAATATATAAATAATGTGAAAAGATATTGTTTATGGCTTGAAAATATTTCGCCTGCAGAATTAAAAAAAATGCCTTTAGTAATAGAAAGGGTAGAAAAAGTAAAAAAACATAGATTAAATTCTACAAGAGATGCAACTATTAAACTTGCAAACACTCCTTATTTATTTGGAGAGATAAGACAGCCAAAAAATAATTATATAGTAGTTCCTTTAAATACTTCATCAAGAAGAACTTATATACCTATAGGCTTTATTGACAAAAATATAATAGCTAGTAATGCTTGTTCTATGATAAACACTTCTGAGTTATATTATTTTGGTGTGCTTACATCAATCATGCATATGGTTTGGGTTAAGTATGTTTGCGGTAGGCTTAAGGCTGATTACAGATATTCCAAAGACATAGTATACAACAATTTCCCTTGGCCTTTATCTGTAACTCCTGACATTAAGAAAAGCATAGAGGTTAATGCTAAGGCAGTGCTTGATGCTAGGGCTATGTTTCCAGACTCATCACTCGCCGACCTTTATGACCCTTTAACTATGCCTAAGGCTTTAATTGATGCTCACAATAAGTTAGATGCTGAAGTTGACAAAGCATACGGACTTAAAAAAAATGAACTCAAAAACGAAAGCGACAGAATTAAATTCCTATTCAAAATGTATGAGAAGTATATTGATAATTTATGATTTTGTTTTTATCAACTTTTTTCGTTAAAAAAGTTGCAAAAAAACAAATTATTTTTACTATAGAGTATATTCATTGGTGTTCAGGAAATAATTATGAATAATGATAAAGAAAAACAATTAAAAAAAATTTTTGAGCAAATAGAAAAATATAATGATGGAAAACATGATAATAAAATAATAAAGTTATGTGATGAAGGTTTAAAAATTGATGATAAAAATCCTGAACTATATTTCTATAAAGCTAAATCACTTTATCAACTGGCTTTATACAATATGGATAGTAATAAATATTTAGAAGCAATAAAAAATTTTAATATAGTTTTTAATATTGAACCAGATAATAGAGCTACATATTATAACAGAGGATTATGCTATTTTTATTTGGCTTTAAATGAAAGTAATAGTGAAGAATATCTTAACAAAGCAATTAAAGATTTTGATAATGTAATACTTTTTTTAAATGAATTTGAAAAAAATATAAAAAATGAAATAGGAATAATAGAATTAAACAAAAAATATGATGAAAGTTATAGTATACGAGCTTTATCTTATGTTCATTTAAATAAATATGATAAAGCATTAGATGATTTCAATATGGCTATTAAATATAATTCAAAATGTGGAGAATATTATTATAATAGAGCTAATTGTTATTATAACATTGCTATAGAAAATAATAATGATATGAATAATTTTAAATTAGCAATAAAAGATTTTGATAAAGCAAAAGAATTAGGATTTAATAATAATGATATTTATTTTTTAAAAGGTTCATCTTATTTAAATTTAATAAAAACTAATGATAGTAAAGATAATAATATAATATATTTAAATAATGCAATAAATGATTTTGATAAATCAATTGAATTAAATAATAATAAAATAGAAGCATATTATAGGAAAGGAATATCCTATATGTATTTAGCTTTATCTTCAAATAATAATATAGAATATTTTGAAAAGTCTTTAGAAAATTTTAATATTGCTATAAATTATAATTCAAATAATGGAGAATACTATTATAATAGAGCATCTTGTTATTATAACTTAGGATTAGTAAATGAAAATATAGATGCTAATAATTTTAAATTAGCTATTAATGATTATAATAAAGCTATGGAATTAGGTTTTAATGATTATAAAATATATTATGGCAGTGGGTTAGCATATATTTCATTAGGTTTATTAGAGGATAATAATTCACATTTTGAAACAGCATTAATAAATTTAAACGAATATATTAAATTTGATAAGAAGAATGCAGATGCATATTATAGAATAGGTATATCTCTTAATCAATTAGAAAGATATAAAGAATCTTTAGAATATTTTGACAAAGCTATTTCTCTTAATATTAATGATATATTTTTATATTATTATATTTTTTCATCAAATTTTAATTTACAAAATTATGAAGAAGCAATAGAAAATATAAATAATTTTATAGAATCAAATCCAAATTCAGAAGTTGGCTATTATAATAGAGGACTATGTTGTGTAAATTTGGCTTTAAAAAAAGATGAAAATTACAATAAATATTATGAAATGTTTGAAAAAGATTTTAATAAAGCTATAGAATTAAAACCTAATGACGAATTCATACTTTCAAAAATGGGAGGGTTTTACTATCTTTTAGGATATTATGATAAATGTTTAAATCAATTTAATAAAGTAATTGAGATAAATAAAGAAAATGATTTATCTTACTATTATAAAGGTTTATGTTATTATCATTTAAAAAATTATAATGAAGCTATTAAAAATTATGATATATCAGAAAAATATTCTAAATCTTATCATCATAAATTAAGTATACAAAATAGAAAAATAGAGGTTTTATTAAAATTAGAAAGCAAAGAAAATGATATTTTTAATTTATATAAAAATGTGATATTAGAATTATATAAAAAAATATTTAATGAAAGAATTTTTTATACTTATGATTTATTTAATATTTCATCATCTATAACAAGAGATTTATTATACATAAAAAATAAAATAGATATTGATGAAAATAAAATTATATTCAATAATAAAGAAATTATAAATAAATTAATTCTAGATGATTTTTCTAACAAAGAATATTATTACGAAATAAAAAGTAATAGTTTATATAATTATACAAAGGTTAATAAAAATACTTTAAGAAATATAATAAATAATACTTTGTGGTGCAGTAACACGAAAAATTTTAATGACCCTGTTGATCCTTTTATCAAAAAAAATAGTTATGATAAATCTTATAATTATTTGCTTGAAAGAATGAAAGTTGCTTGTTTAACCACCCATAATGATAGTACTTTGATGTGGAGTCATTATTCTGATAAACATCAAGGTATATGTATTGAATATGATATTAATAATGTCATAGATAAAACTAACATAATTTTAAAAAAAATTAGTTATAATAAAAAAGCGATATCATTTAATATTATAGAAAATATAAAAGATATAATAATATCATATGACACAAAAAACACAGACAGTTTTTTAATCAGTCCTAATTTTATTAGCAATGCTTTAATAGATAATAAACCATTAAATAATATTATAGAATTATTTATGGTAAAATCAAAAGAATGGGAATATGAAGACGAGTACCGTATACTTTTTTATGATGAAAAAAATGAAAATCCAAATGGAACACTTATTAATTTACCAATAAAAAGCATTTGTTTCGGTGTACAGACGTCAAAAGAAGATAAAGAGCTTGTATACAATATAGTGAACTCAATTAATGAAAAAAACAAAAATAAAAACACTAAAAAATATAAAAGAATTAAACTCTATCAGGCTGAACTTGATGACAATGAGCTTTTTAAGATTAATATTAAGCCTTATGAACACAAAAATATTGATAAATAAGCAATAGAATATATAATTATTTCAAAATTTTTATTTATAGGAGTTGTATATATGAAAGTAGCTATTATTTTTGGAAGCAGAAGCGATACTGATAAAATGAAAAATGCTGCCTTATGTTTAAAAGAGTTTGGTATTGAATATAAGGCTTTTGTATTGTCTGCCCATAGAGTGCCTGAACATCTTGAAAAAACTATTAAAGATATAGAGAATCAAAACTTTGAAGTGATAATTGCAGGTGCTGGTCTTGCTGCTCATTTGCCTGGTGTTATAGCTTCTAAAACAATACTTCCCGTAATAGGGGTTCCAATTAGTGCTAGTGTGCTTGATGGAATGGACGCTTTACTTTCTATTGTTCAAATGCCAAAGCCTATAACTGTTGCTGCTGTGGGTATAAATAATTCTTATAATGCTGGTATGCTTGCTGTTGAAATGTTGTCTTTAAAATATGAGAGTGTAAGAAATAAATTAATAGAATATAGGAAAAAGATGAAAGAAGATTTTATTTCAGATAACGAGAAGCCGATAGATTTTGGTATTTAGTAGAGTTTTTTTAAAACATATTGGCGAGGATTAAGTATAAAAATTCTGAAATATATTTATTTACGCTTATATTTAAAGAATAATTTTCTATCAACTTTTTCCCGCAGCAAAAAGTTGCAAAAGCACATATTATTTTAATTTTTTATAAATATAAATTGATGATAATAACATTTAAATTATATATAAAATGTATCTTACCATGCATCAAATAAAATTTTGTTAATAAATTTATATTTTTAGATATATAAAAATAAGCAGTTTTTGCGACATTTTTTGTCATAGCATTACTTTATAATATTAATAAAGAGTTAATTAATAGGAGCTAATGATTATGTATAAAACTATAAAAGAAAAAATTAAAGAAGCAAAAGAAATACTATCAAATGAATCAGAAAATAAAGAAGCATTAAAAACACTATACACATCATATATGCAAATTGAAGATTATAAAAAATCAAAAATATATTTAAAGAAGTATTTGGAGATAGAAAAAAATGATTATAATGCTTGGAAAATATTAGGTAATTACTTGGATATGGATGGTAATTTTAAAGAAGCTGAAAAAGCATATTTAAAGGCTCTTGAAATTAATGATAAAGATATAAGAGTATTTGCTAATTTAGCAAGAACTTATATTAAATTAGATGATAAAGATAATGCCTATAAAACTATACAAAAAGCTATTGAATTAAAAAGCAGTGATGAAAAAATGACAATAGAAATATCAAATATTCTATGTTTGATAAATAAATATGATGAAGCTATTAATCTGCTTGAAAATTTTTATCAAATCTGTTATTCAAAATCTTTAACTGAACGATTAGCATATATTTATGAAATAGTACATAGTTATGATAATGCTGTAGAGTTATATAAATTATTATATGATGAAAAATCACTTTTAAATATATATCTATATTCAACAAATCAATTCAAAAAAGCAGCAAAAATTTGCAGAAAAAATATATATATGGATTATAACAATTACGGATATAAATTAGCTGATATATATTTATTTCTAGGATACAGTAAAGAAGCAATAAAAATACTGAAATTGGCGAAAGATAATGATAAATATTTTTATATGCTAGCTTATATGGAAAGATTATCTAAAATTTATGAGGCTGCTAAAAAATATTCCAAAGCCGCGTATATGAGAGAAAAAATGGCTAATATTGATCCTGATGAAGAAATAAACTGGGCTTATTTATCAAAATACAGATTTTTATCTAATGATTATGACAGAGCAATAGAAGCAGCAAAAGAAGCATTAGAAATAGATAAAGACTATAGAGTTCCTTTATATTATCTTGCTGCAAGTTATAAAAAACAGGGAAAAGATAAAAAGGCTTATAAAATATATAATAAATTAATAAGTAATTTTGAAAACAGAGCGGAAATATTAAAAAACTTTTATTATAAAGATCTGTATAAATACTGTGAAACAGAAGAAGAAAAAGAACATTTTTATAATACTGATTGGAAATATGAAAGAGTTAGTAAAGAAGAATTATTATACACATTATTAAGCTACAAAGATTTAGAAGAATATCAAAAAATAAAAGAAGTTTTTAATGATTACATATACAGAGAAAAAGATAATAATAAAAAAGATATACATTTTTTTGAAAGTAAAAATATAAAAACATACATGAATGAATTTCATTATAATGATGGTTATATAACTTCTATTGAAATTGGAGAAATATTTGAAGAATTAGAAATGTATGAAGAAGCTTTATTTATATATTTTGATGTTCTAAATAAATATTCTTATGATGAAAAAATAGGCATTTATCATAGACTTTACAGCTGTTATAAAAAATTAAATAAAGATGATTTGGCAAAAGAAATATTGAACATAGCAAAAGACATAGGAATTAATACAAATAATTTTGATGAATAATAAAGTTATAAATTAATTTTTTATAAAAAATAGGAGAATAAAATGCAAAATAATAAAAAAAATTACACAATAGAAGAAATAAAAGAATTAATAAATAAAAAAATAAATAATGAAGAACTTGAATATGATGATGTACTTTACTATAAAGAAGCTCAAGAAATATTAAAGAAGCATTTAAAAAATGATCCTAATAATAAAGAATTATTATTTTTATTAGCTCTGGTACAGTATGATGATTCATATTTTAATGATGTATATAAAAAATTAAGAATAACATTAAAAAAACTTTTAAATCTTAATTATAAAAAAGATAAAGTATTATACTATTTAGCAGCATCGTATTATTATGACAGAGATTATGATAAAGCTATAGAGTTTCATAAAAAAGCAGCTGAAATAAATTATACAGAAACAATTAATAACAATAAAGAATATTATTATTATACATTTGGGAAAATAAATTTATATTTAGGAAAAAGCCAAGAGGCTATAGAAAATTTTAAAAAAGCCATAAAATATTCAATAGATTGTTTTAGTGATTTTCATGATGAGTCTGATTATTGGCATTATTTAGGATTAAGCTATGAAAAAAACGGACAGTATGATGAAGCTTTAAAAAGTTATGAAAAGGCATTAGATATAAATGTAAGAAGCGAGTTAGATGATTATTTTTATGATTGTTTAAATGCATTAAAATCATTGTATGATTTATATAAAAAACTCGGTAAAAATGATGATGCTTTGTACGCTTTGAAAGACAGTATAGAAAAAGATATATCAGCACCATTTATGATTATACCAGATGATGATAAGGATTTTAAAGGAAGCGAAACTTATAATGATATAATTGAGGCATATAATGATATTATAGATGATAGTTGGTATTATTGTCTGTCAAATGCATGCCGTGAAGAGCTTGCAGTTCTTTATAGAAGATATGGAGAATATGATAAAGCTATGGAATTATATAATCAAATATCCATAGAAAATTATAAAAATATAGCTGAAACATATAGAGAAGGCAAAAATTATAAAAAGGCAATAAATGCATATAAGATGCTTATAAAAATCTACCCCGATGATGCATTGAATTGTTATATTGATATTGCCAGTACTTATGAAAAAGCAGAAAATTATAATGAGGCTATTGATTATTACAATAAAGCTATAGAAATTGACAGTGGAAATTCAGCCTATTATGTTAATATTGCTGAAATTTATAAAAAATTAGAAAACTATGAAGAGGCTGTTAATTATTATAATAAAGCTATAGAAATTTTAAATGAGCCATGCCAATATCATAAAAAATTAGCAGAATGTTATGAAATGCTTGGAAAATATAATAATGCTATAGAAGCATATAAAGAATATTTTAAAATAGCTGATGAACTATCCCCATACATATATACAAATAGCAGCAGTAAACTTGATATATTAAAAAATATTGCTTCTTTATATGATAAGCTTAATGATATAGAAAATAGAAATTTATATTATAAAAAAGTTATTGAAAAATACAGAGAACTTATAAAAAAATATAAGAGATACAAAAAAGAATATTTAAAAGAAACTGCAGATATTTATATAAAAATAGGAAATAAAGAAAAAGCCTTTGAAATATATAATGACTTAATAAAAGAGTATGATAAAGAAATATCAAAAAATAAAAATGATTATGAGCTTTTAAAAATACAGGCAGATTTATATTTGAAAATTGATGATAAAGAAAGTGCATTAGAAACATACAATAAAGCTATAGAAGTATGTCTTAAAAAGATAAAAAGTTTTGAAAATAAAAAAATATCTAGTGCAGATAATGATGATTATAAAAATAAAATAGATTACTATATGGAAGATTTATCATATTTAGCATGGTTCTATCAAAAAGTTTTAAAACCAGAAAGCAGTATCCCTATTTATGAAGAGCTTATAAAAATATATAAAGAAAATATAACAGATAATGAAGACAGTACATTTTACTTAGAATCTATTGCAGAACTTTATATAAAATTAAATCAAAAAGATAATGCTTTAAAAACATATAAAAGGATTTTAAAAATAGATAAATACAATAATGATGCAAAAGAAAAAATAAAAGATATAGAATCAGGAAAAGAATTAGAAACATCATGTATATTTGGTTTATCTTATAAAATCCAAAGTATATAAGTTTTTTTATAGCAATACCGAAGGCACTTTCTATGGTCGCGGTTTTACTTCGTCAAATAAGCAAAAAGTGCAAGGACTATAGCGTTGTATGTTTGGAATATATAAAACTAAAATAATATTTATATTTTGTTATATATAAAAAGCTATACTTCATTAAATGCAGTCTTTTTGGTTCTTTGTGCCAACAAAAGAACTGGGGGGTACGGGGGCTAGCCCCCGAGAACAATAAAACTTAAAAAATATATTCTAAAATAATTATATTTTATTATATGATTTTTTATTCAACTTTTTCCCGCAGCTTACGCTCTGCGGACTTCGTCAAAGTTGCAAAAAGTACAAATTATTTCGCTTATTCGTATACATTTCTCGAAAGTACAAGTATTATCTCTAATGTCTTAGGAATATGTATTAGTATAAGATAATATCTGCATTTTGGAATATGCTTAAAAGCTAGTTTTTTTAATGCAGTTCTTTCGCTTCTTTTATACCAATAAAAGAAGTGGGGTGCGGGGCAAAGCCCTGCAAATAATTAAAACAAAAAACTCAAAATCATTTGTATTTCACTTTTACTAATTTCAAATCTACTGATATCATAAACAAGCTAGGCAAAAATATTAATGTTAAAAGCGAAGCAAATAAAAGTCCATAAGCCATAGCCATAACCATAGGTACAATTAAATCTGCATTACCTCCAATTCCGTAAACTGTAGGAAGAAGCCCAAATATTGTAGTAACTGTTGTTAAAAATATTGCTCTAAACCTATCTCCTGCCCCTTCAACTACTGCATTAAATACATCTTGTTTTGATTGTATGTTGCCTTCTTCTAATATTCTGTTTATCAAGTCAACCATTATAATACCATTGTTAACAACAACTCCAGCAAGCCCTACTATACCAACAGCTCCCACAAATGACATAGGCATACCATGTGCAGCAAAACCTAATATAACACCAACAACACCAAAAGGTATTATTCCAAGTATCATAAGAGGCTGAACAAATTTATTGAATTGTAATAAAAGTATTATATATATAGCTATAATAGCTACAAAATATCCATACAATATGCTTTGCATAGGCTCTTTAGTTTCTTTTACTTCGCCTCCAAACTCTATAGTTATATTAGGATAATCTTGAGAAATAGAGTTAAAGAATTTCTGAACAGAGTCTGTTACTCTTATAGCAGTAGTTTTTCCTAATACTATATCAGTTGTTAGTGTTATGGATTTTTTACCGTTATAGTGCCTTATGCTTGATTGATTATTTGTAACTTCTATTGTTGCTATATCTTTTAATTGTATGAGCCTTCCGTATGTGCTTGGCATATATAAATTGTTTAATACATTTGTATCGTAAGTGTATTTTTTTTCCATTCGCACTCTAAAATCAAGCTTGTTCTCAAATTGCTGAATAGAAGTAGCAACTATTCCAGAATATGCAGCTCTCAATTCTCTTGCCGCATAAGCCACATTTACACCAAGCTCACTCATTCTGTCATAATCAAATAAAACTCTAAGCTCTTCCATACCAATCTTGTCATCATCATCATAGTTTATAACGCCTTCTAATGTTAATAAATGTGCTTTTATTTTGTCTTTAACCTCTTTAACTTTTTCAGTATCATTTCCTATTATTTTTACATCCACAGCCTTACCTGGTGTTATAGGGAGTTTTGTATGTATTGTAAGAAGTGCTAATTCATCTCTAAGACCAGCCTCTTCAACTGCTTTTTCTAAATCATCTGCTATATCGTATGCTACTTTTTTTCTGTTGTTTGCTGGCACTAAATATATAATTGTTCCTGCGAGATTGTCCATTTCTTCAGAAATATCAACTGTGTTTTTATCTAATTGCTTTCCAAGTAAACTATAAACTGCAATCATATCATTAGTGTCTACTGTTTTGTAAATAATATCTTCTATTTCGCTTAAATATTTTTCTGTCTTATATAATGGAGCTCCAACACCAGCATCCATATTAATAACGACAACATCAGCACTCGTATCATAAACAAGTATAAACTGAGAAAATACTATTTTAAATATAAATATGCTTACAATAAATATACTTATAAAAAATATTAATACTAAATATCTATGTTTGAGAGTAAGTTTCAAAAATTTAACAAAAGGTATTTTTAGCTTATCAAACAATTTATCTTTATCGAAGTCGAGCGGATTTTTAAAATTAAATCTTTTTTTCTTTTTTATGCCTGTCAGCTCTTCATTAGTTATTAAGTTGTTTGGAAGTATCAATACAGCCTGAAATATACTTGCAATTAAAGCTATAATTACAACTTTAGGATATTGATTAAGAAGCCTTCCCATAGTGCCGCCCACAAAAAGAATAGGCACAAAAGAAGCAACTGTTGTGAGCGTTGATATAAGCATAGGCATAAATACTTCATGAACAGCATTCTTTGTGGCATCTAAACCTTTAAAACCTCTTTGGTGAAAGTTAAATATATTCTCTGATACAACTATAGAGTTATCTACAATCATACCAAGTACAGTGATAAGCCCTCCAAGAGATATAATATTAAATGTAATTCCAGAGTATGTCATAAATATCAAAGAAACTGATATAACAATAAGCATTCCGAGAGAAGTAAATATTGCACTCTTAAAATCCAAAAATATTATTAGTATTATAAATATGATAATAAAACCAGTGATGATGTTTGATGATACAGCATTAAGAAGGTCGTTAATGGTTCTTGAGTTGTCAAACATAGGAACTATTTCTATATTGCTTGGAATAGTGGATTTATTTTTTTCAAAGTAAGCATTAACATTTTCTATTGTTTTTAATATATCAGCATCTTCTTTTTTTACTATGTTTATAGAGTATCCATTTTCTTTATTAACTCTCATATACACAGTTTTATCAACAAACATCTCTTCTACTCTTGCCACATCAGATATTCTTATAGGCTTTCCGTTGAATATTGAGCGAATTATAACATTTGTGATTGACAGAGGGTCTTGAAATTGCCCAGTTGTAACTAATAATTTATTATTTGCATCAAGCCCCTCGCTTTCATCCGGCTTCATGCTTCCGCTTGTAAGTCTTACATTTCTTAAAGATAATGCCTGCACTATTTCGCTTAATGATGTGTAGTATTCTTGAAGTTTATATGGGTCTGCTATAATCTGAATCTCTGGGTCTGTTCTTCCATATACTTCAACGGTTGCAACCCCATCAACATATTTAAGCTCTTTTTCAAATCTTTTTGATATATCATAAAGCTCTTTTTCTGTGCCTTCCATGCCTTCTTTAAACTTTATTCCTATATTGTATATTGGAACTCTATTAGCATTAGCCTCTGTAATTTTTATCTCTGTAACATCTTGAGATACATTCGGTGCATTTTGAAGCCTTCTAAATATTTCATCTTTTATAGGTCTTGTATCTTTTATTTTCATGTCTATTCTAATTGTAAGAATACCAGCATTTTCTATCATTATAGAATAAAACTCATCAATACCCGCTATAGTTTGAAGCTCATCTTCTATAGGTATCATAGCATTTTGTTCAACATCTTGAGGCGAAGCACCAGGATATATTACCTGCACTATCATTACATCAAAGTTTGTAGAAGGGAAAGCCTCTTTTTTTATGGCAGTATAAGAAAACATTCCAACTGCTATAGTAATTAATATTATTACATTTACTAATAATCTGTTTTTAGCAAATAATTCTACAATTTTATCCATAATACCTCTTTATTAATAATACCTCGAGTTTTATTATGTTTTTAGTTGTTAAGAAGCACAAGCGAGTTATAATCCATCACCGTGCTTATTATCATATATTCCAAATTAAGAAGTTCTGCCCGAGCATTTACCAAATCTAATCTTGCATTAATTATCTCATCAACAGGAAGCCTTCCCTGCCTAAATCTTTCATTTTGAGTTCTCACTCTCGAGAATAAAGCCTGTACTTCAAGTTTTTTATCTTCAAGCATTGTTTTATACGCCTCAAACTCGTCGTAGTATGTTCCAATCTGCACATCAAAATCTCTGTTTACCCTGTCAAAATCTGCAGTAACGGCTGTTAAAGCATTATACGCATCTTCCATTTTAGCTTTAGCATCTCTTCCGCCTATAGGATAAGAAAACATTAAACCCACGAAATATTCAACATTTGTCATAGTTGAAAAAGAATTAAAATAACCGCTGTCATCTAAAGTGGATAATGATACACTTCCAACTATAGATAAATCTGGAAGAGAATTATTTTTCATTATAGATAATGCATATTCGCTTCTTAGTTTTAATTGATAAGCCATCTGACCCTGAGCACTCTCTAAAAATGGCACAACATTTATTTTAGCATTAATTGAAGTTTCAAGCATATTCTCCCAATCATCTTCATTAGGCTCAACATTCTCTTCTGGTATAAAAAACTGTATGTTTCTAATTATCTTTTTTAAAATTAACTCTGACTTATTTCTTGCTTCTCTATATTTAAGTGTTTGTCTTCTTGCATTTTGATAGGCATCATTATCTATTACGCCGCTTGTGTATCTTTTGTATATTTGATTTTCAAAGCCTCTTGCCTCTCTAATCATTTCATCATAAAGCTTTATAAGTTTTGTAGACATAACCCACTGATAATATATTTTTTGATATGATGTTAATACGCTGTTATCATCTATTATTCTTTTTAGTTTTGCTATTGATAATTGATATTCTGCATCTTTTATTGGGTACATATCTAGTTTACCAAAAAAATCTCTTAATATAGGCTGAGCTATTTGTATTTCAATACTTGGGGCATAATATTTAAAATTGTTTGTGCTTAAATTTGGAAGTCTTCCTACAACAGTTCCTAAAGGAGTATCTACAGGTATTTCCACCTCTCCCATTTTTAAATCACCAAAGTAGCTGTCATGCTGTATTTTTACAGACCATCTTGTGCCAGAATATGGTATAAGTCCGCTAAATCCCGCACCTATTCTCATACCATTATGCATAAAATCCGCTGTTGGTATAATATTATATTCATCAAAGTGTTTTTGTGTGCCTATTGCTCCTGCCTGTAAATCAAACTTAACATCTCCAGAGCTTTTTGCTTTTGTTAGATTATTATATGCATTACTCTCTTGTATCGCTGTTAATTTCATTTCTGGTATTATATTTTTTATTCTTTCAATATATTCTGCATAAGAGAGTATTTCAGCATTTGTTTGAGTGTATATTGAACTGCTTAATAAAAATAAAAATGCGGTAAAATAATATAATAATTTTTTTGACACTTTTGTACAAAACCTCATTATTATTATAATTTATATTTTATTTATGATTATTTATTATATCAAGTACAGAAAAATTACTATTGTATTATAAACTACATTTTTTGTTTTTTGTAAATTATCTTTATAGAAATTAAGCTCACTACTAATATATATGTATATATGGCAATTGTATTGCTTTGCTTTGAGATATTAAGAATATGTATCAAGTATAAAATAATACCAAAATTTTAAGCTAAAAAATGCAGCCTTTTTGGTTAATCTTTACCAACAAATATGTTGTTTTTTCATATTTTTGTTGACATATAAAAAAAAAATATATTATACTGAATTACATGTTATATTTAAACTTTTATCTAAACAGTCTACAGTCTACAGTAGACTTGTTTCAAAAGTACTTGACAAATCAATTTATAGTTTCAAAGAAGTAAGAATTATGTTAATATATTCGTAAAAAAGGATTTTATAAAAATGATTGATTGTCAAAGTGTGATTGGCTTAAAAAAACATATTTATTTCTTTTAGAAGAATTAAGAAAAGTATATAAAGGTTTTAATAATGGCAGACCAAGAAAACTTTCTTTGGAAACTATGCTTTTTATCACTTTTATATATTTTAAACAATA
>NZ_SAXY01000029.1 GCF_008016535.1 Brachyspira pilosicoli
GGAATCAAGCAAAGAGACATCTTCGTAAATTTAATGGAATACCAAAAGAACATTTTCACTTATTTATTAAAGAGTGTCAATTTAGATTTAATAATCCAAAAGTTGACAAACAGTTGGAAATTATATACAATTTAGCAAGAAAGGAGCTTTTTTAGTTATCTAGGACAGCCCCAAAATATTAAAAGATTTCTAAAGATAGAAGAAATACCCAAATCTACTTTTTATACTTGGATTAAGAAATATAAAAATACTGGAACAGTTGCTAATTTTAGTACTAGACCGAAAACTTCTCCAAATATCTTTAATAATCAAGAAGCTATTAATTTAATTATTAAACTCTATACTGAAGAGTATAGGGGAAAACATTATATTAAAGCATATTTAAATCGTGAAGGCATTAAGATAGGTGTTACAGCTATAGAGAATGTACTAAAAAGAAATAATCTTTGGAGATATAAAACAAAAAAGAAAAAGAAGCGATATGATAAGCGTAAATTTGTCTCTAAAATACAAAAAGAAGGCAAAATAGTTCAAATAGATACTAAATATATCAAATTAGGCAGAAAAACAGTCTATCAGTTCACTGCTGTAGATTTAGCTACTCGTTATAGTTGGAGGCAAATCTATGAGGATAAAACACCTTATAGTGCTTTATCTTTCTTAAAGTATGTCTTAAAAACTTCACCTTTTAAGATACAAGCTATACAGACCGATAATGGTATGGAATATACATACCGCTGTATTAATACTCCTAAAATAAATATTTTTGATGAATACTGCTTAAAAAATAAATTAGAGAGGAGATATATTCCTGTAGCAACACCAAGATACAATGGCGTAGTAGAAAGAGTACACGGTATAGACGAAAGAGAATTTTATTCACGATTAAATAAAAATATAACTGTAGAATTATTGAGAGAAAAATTAAAAGAATATACACATTTTTATAACAATCAAAGATTGATTTCTTCGTTAGGTTATATTACAATCAAAGAAAGAATCAAAAATATTATAGCAAGTAAAAGTACAATATCTATGGCTCCATGACATTATTACATAAGTAATTTTTTATATAGCTTATTATAATTATTATAATAATTATAATAATTATAATAATTAATATTTTACCAAATAAATAGAAGAAAGATGAAATAATTTCACTATAAAAAAACACTTGACTTTTTTACACAAATAGTATACTATGCATAACAATAATTGTACATCGCGGGGTGGAGCAGTTGGTAGCTCGTTGGGCTCATAACCCAAAGGCCGTAGGTTCAAGTCCTGCCCCCGCTAATAGCCAATAATAAAGGCTTATAAACTTTTTTATTTGGCGGCGTGGCTCAGGTGGTTAGAGCATGCGGCTCATATCCGCAGTGTCAGGGGTTCAAGTCCCTTCGCCGCTAATAACTTTAATCAAAAGGCAGGTGAGTTAATTGGTACGTATTTTCGCTAATGAAGGTGAACCAGTTGAAAGCGTTATTAAAAGATTTAGAAGAGCTTGCGAAAACGAAGGCATCTTGCAAGAATTAAAAGAAAAACAATTCTACAAAAAACCTTCTCTTGAGAAAAAACTTCAAAGAGAAAAAGCTCTTAAAAGAATGAAAAGAAAAATCAAAAAAGAACGCAGATTAGGTTTACTATAACTTATCTAATCTAATAAATATTAAAGCATTGATAGTTTTTTATTATCAGTGCTTTTTTTATTGCAAAATTATATTATTTAGAATAAACTATTGACTTTTATCTTCTGTAATATTATATTAGAACAATAAAATATTGTAGTTTTTCGGAGTATAATATTATGAAAGCAATCAAACACATAACAATACTTACTTCTATTTTATCTGTTATAGTATCTTGCGGAGCATCTATGCCGCTTAAAGAGTATAAAGATGCTTCAACTTTAAGAGATAAAACAATTAAATATGAGCTTCAAAACTATTCTAAAGAACAATTCGATATAGCTGAAGCAAGCTTTGCAGAAGCAGAAGCAACTATACTTATAGATGAAAATAAAGAGCCGGACACTGTAAAAGAATTGCTCACTACTGCTTCAAATGCTTATTTAGTTGTTTTAAATGAAGGTTTGCCTGTATATGCTGAAGAATTAAAAACTGAAACTTCAAGAAATAGAGTATATTCTAAAGATATTAAAGCATATATAGTTGATAAAGAAAATTATGAACTTGCTGAATTAAACTATATTAATGCTTTATCTGCTTTAAGCACTAATAATTATGAACTTGCTGTTGATTCTTTCCTTAAAACAAGAGATTATCATAGTAAAGCTTTCTTTAATACAAAAGAACAATTTGATAACAGCCTTAAAGGAATTCAAGAGGCTGATGATAAAATTAAACAAATAGATGTTTTAGAGCAATCTACTAACAATTAATATTATATGGAGTTTTTATTATGAAAAAAGTATTATTAATTCTTTTCGCAGCTTGTTATTTAATATATGGACAAGACACTAATAGCAGCATAACTAATGAAAATATAAAAGACAGTGAAGATTATCAATTAGCACAAAGATATAGAGAATTAGCCATAGAGGCTCATAATGCCGGTGATTATAATCAAAGTATTGAGTTTTCTAAACAAAGTAAAGAATATTCAGACAAGGTTATAGCTAAGTTTGGAGTATATGGATTAGTTTTGAATGCTCAAAGATATGCTGAAAGAAACTTAGCTTTACTTAGAGGTGTTGGAGGAGATACTAATGAATATTCTATTAACCTTTATGAAGGCTCTGTAATGGACTATGAAGCTGGAAACACTATATTTGATGCTGCTGCTAATGATACAGATTACAGCAACTCTATAACAAAATATACTGATTCTTCTTTAAAATCTAAATTAGGTTATGATTTGGTGGTGGTAGGTTTAAGAAGAGATTATCTCATTAATGAAGGTGCTATCACTAATGCAGACAGCAATGATAATAATATATTAGATTTAAGAGATAAAGCTGTAGCATATTCTAAAGAAAATAATTATAATGATGCTTCATCTAACGCTAGTCAAGCAATGAATATATTAGACATGCTTGAAGCTCCTCTAGTTTATGCAAAAGCAGAAGAATCTCTAAACAAAGCTAAAGAAGACGGATATAATGAAACAAAAATGACTAATTATAATCAAGCATCAACAACATTAATATTTGCTAAACAAGCATTAGATGATGAAGATTTTGCTAATTCATTATTTAATTCAAAACTAGTAATAGAAATGGTTAATGCTATGTATAATGGTACTGATTATAATCAAGAAACTACTATAGTAGAAACAACAGGGGTATTATTCCCTAAATACTATAAAGTTCAATATAGAAGAGTTGGAACTGATTCATTATGGAGAATAGCTTCTTATGACTTCATATATGGTGACGGCAATTTGTGGAGAAAAATATACGAAGCAAATAAAGACAAAATAAAAGACCCTAACATTATAATAGGCGGACAAATATTATTAATACCTAGTCTTAAAGGAGAAACAAGAGACGGTACTTATGACTCTAATAAGCAGTATGGTAATATAAAAGATATAAAATAAATATAAGAGAGGAAATAAAGTTTAATGTTGAAAAAGACAAAAGTTATTTTATTATCATTATTAGTTGTAATAGCATTTACAGCAGTATTATTGGCACAAAAGCCTCAAACATCTAAAGAACATTTGTTTATAGAAACCAATTACGGCACTATAGAAATAGCATTCTACCCTGAAAAAGCTCCTAAACATGTAGAAGCCATTAAAAAATTAGCTAATCAAGGTTTTTATAATGGCACACTTTTTCATAGAGTAATACCGGGTTTTATGATACAAGGCGGCGACCCATTAAGCAAACAACCTAATAGAGCTTTACATGGTACAGGAGGCCCTGATTTTGTAATACCTGCTGAGTTTAATGATGTATCACACAAAAGAGGAATATGCTCTATGGCAAGAAGCCAAAATATTAATAGTGCTGGTTCACAATTTTTTATTTGTGTAGCAGATAGCCCTTTTTTAGATGGACAATATACTGTTTGGGGTGAGGTTATTAAGGGAATGGATGCTGTAGACAAGATAATTAATCTTAAAAGAGATGCAAACGACAACCCTCTTACACCTGCTAAAATGAATAAAGTATATGTAAAATAATAAATAAAGGAAAAATAATGGAACATTTATTTATAGAAACAGATTACGGTACTATAGAAATAGAATTCTATCCGGACAAAGCTCCTAAACATGTGGAAGCTATTAAAAAATTAGCAAATGAGGGCTTTTATGATGGCATTAGATTTCACAGAGTAATACCTAATTTTATGATACAAGGAGGCGACCCTACAAGTAAAGACCCTACTAAAAGGCATTTACATGGCACAGGAGGTCCGGGATTTAGCATAGAAGCTGAGTTTAATGATGTATCACACAAAAGAGGAATATGCTCTATGGCAAGAAGTCAGGATCCAAACAGTGCTGGTTCACAATTCTTTATTTGTGTAGCAGACTGCCCTTTCTTAGACAGAAAATATACTGTTTGGGGAAATGTTGTTGATGGAATGGACGTTGCCGATAAGATAGTTGCTCTACAAAGGGACCACAATGACAACCCTATTGTAAACTCAACTATGAATAAAGTATATATCAAAGAAGTATAATTAATAAAGACTATAATATTAAAGCGATGGAGTTATAATAAGCCCTATCGCTTTTTTTATTAGAAAATTTTTAAAGTTTTTCAAAATTTATTTTTTTTATTTTAATTATTGCGGGGGCTAGCTCCCACACCCCCAGTTCTTTTACGACCGAAGGAAGTACCTTTAGGTATTGCCAAAAGAACCAAAAAGACTGCATTTCTATGAAATATATCTAAAAACATATATCATCATTTTATTGTATTCGTTATATATAAAAATAATATATTTGCACTTTCGCAAAGCGTGCCCGAAGGGCAAAAACTTTGACGAAGTCCGCACAGCGAAGGCGGGAAAAAGTTGAAGAAAACAAAAACTTATATAAAAAATATATTGTAGTATATATACTTAAAAATTTTAAAGTTTTTCAAAATTTATTTTTTTTATTTTAATTATTGCGGGGGCTAGCCCCCACACCCCCAGTTCTTTTGCGACCGAAGGAAGTACCTTTAGGTATTGCCAAAAGAACCAAAAAGACTTCATTTTATGAAAATATCCAAAAATACATGGTATTATTTTATATATTTTTAATATACAAAAATAATATATTTGTATATTAAAAAATAATTTAATAGATTTATAAAATATTTATGCAAATAAAAAAGTCATACCTAGCATTAAAAACTAAATATGACTTTTATTATAATCACAAACTATTTATTATACTCTTTTAAATACTATAGAAGCATTATGTCCGCCAAAACCAAAAGAATTGCTTATAGCATATTCTATTTTTTTGTCTTGAGCAGTATTAGCAACAACATCTAAATCGCATTCAGGGTCTTTATCTTCAACATTAATAGTAGGGTGAACTTTAGAATCTATTATACTCATTACAGTAGCAATAGCTTCTATTCCGCCAGCAGCCCCCAAAGCATGACCTGTCATAGATTTAGTAGAGTTAACTTTTATCTTTTTAGCATGGTCTTCACCTAGAGCCTTCTTAACAGCCTTAATCTCAGCAATATCTCCAACAGGAGTAGAAGTACCATGAGTATTAACATAGTCAATCTTATCTGGAGAAATTTTAGCAGACTCTATAGCCAAAGACATAGCTCTTGCCCCCATAGCACCATCTTCTAAAGGTGCAGTAATATGATTAGCATCACAAGTAAAACCATATCCAGAAACTTCAGCAAGTATATTAGCATTTCTTTTCTTAGCATGCTCATATTCTTCAAGTACAAGTATACCAGCACCCTCAGCTATAACAAAGCCGTCTCTGCCCTTGTCAAAAGGTCTGGAAGCCTTAGTAGGCTCATCATTTTTAGTAGATAAAGCCCTCGCATTATTAAATCCAGCTATAGTAAGAGGATTTATAGTAGCCTCAGAACCGCCGACTATCATAATATCAGCTTCATTATCTTTAATATGCTTGTATCCTAAACCTATAGAATGATTTGAAGAAGCACAAGCAGTAACGGTACTATAGTTAGGACCATTCATGCCATATTCCATAGCTATTAAACCGGGTGTCATATTAATAATTTGCATAGGAACAAAGAAAGGTGAAACTCTGCTTGGTCCGTCAGCAAGTATTATATTATGATTATTTAAAAGAGTAGTGATACCGCCTATACCGCTTCCAAGTATACAGCCTGCTCTCAAAGGGTCAAAACCTGTTTTAGGTTCTATACCAGCCTGTTTTAAAGCATGATAAGCAGCATATACACCATAAGTTATAAATGGGTCAAGTCTTCTTAGCATTTTCTTATCAGAATAATAATCACCCTCTAAAGCAGGTGCTTCACCACCTATTCTTGTAACTAATTGCTCTTTTTCTGGATCAAAATATTTACTAAGCGGTTTAATTCCAGAAACGCCATTAAGAAGATTGTCCCAGAAAGTTTTAACATCATTTCCAAGACAACTTACAATTCCAAGACCCGTAATAACAACTCTGCGTTCGCTCATAATAACTCCTATATATTATAAATAAAAAATTCCCGCAAAAATTACGGGAATAATTAATATCTTTAAGAAAATTATTTCTTATGCTCTTCAATATATTTAGCAGCATCAGCTACATTTTTAATCTTTTCTTGTTCTTCTTGAGGAATTTTAATATCATAACGTTTTTCTAATTCCATAATAAGTTCTACTAAATCAAGTGAATCAGCGTTCAAATCATCTACGAAAGAAGCTGTATCAGTGATTTTGCTTTTGTCTGAAATGTTTAATTGATTAGCAACAACATCTTTAATTTCATCGATTAATGCCATGTTAAATCTCCTTTTTATTAATTTATTATTATTTTTAATTTATTATAAAGTGCAAAAGCAGCTTTATTACTATTACATAGACATACCGCCATCAACGGCTATAACTTCTCCTGTTATATAATTGCTCAAGTCTGAAGCAAGAAATACAACTATATTAGCAACATCTTCAGCACTGCCTAATTTTTTCAAAGGTGTAATATCCATTATCTTTTTTACAGCATCTTCAGCAAGTACGCCTGTCATATCTGTTTGAATGAAACCCGGTGCTATAGCATTAACACATATTCCGCGAGGAGCAAACTCTTTAGCCATAGATTTAGTAATGCCTATAATGCCCGCCTTAGCTGCAGCATAATTCACCTGACCAGCATTGCCCATCTTACCTATAACACTTGATATATTAATTATCTTACCCTTTCTTGCTCTTAACATACTCTTAGCAGCTTCTCTTGAAGTATAGAATGCACCAGACAAATTAGTATTTATAACATCATTCCAAGCACTATCATCCATTTGTATAACTAGCATATCTCTAGTAATACCAGCATTATTAACTAATATATCAATAGAACCAAATTTTTCTATTGTCTTAGCAACAACCTCTTTACAAGATTCGCTAGATTTTACATCATGAACTAAAGCAAGTGATTCCACATTATATTTTGATTTTAATTCATCAGCAACTTCTTGAGCTTTATTAATATTTGTAGCTGTAACAACAACATTAACTCCTTCATTAGCCAAAGCCTCTGCTATTTTTTTTCCTATTCCTCTGCTTCCGCCTGTTACTAAAGCTGTTTTATTTTTAAGATTTAAATCCATAATTATCCTTAAAATTATTTAAATACGCTTACATTAATTAAAACAAAATATGCCAAATTTGTCAAGCCTATTTTGCAACTTTAAAATTACCGACTTTTTTGTTTAAAAGGTCGAAAAATGATAAGAAATAACTATTCTTTTACATACAAATTTAGTGCATAACTACTATACGAACGCTATTCTCTTGCCACCTACCCTGCCATTTGCTTCCGCTCACTACAATAATTCTATCCCCATGTTCTGCTAATTTATGCTCTACCAAAGTATCTTCAAGTATATTAATCTCTCCCCCATGACTAATACCAGCACTAAAGTTCAAATCTTCAGGCATATGTATAGTATAAACATTATGACATATAGCAAGACCATTACACATATTATTATCAGCCGACATAAATACTATAGGAGTTTTTGGTCTTTTTTTAGATAGATTTCTAACTGTCCTTCCAGACCTTGAAAGAGCTATTATCGCCTTATTATCTAAACTATATGACAAATAAGAAGCACTATCAGCCAAAGCATCATTAACTCCGCTATCTAAATAAGTCATATTGTCATGAGAAGTTTTATTAACAGATTTCTCAGCAGCCTCTACTATAGAAACCATAGCCTTAACAGACTCTATAGGATAATCACCCGAAGCAGTTTCAGCAGACATCATTACAACATCAGTACCGTCTAATACAGCATTAGCAACATCGCTAGCCTCTGCCCTTGAAGGAACAGGGCTTTTTGTCATACTCTCAAGCATTTGGGTAGCTATTATTGTAATTTTACCCATATCGTTTGCCATTTTTAGTATCTTCTTCTGCCAAACAGGAACCTCTCCAAATGGTATTTCTACACCTAAGTCTCCTCTTGCCACCATTACTCCGTCAGACTCTTTTATTATACTCTCTAAATTCTCTAAAGACTCTGTATTCTCTATTTTTGACACTATTCCAACATGCTGGAAATTATTATCATCTAATATCTTTCTAAGCCTTATAACGTCCTCTGCTCTTCTTACAAAACTCATACCCAAATAATTAGCACCATTTTTAGCAGCAAATAAAGCATCATTAACATCTTTCTCTGTTAAAACTTCTGTTGTTACATGAGCACCTGGTAAATTAATACCTTTACTGCTTAATATAGTGCCTCCAGTTATAACCTTACATACCACAAGCTTTGAAGCTTCATCACTAGATTCTACTATAAGCTGTATAGTGCCGTCAGCTATCAAAAGCAAAGAACCGCTCTTTACATCATGAGCAATATTCTCATGCGTAGTAGGTATTATGCTTTCATCATTAGTTTCTTTATATCCGCTTAATTTTACAATATCTCCCTCTTTTACAGTAATATTCTCTTTTAGCTTACCTATTCTTATCTTAGGACCCTGTAAATCTGCTAATATTGCTACAGGTTTACCTAACTCATCAGAAACCTTTCTTATTATTTTTATTCTCTCTAAATGTTCATCATAGCTTCCAAATGAAAAATTAAGCCTGCATACATTTGCACCATTCTCTATTATCTTTTTTACCATTTCTTCATTAGACCATCTAGGACCTAAAGTTGCAATTATTTTTGTTTTTCTCATAATATTTTACCACCTCTTATATAGAAAATATTATAAAACATAGAAATATTTTTACAACTTTTTATATTAAAAAATAATATTTTTTTGCTTTAAAAACACTATTAATGTATAATAAATCATTATGAATAAAAAATTATTATATATTTTACTTATCACTATAATTCTACACTCTTGTAAAAAAATAGAAAATATCACAGTTATATTTGATGATGTAACAGTAGATATACCAGAAAACTTTGAGCAAAATTATATCAACAATATGATAGAATATAATCCAAATTTAAAAATAGTAGATTCATACGGCATAGAAACAAAAACTTCTATATATAATGTTTCATATACAAAATCTAATTATCCCATAGATATTTTAGCCTCAAAAGAAGGCATAATAAATGGTGTTATAAATAATAAAGTATTAAAAGAAGTAAAAGTAGAAAAAGAAGGATATTACAAAGAACAAACTGACGCCTACGATATGTTAATTAGCTATTATTATGGACCAAACAAAACATATCAAAGAAGCTTTATAATGCTAAACGGCAACAACATAATTCAAATAACTGCTATATATAATGCTAATAGTAAAAAAGATGACAAAACTATAAATGGTATAATAGACTCGATAAAAGAAAAACCTAATAATTAAATATAATCTTTTATTATTAAAGAAAGCTCTTTTACTTTTTCTATACTTAAATATTCCCCTCTAATCTCTTTATCAATATTTGCTTTTTCTAATATTTCATCTATTTTATCTTTATCAATATCAATGTATGGAGATTTTAGAAAATTATTTTTTATAGTTTTTCTTCTGTTGTGAAATAAAGTTTTTGAGACAGATTTAAAAATATTAAGCATACTTAAATCAACTTCTTTAGGCTTAATGCTTATAATAGATGATGTTACTTTAGGAATCGGATAAAACACTTCTTTTGATACATTGTACTCTAATTTAATATCAGACATAAAACTTGCAAACAATGTTAAAGCAGAATAATCCTCACTGCCTTCTTTAGCAATTAATCTATTAGCAAAATCACTTTGAACCATAAAAACAGCATAATTCCATCTATTATAGCAATCACAAAAAAGCCACTCTATTATAGGACTTGCTATATTGTATGGTATATTTCCGTATACATCAAAGTTTTTATTTTTATCTATGTCGTTAATATTAACTTTTAATATATCACTATGAATAATATTTATATCTCTATAACTCTCTTTCAAATGATTATACAAAGCATTGTCATATTCAACTATTGTTAGATTATTTTTATATACATCAACAAGTACCTTACTTAAAGAACCTAAGCCCCCTCCTATCTCTATAGCATAATTTCCCCTCAAAATATCTTTTGGCACAGTGTTTGCTATATTATAAGCAATATTTCTGTCGCATAAAAAATTCTGACCTCTGTTTTTATTTGGAAATATAGACTTACTCTTTAAATATTCACTAATTTCTGATTTTGAATATACATTATTTAACATATTTATTTATTCTTGACATCTGTAATAAAAACAATAATATCATGATAGTAGCAAAAGCTAACATTGCTATAATACTCACATTAATACCTAAAACCATTAATATATGTGATGATATATAATCAATAGCTATAATATAAAGAAATACAAACAATATAGTACCAATAATACCTATTAAATTATGGATAATACCAAAAGAAATATCTTTTTTAATATAAATATTATATCTAAATGAGAAATATGCTATTATTATAAATAATAGTAAATAATAAATTGGTGATAAAATCTTTTTAAATAAAACATTAACAACAAGATCATTAGAATAACCAAATAAAGGAAGCTCATTTTTTAAACTCATAATATCTTTTAATCCTGTGTAAGTTAATACTATATAGGTATAATATTTAATGTTTTTTATAGCACTATCAGACATATTAATAGGAATAACATTTTCATTTATATCATTATTATCATAAGTATTATTTAAATCATTAAACTTTGATTTTAAAATAATATTCTTCATATCTGGATTATTAAATGAACCTGTTATTTTACCATATTTATATATTACTTTATTTGTAGCTTTTAATTCATTATCCAAATTAATAATAGATACATCATATAAATACAATGACTCTCTAAAGAAAATACTATAAAGTGCACAAAGCATAGTATTATTATTAAGCATCAAAGTAATACCATTATTTTCTAACATAGTTGTATTTGTTATAGAATAATAATCCTCAATAAAGAATTTTCTCATCTCTTGTGCTCTATCTATAAAAAAATCATATCTGTCAATACTATCAACTATTAAAGAATAATAAGTACTAATTTCATTAATATCAGGATAATTAACAAACAAATTTGATATACTGCTATACGCCTTCCAAAAACTTCCTTTTCTATATAATTCTATAGTATCTGCAAGTTTACCATATGCTAAAGATTCATAAAAGTTTTGACCTATATAAACAGGTTTGTCATTTTGCATAATGCCAATTTTATTAAGATAATAAATAGCTATTGGGTTATGTCTATCAATTTTAAGCACATCAGTATAATACCTATTAGCAAGAGTGTAATTAGAAAGACTAAAAGCCCTAGAACCTTGAGAAAGTAAATTATTTACATAAGTAACCCTATCTGTATTTGCAAGCTCTTCTAATTCATTCTTTTTATTTTCAATATCTTTTAACAATAATAAAACATTACCATCATTTCTATCATATATTAAAGCATTTCTAGCTAATTTTTCTGCCTCATTCAAATTTCCATTATCAAATTCATATTTTGCCATTTGATATTCATTTTCTTTAAGTGATAATTTGTATTGATTAAAATGTCTATAATCTTTATTTGTATTGTATTCTTTTAATGCATACACCAATCTGTCAATTATAAAATAATCATAAAAAGCAAAAAATGTAGTTAATACAACTATTAAAGCGATAGGTATAGCAATAATTCTAGATATTGATAATCCTGGTAAATAATAACCTTTAAAAAATGCAGAATATACACTTAAAGCAATTATAAAAGGAATGAAGTTTTTATATATAAGAAGCGAAACAAGAATATATACTGGCAAATCATATACTTTACCCGCACCTCTAGTATATATATTATAGAGTAGAAATATAAAAAATATTGAAATAATACTAATAATAGAGAAGCTTAGTATCAATCTTAGAATTATGCCAATTCTTTTCATTATTCTTCCACTACTTGCTCAACATCTTCTATTACTTCTTCTACTGTTTCAATAGGTCTTAATTTAGGTTTTTTAGCATAAATATCCTGCATAACTTTTTGAGCTAATATTTTAGGCGGCAAAACGGCAAAATCATTGATAACAATATTAAAGTAATCTATAGCCTCTTCATACTTATTTTGATAATAATAACAGAAACCAATTTCATAATAAGCCCAAGAAACATCTTTAGCAAAATTATTTCTATCAAAATTATCTATGATATACTGATAATATGCTATAGCAGTTTTATATCTTTTATTATTAAATTCAGTATAAGCTTTTTCTGCTATGATTTTAGGATATCTTTCTTCAGCATCCACCTGTATAGTTGTAGCACAAGAGATTGTAAATAAAGCAAAAATAAGCAATAAATAATAAGTTTTTTTCACCAACAAAATCCGCTATTTTTTTATAGAATAGACTTCATCGCGTACTGGCAAACTTTTGCGTAGGATTTTTAGGAAATTTCTTAAATCTCCCATATCCTTATAATCATCACACTTCTCTACAGTTCTTCTTGCAACTGTAAAATACTTGTACATTTTTTCTTCACCAAGTTTTTTACGCCATTGTTCCTGAGTACATTTTACTCTTAGCAAATATTGTGAGCCGTCTATTCCGCTAGCTTTTCTAAATAAAACACAATATCTGCAATTAGCACAATAAATACCTCCGCATTCTGCAGATTGTTCATTTTGTTCTTCACTCATAAATACTTACCATAAATTAATTATATTGTTTTATAAATACAGTATAGCAAATTTACTATTAAAAGTCAAGTTTATATGCCTCACATATACTACATACAAAACCATCATTCTTCTAATATATATAAATACTCTTCTTTTACAAAAGGTCTTATCTCATCAAAAGAATAAACTATTTCTGTTTCGCCTTGCACATAAGCTGTAATAGTGTAAATAGGCCATACAAAATGAATACCGTCTTTATATACATAAAAACTAGTATCTTCTAAAGTTATTTCATCAAGAGGAACTAAATAATCTTCTTCTGACCTATCGCTTATAGAAAGAAGTTTAGATTTTATACTAATACGAAGCTGTTTATCATTAAAGTCTTTTATTAAATTTGTAATTGAAATTTTCTCTCCATCTTTAAGAGAATAAACTAAAGATGTATTATTATAAACGCCATGAGCTCCGCCCATATAGATGGAAGAAAAGCTATTTATTGATATTGTTGTATCATTAAAATATAATATATCTTTACCTGCTATATACTCATAATTGTAATATAAATTTGTATACCAGTCATTATAAAAATCGCTCATAGATTTTTTAAATAAAGGAAGTGTTTCATTTTTTAGCCATAATGTTTCATCTCTTGTAATGTTGTCAATATTATCATTAATATCCAAAGTTATTTTATCATAAACTTCTAAATTATTTGTATCGTTTGGAATAAGCACGAATATAGAATCTTTATAAAAGAAAGTAGAACCATTGCCGAGAGAATCATTTTGAGATGAGTTCGTACATAAATAATTGTATGATACAGCAGAAATAAAATCTGAAGCACTAACCTCTACCTCACCTATTTTTGTTGTAATGGTAAAGTTTTTATTATAATAATTGCCTCTTATTGTATCACCTGTATCAGACTGAGCATACATATCAGCTCCATCATTATCAATAGCGGCATTAGAATAAAAATAAGTCTTTATTAAATTTTCATCTATATAAGTAAATCTAAATTGAGCAATATTATATTCTGGCAACACCATATCATTCAAAGCTAATTGAGCCATAGAGCCATTATTATTTTTCATAAAAGTATAAGGTGAAAACCATTCATTATAATCACCATCACTCTTAACAGTTGTTGTTGTTATTTCAGGTAAAATGTTTTGATTAGTATCTATATAATTATTTTCTATATTTTCAGTATCTTCTTGATTTTTATCCAAATTATCTTTATTATTGCAAGCAACAAATAAAAATAAAACTAATAATAATACCTTCTTAATCATAAAAACTCCAAGTATTTTTTAAAAAAAGAATAATATATTTTTATTTTTTTTGCAAGTGAGAGTTTTTATAATTTTTTTTTTGCAATATAGAGTCTTATAAAAAATAATTAGTCGCTAAATGATATAACGCCTTCAATAATAGCTTCGAATCTTTCAGGCTCTATAATCATAACAGTATCATCAACTTTCAAATTAGGAGCAAAATCACCTATACTTATTAAGAATGAGTGAGCACTCTTATATGCCCTAGCATAATCCATAAACTCATCTACAGTATTTTGTCGCATAGGATATCCAGAAGTATCCAAAGCAAAAGTGCTTTTATATGACTGACCTTCAGAACCAAATTTTTTAATAGTTACAAAGAAAACCAAACTATCAGACTTTTTAGTATGGTCAGTTACAATATATCCATTTAAAGTTAATATTCTATAGAAATGTTTTTCTAAATAATCAATAACATCCATTTCCAATGCTGTTCTAAATGCATTATTGGCTATAATAGAACTGTAAGTTTTTAATTTTTGATCAACATCTAAGTATATATTTCTTACAGATTTTATTATCTCCCACTGTTTAACAGCCTCTTCAAAATGTTTTTGTTTAACTAAAGTTTCAGCATATCTGTATCTTTCATCTACAACTTTTTCATTTGCAACATTATCTTTAGTAAGTACTTCTCTATAATATTTATTAGCCTTATCATAATCTCCAAGTTCATAATAAGAATTAGCCAAATCTAATGATATGCTGTCTTTATTATCTATAAAACTGCTGTCATAAGATATTTCTAATTCTTTTACAGCATTTTGGAAATCTCTAGAAGCAGATAATATTTTTCCGTAAAGTAAATGATAATTATAATTAGAAGAATCTAAAGCTATAGCTTTTTCAATATTCTGCTGAGCTGCATTATAGGTTCTCATTTTATAATAAGAATAAGCAAGCATATATAATAATTCAGGATTACTGTCATTGCGAGTAGCAGCCAATGATAAATATTTTTGAGCCAATATCCACTCACCGCTTTGATAAGATATAAGACCTGCCTTATACAAAGAATCATAATCTTGATTTTTTATTTTTATTATATAATCATATTCATCTAAAGCCTTTTTAGCGTTTCCAGTCTCTTCATAAATGTTAGCTAAAAACTCACGTACTTTTAATTCGGTAACATCTTTAGTAAAATATGCCCCATCTAACATAGACTGTAATGATGCCATAGCCAATATATATTGATTTTGTTTATAATATAAATTAGCACTATACCATAATATAAGCGGATCTTTTTTAAATTTTGGGTCAAGTTCATTAATTTCTTTCATTGCAAGTTCTGCATTACCCTCTTCATAATACTGCGTAATGCGTTTTAATTTAGCAGGATAAGAACCGCTCTTTACAATAAAATTAGTTGCAACTCCCAATACAACTATTAGCATCATTATAAGTATTATTGAAACTTCCACTATTATATTCCTTTTTGATAAACTATAACAGGGCTTTCTGTTTCTTTAGATTCCCTTAAAGCTTCTTTTATTTTATCAGTTAAATTATCTTTAACTGTAAAAATTGATATTTTATTAGCCTTATTATCAGCAAAATCAAATCCGCTAACTGCCATAGACACTTTTACATCTACATTATCGCCATTATAGCTAAAATTATAATTTTGAAGCATCTTTAAATATCTCTTTGTAATCTTCACTGCCTCTTCTTCATTAGCATATACTATTATATATATAACATCATCATCTATCAAACATTGACTCTCGCCTGCTCTCGCTTCTCTCTTAATAAAAGCTACTAAATCTTTTCTTATTTTATAATAAGCAAATCTATCATAATGCTCTATTATATCATTAGCATTAGAAATATTAAATGCCATTATACCTATAGCATAATTATGTCTCTGCGAAAATGATATTACTGTTTTTAATGTATCATTAAATATTTCATATTCTAAAGTATTAGTTTTTTCTGTTTCACCAGATAAATTATTAGAAGAATTATTAGTTTCATATCCCAAATTAAATAATATTAAATTGTACATAAAGAATATAATATTTCTTATGTTATAAGATAAAAATATAGCCATAAAAAATAAGCATAAAGATAGTATTGTGCTATAAAAAGTATATTCTTGTCTGTATAATATTTTTTGTACTTCTGGTATATAGCTTAAAGAAAGTAGCATTACTATAGAGGTTACAACAAAAAACAAAATATTTCCTATACTTTTTCTTAAATTAGCCTCATGCTCTTTTGCAGAAAATATAAACACCACTATAAAAGCATATAATATAGATATAGATATCCATATCCAAACCCAAATATCTAAAGTATAAAGTAAATAAACTAAAAAGTTATTAGGGTTTGAAGATATAAGTAATATATAAATAGGTATTGCTATAGCACTGTATATTAGAGTGCTTATCATAGCAGCAAAAAAACCATAGAGGTATGATTTTGATAAGCTAATTTCTTTTACTTCCATAAATAACTACCTAATTTTTGCACCATACGGTATTATCATATTTTAATTTATTGAATCCGAATATTTTCATCATTCTTTCTAATTCTTCTTTAGTAGAATAAATCATATATTCAAGACCTTTCCTGCCTTTACTTACAATAGAAATAAAACTCTCTTCCGTTACGCAAACAGCATTAGCACCTAAAGCATAATACTTAAACAACTCTCCGCCATATTTAGGTGATTCTGCAAGTATATTAATTTGCATTTTACTCTTTTGCAAGTTTAAAGCTATGCTACTAACAGTATCGGAAACTTTTTTCATACCTTTTAATGAATACTTATTATTATTAGAAAAATATACATTGTTTAAATTATTTTTAATTATATCCTTTTCATTAGAGATTCCTTTTATTATTAGAGGAATATCTAAATGTTTTTGAATATAATTTATTTCTTTATGAGTTTTTAGATGAATATTATTTTCATTACCATTATAATAATAAGACAAATCTATTCCAACAGCACAAGCTCCGCTTTTTTGAGCTTCTTTAAGTTTTTTCATTATAACATCTTGAGAATTATTACCGCTAATCATAATAATTCCTCTCTTATGTTCTTTTATAGATTGAATAGCTAAATTAAATATTTCATCATTATTAAAATCATTAAGTATAGCAAGTATCTCAGAATTTGAAGCTATATCCATAGTGATGTTATAATATTCTTTTATATCCATTATACCATCTAAAGCTTCTGGAAGATTATGAATTGTTTCTATTATAATAGGCTGAGATAGATGCATATTAAATATACTAGTTTGCAAGCTAATATCTTTATCATCATTATGTATTATACTTGGAGAAAAAGAATAATTTTCCAAACCTGTATCTTTGTTTTCATCAAACAAATAATCAACATTATGTTTTGAAGATAATTTTTCTTTAGATACTTTTTTAATTTCTTCTATTGTAAGAGATTTTTCATCGGTTAGCTTAAAATGAACAGCATCTATAGCCTTGTTAGCAATTTCTATAGCCTTATCTCTAGTATCTGCCACAGCTATAACATTACCAGCCTTATCAAGATTGCTCGTAGGAGAAACTAATATATCTCCAACTTTTGTTTTAATAAATATCTCTTTTACACCATCTATATTTTTAGCATTCTCCAAACCTTCTATAGATTCAATAATTCCCGTACCCGGTAAAAATGCTTTTTCAACAGAAACCCTATCCCATTTAGGCTTTAAATCACTTGGCGGATTACCTAAAGCTATCTCTATTGCATTTTTAATTAAGTTTACACCAGTGGCAAAAGGATAAGTATAAGCACTCATAAATCCGCCAGAAAGTCTTGCAGCAATCTCCCCTACCATAGCACCGTTTTTTGTTACTTTTATATCTCCCTTAGCAGCACCAATTTTTAAATTCAAAGCCTTTATACCCGCCTTCATTACATTAATAGCATCATCTATCTTTTCCTGCTCTAAAGCAGAAGGAAGTATATGACCAGTTTCTATAAAAAACGGAGGATACTCTATTATTCTGTCAGCAACCCCTGTAACATATATCTCATCATTATAAATAAGCATGTCTATAGAAAGTTCAGGACCCTCCATAAACTCTTCTATTATCACCTCACCCGAAGGAGAAGCACTCTTAGCCCTATTAAAAGCGTTAAGTACATCTTTTTCATCAGACACCTTCATTACACCGCGAGCCCCCATATTGTCAGCAGGCTTTATTACAACAGGCTTAGTCAAATTTTTATAAGCCTCAACCGCCTCATCATAATTCCACACAGGAAAAAAATTAGGCTGAGGCACATTATTTTTCTTAAATCTCTCACGCATTCTTATCTTGTTTGAAGCAGCATAAGCATCTTCAAACCTATTACCCGGTAACCCTAAAGCATTAGCAACAGCAGCAACAGTACTCGAAGCATCTGTTCCAACCGTAATAACCCCATCTATTTCAATCTCTTTGCTTAAAGCCCTGGCAACCCTCACACTTCCATCAACATCTCTTGTAGATGCTATTATAGGATAATCTGCTATCTTCATTCCCGGAGCATCTTTATTATAATCTAATACTATTGTATATAATCCCATATCTTTGGCTATTTGTATCGCTGGTACTTGTAATAGTCCAGCTCCTATTATGATAATTCTCTTACCTTTCATAATTAAAAAATTGCCTTTCTTTATCTAATTTAAAATAATCCATTAACTATATCGAAATATATTAAACTTACTAAAGAATTTTATTAAAACTCACTTGCAAAAATATATAATATATATTAATATACTGTATAAATATAAGGGTGTTTATGATTAAATATAGAGAAATTAAATGTAAATCAGCATTAAATAAAATAAATAATAAATACGGATTCTGTTATGATTTAAATATTTATAGAGGCTGCATTCATAAGTGCTACTACTGCTTTGCTGTGTATTCTCATAAATATATTAATTCAAGAGATTTTTTTGGAGAGATATTCGTAAAGAAGAATATTGCAGAAGTATTAGAAAAAGAATTATCATCAAGAAATTGGAAAAGAGATATTATTAACTTAGGAAGCGTTACAGACAATTATCAAGAATGTGAAAAAGACTATAAACTTATGAGAGATATATTGAAACTCCTTATAAGATATAAAACTCCAATGTGTATATCAACAAAAAGCGATTTAATATTAAGAGATTTTGATTTAATAGATGAGCTTTCAAATATAGTGTCAGTTAGAATAGCTACCACTATAACAACATTAAATGAAAAACTCTCATCATTAATAGAGCCTAATGTAATAAGCCCATTAAGAAGATTAGAAATATTAAAAGAGTTCAAAAAAACAAAAGCAACGGTTGCAATTCATACAATGCCTGTAATGCCTTTTATCACAGAAGATGAATTAGAAAATATTTTTAAAACAGCAAAAGAATGCGATATAGATTACTGTGCCGCTGACACATTAAAACTCTGTGGAGAATGCAGAAAGATATTTTTAAACTTCGTTAGAGAAAACTTTCCAAATTATTATAAAAAATATTTATATATTTATGGAAGCAGCGGCATTCTTAAAGATGATTATAAAGAAAAGATGTATAAAAAAATAAAAGCATTAGAAGAAAAATATAATATATCATACAAAACAAGAGAAGAATTGCATAAAGAAAAAATTAATATACAAGAAGAAGAAATGCTTTTATTTTAAAAAATTTTTAAAAAATTAATCCCCTCTCAAAGCATTAACTTCAAAAGGGGACTAACAATAACTTTTAGGATATCTTTAAAATATTAACTTACTTTCTTATCGGAATAAATATAACTATCTTTATAAACAGGAATCTTTTTAATCTCAGCCAAAACTTTCTGAGCATCTTCCCTATTTTCATATCTTCCTATTTTAATTTTATACATAGTTTTTCCATCAGAGCCTACTTCTTCTTTTATAAAAGTTTTTGGGTATTTTGCTTTTAATGTATCTCTTACAGAATATGTATTATCTTTATCAAAACCAACTGCTACTTGTATAAAATAAATAGAGTCTTGAGAAGAGCTTCTAGTATATGGTACAGTTGTAGTTACTTCTTTTTTCTCTATAGGTTTTACACTAGCTATCATTTGCTCGGGAGGGGTATATGTTGAATTTGGAGTTTGTTCTCCTTTAATGTTTGCGTTAATAGCATCAAGTTCTGAAGCTAGATTTTTAGTGTATTCATTATATCTATCTTCTGAAGATACACCTTCTCTAATAATACTGCTGCTGCTTACGCTTGAAGCATTATTATTTAAAGGCTCAATATTTTCTATATTTGAATCAACAATACTAGATTCTTGCATAGCGTTTTCTTGAGTATTTAAACCATTAGCCATAGCCAAAGCATCAGTAGTATCTAAATTATTAATAACCTGAGTATTTTCTCTCATAAGTATATCGCTTGAAACCTCTGCACTATTATTAGAAGCATAACTAACCTTAGAAGAGCCCAAATGAAAACCTATAACAAATATAAACAATATTAAACTAGCTGCACTTACAGAAAATACCAATAGTCTTATAGGTGTAAAATTAACTATATACAATGTTCTTTTATTTTTTTGATGACTGTTGAGCTTAGTAGAATAATCTCTTTCTTCGATGTTTTCTTTTTGATTCATTTCCATAATGCCTTCCTAATTTTTGAGATATAATTACTAAATGATTATAATCTCTCATATTGTTAACAATAATATCGGCATCAAATTTCTTATTTTTTACATCTCTTTGCATTTTTAATATTTTTCTTGCATGATGTTCTGATATATTTCTAGTTTTTTGCATTCTTTTTAATATATTAGAAGTTTTAGCATTAACAAAAACTAAACTATTACAAAGTTTATAAATATTGCTTCTCATAATTAAAGCAGCTTCTATAACAACATCTTTATCAGTAGAGTTTACTAAATCTTCTGTTTTTTTTTCTATATAAGAATAAGTAATATCCTGAAGTTTTTTAAGTCTTTTTTTATTAGAAAATACAATACTTCCAAGTTTTTTTCTGTCTATATTATTATTTGAATCTAATATACTCTCAGAAAACTCTTTTACAATAATGTCTTTTTTATTTTCTAAAGCCTCATGACCAAGTTTATCAGCATCTATATAAAAAGCATCTAATTCTTTTGCAAGCAGCTTAGAAAAAGAACTCTTACCAGAACAGATAAGACCATATACCCCTATAATGTTTCTCATAAATAATTATTAATTAACAGCAGCAACATTTGTATTTATTGTATTAGTAACATAAGGAACTGTTATTTGATTTATATTAATTTTGCTTAAAGCTCTACTATCTATAAGTTTAATTAAAGATACATTCTCATCAACCGTTATTACTTTAGCAATACCAATACTTTCTTCATTAGTCATATTTAACTGTGCTTTAGTTGTATTATATATCATCATATTCATATTATTGCTTAAACCTTGAAGTTTGCCTGCATTAATATATATATTATCATTATGTATTTTAATTATTTTAGAATAAAAAGGCACTGTATTATTAATAACATTTCCAGCCATAACAGCAGCAGTCATCATCTTATCTCTGCCTCTAGTAGTGATTGTAAAGTTAGTTACTACTCTCTCTGTATTAACATCTACCAAATCAAGCATTAAAGTAATATTATCATATCCGCTAAATGTAGAGCCTCTTAAATAATAATCAGCATTTTTTCTTTTTAATTCTTGATATAAATCTCTCTCAGAATAATAAGTATTATAAATATCTACAACATTAAATCTAGCATATTGAGGAAGCACATAGGATAATGTTTGATATAATGCGGTATTCAAAAACATTGGGCTGTCTTTTTGTATATCAATAGTATCAGCTATAGCAACTGTAAAACCTGGTCTTTCTACATTATATTGATTATCTATTCCCCAAGTTCTAGAAATTATATTTTTATCTAATTGTCTTTTATAACTATCATATTTATAAACAATAGATTTATTAGTAGGATTAACATTTTTAGCAATCTCTAATTCTTCTAAAGCCTTCTCTTCTAAACCCATTCTCTTATAAACATCAGAAAGCATGAGTCTTGCATAAGTATTAGCAGGGTTTAATTTTAACATATGCTTTAAATATGCTTGAGAGCGAATTTTATCAGCAAGCCTTGTATAGTAAGAAGCCTTATTAGCATAATATAAAGCAGCTCTGTCTCTTTCATAATCAGCTTGAGGATTAGTATTTAATAAAACTCTCTCATAAGCTAATCTTCCAAGCTCATCTTCTGGTTTTAGTCTTAAATAATTTATATAAGCATTTTTAGCACTAGGAAAATTATTAGCCTTCTCATAAACATTGCCTATATAATAATTTTTAGTATCATCTCTAAAACTTGATTCCGGCAAATATTCCAATATAGCTATAGCATCATTATATCTATCTAAAGCCATATAAACATTTGCCTCTAATATTTTAGCATCATTGTAATTTGTGTAATAATAATAAGCATTTTTAATTTCATTTAAAGAAGCATTATAATTTCCTGTTATATAATAATAATTAGCTAAATTATAATAAGATTCAGCCATTTTAGGATTATTTTTTATATTGAGGTTAAATAAATCTAAAGCAGATTTTCTATCACCATTAGCAAGCTTTAAATATGCAAGTGCTATAGGAGCTTCACTTCTAGTTCTGTCTATTATCATAGCCCTTTCATACAAGCTCATAGCTGTTTTATAATAGCCTACTCTCTCACTTAATAATCCTTCAGCATAGCTTGCAAAATAATTTTTACTATCTAATGCTTTAATTTGATTAATTGTAGCTCTTGCTTCATTATTTTTATTGTTTAGAAGCTCTATAGTTAGTTTTCTTTCCAAAACTCTATAATTTTTAGAATGATATCTATAGGCATCATCTATAAGAGTTTGAGCCATAGTGTAATTTTGAAGTTTAATATAATTGTCTATAAGTAATAGATATTCATTGATGTTACTTGGTTTAATATTTAGTGAGTTTAGCACAGAGATTGATGCTTCATAATTTCTATTATTATAGAGATTCAAAGCATCATCATAACTCTGTGCCAAAACACTGCATACTGTTAAAACAAATAAACAAAAAATTTTATATATATTCAAAGCTATAACCCTTATCTATTAATATTTCTCACCTGCAATTGTCTTCTAAGAAATGCTGGTTTTTCATAATCAGTATCCACGCTCTCATCAGTAAACGGTAATTTAGCTCCTAAATTATTATGCTTTTGCATCTCTTCTTCAGGCATAATCTCAAAAGGAGCTATACTTCTTTTCTCTGTATTAACTTCTTCTTCTAAAGCACTATTAAGTTCTGCTATGTATTCTTTTTTAATAAAACTTTCTTGATTAGGATTTATTTTGCTGTTTTCTAATTCTTCTTCATACTCCTTAGCAACATCATCATCACTCAATGCATTATCATTAGATAAATTAATATCAAAATTATTTGATTTTAATTCATTTTCAAGATTTAATCTGCTGAAAGTGCTTTTAGTTATTACAGGTTTTTTCATCTCTTCTATTTTATTTTTAAAATTAATAACATATTTATTATTTGAAATATCATCATTATTTTCTATTTTTTCTTCTATTGTTTTGTTCTCTATATTCTCTGCATTTTCTATATCTTCTATATTATTTATGCTCTTCATGTGATTTTCTATGAAAGTTTCATTTTTTTTGTTTTCTATATCATTTGAATTTTCTGTATTAGAATTATCAGCATTAACTGCAACATCTATAACCAAATCATTTTTTTGTGTTTCTTTAACATCATTAGAATTATTTTCTATATTATTTTTTACTCCATTATTATTAGAAACATCATTTACTTTATCATCTTTTATAGTATTAAATTCTTTATCTTCTATTTTTTTTTCTTCAGTATTATTTGAGTTATTATCAAAACCAGTAGCAACTATTGTAACAATAATCTCATCTTTAATCTCTTCTTTAGTACAAACACCAATTTTTATATTAGCATTTTCATTAGCATAGTTATTGATAATCTTGCTAGCCTCTCTATACTCTTTCATACCAAAATCTTTAGGACAAACTATATTGGCAAGTATTCCTCTAGCATTTTTAATACTAGCCACATCTAAAAGCGGATTTTCAAATGCACTAGTAATAGCCTTGTGAAGTCTGTCATCACCCTTACCAACACCAATACCCAAATGAGCCCTTCCATTAGAAAGAGAAATCATAGTTTTTACATCGGCAAAGTCCACATTTATAAATCCAACCTGAGTAATTATATCAGAAATACCCTGAACACCCTGACGAAGTATATCATCAACAACCGCCAAAGCCTCTTCATATTTATAATTATCCATATCAACCATATCATAAAGGTTTTCATTAGGTATAATGATAAGCGAATCTACTACTGTAAGCATTTTTTCTATACCAGCCTCAGCACGTTCCATTTTAAGTCTGCCTTCATACTCAAAAGGCTTAGTAACAACACCAATAGTTAAAGCACCAGCCTTTTTAGCCGCCTCTGCCACAACAGGACTAGCACCAGTACCAGTACCGCCTCCAAAACTGCTTGCAATAAATACCAAATTAGCACCGCTTACAATCTCTTCTATTTTAGCAACATCTTCTCTAGCAGCCTCAGCACCCTTCTCTGGGTCTGTACCAGCACCCAAACCTTGTGTAACTCTATCGCCTAAAACTATTCTAGTAGGAGCATTAGAACGAGATAGTGCCTGAGCATCAGTATTCATAGCTATAAAATCAACGTTTTCTAAGCCTTCAGCTATCATTCTGTTTATGGCGTTACATCCGCCGTTACCGACACCTATAACTTTTATTACTGTGTCTAATGATGAGAGGTTATTGTAAGAATTCATTGATATGCTCCCTTTGGAATTTTCATCTAATTCTATTCGATACTTGCTATCCATATATACTCCACTGAATATAATTTAATATAAAGATATTATCGGCATTTTACTAAACATAATTATATTAACATAATTAAAATTTTCTGCAAGTAGTAAAAATAAAAAAATATGTTATTATATCATTTGTTTTTATTTATAAACAAAAAAAATATAGTTTTAATATTAATAAAGAGAGAAATAAATGAATATACATATACATACATTCGGCTGCAGACTTAATCAATACGAAAGCGAAAAAATAGCATACGAATTAAAAAACATGGGAGCAAATATCACAACCCTAAAAGAAGCAGATGCTATAGCAATTAATACATGCACAGTAACAAATGACAGCGATAAAAAATTAGTGTCATACTTAGAAAAATTGGAAGACATAAATCAAAAAAAAATATTTTTAATAGGATGCTATGTTTCAAAAAAAGGCTTTAGCACAGAAAATAAAAATATTATCACAATTAATAATGACCATAAAGAAGAAGCGGCACAAATTATATTTAATACTATACAAAAAGATACAAACAAAGAAATAAAATCTCCTATATTTTTCCCGCAGGAGCAAAGCAGAGCATATTTAAAAATACAAGATGGATGCGAAGTGTTTTGCAGTTATTGTATAGTTTCGAGAGTTAGGGGCAAACATAAAAGCCTTGAACCAAATAAGATATATGAGGCTATAAAAATTGCTAATGATTATAATTATAAAGAAATAGTATTAACAGGGCTTAATTTAGGCTCTTATAACTTTAACCAGAAAATAAAATTTGCTGATATACTAAAAAATATATTAGAGCATTCTTCTAAATACGGCATTAGAATAAGACTTTCATCTGTTGAACCGATTTATTTTGATGATGAGCTTATAAACCTTTTTAAAAATAAAGATGTATTATGTCCTCATGCACATATACCTCTGCAATCTGGAAGTAGTAAAATATTAAAACTAATGAACAGAAGATATACAAGAGAAGAATATTTAACTTCTATAGAAAAACTATATAAAGTTAATCCCAATATGGCAATAAGCACAGATGTAATGGTGGGTTTTCCAGAAGAAGAAAATGATGATTTTAATGATACATACAATTTATGCGAAAAGTCAAAGTTTATAAAAATGCATGTGTTTAGATATTCAGACAGAGAAAATACCCCTTCATCAAAAATGCCGAATAAAATAGGATATAGAAAAAAATTAAAAAGAGCAAAACTTTTAAATGAATTAAACAACAAAATGAAAGATAATTATTATAATAATGCTTTGGGTAAAAAATTAGATGTTATAGTTGAAGAGGTTTTAGAAAACAACTATTACATAGGCACAAGCGGCGAATATTTAAAAGTAAAGTTCAAGAGTGATAAACTCTTAAATAAAAAAGAGCTAATAACAGTAAAATCTTTAAAATATGAAGATGATATTATAATAGCAGAGTAAAATAATATAAAAAAACTTATCAAGACATTTTTTTGATGTCATCGTCCATTTTCTTTTTCCAAAGGTCATAAATCTTTTTCTGTGATTCTGCTTCTTCTGTTTCATTAAGATATATATTTATTCTTCTTAAAGCAGCTATTAAATTTAGAGCTATTTTCATATCGTCTAATCTTCTTTCTTTTAATTCATATTTTGTTCTATGCTGTTCTGCTGCTGCTGATAGTAAAGATTTGGATAATCTCATAAGTTTCACCCTATAAATATATCCTTCCACATCAGGGCTTAACTCTTTTATATAATTTTTGAAATCTATTATATTTTTTGATATTAAAGCAAAACGCCATTCTATCTCATAAAAATTTTGAAGCCATTTTGAGTTTTCACCATAACAATACTTAAAAAAGTCTATAACATAACCAAATGAACATATAAACTTATATCTCCATTCATCATTAAGTTTATCTTTTAAATATTCATGTATATCCTCATTCAATGAAAGCGAATCATCAGAATGATTTCCCAAAGCCTCTTCAAGTAAAATAATGGCCTTGTTAATATATCTTCTTCCGTCATTAAGCTGATTTTCTGACCTTACATCTATAGAATCTATTGCCACATAACAAGAAGTTGCTATTAATGAAGAAGCATTAATATATAAAACTGCTAAATCTATCTTTTTATATGCTGCCAATAATTCATCATCTATAGTAGATATTTCTTTTTCTAACTTGCTTAATTTAGATTCTACAACAGAAAGCAAATCTTTATATTTATTTTGTCTTCTGAGACATTCAGCCTTAGCTACTTCACTTATTTTTGCCATAAAATTACTCCGATACTATTATCGGAATATATTTATCAATTATTTAAAACATTAGGAACTGTAATAGTAAAAGCTGTAGTTTCAAATGGAGTATTAATACTTTTTACATTCATACTTCCTCCATGTGCCTCTACTATTCTCTTCGATATAGCTAAGCCAATACCAACCCCATGACTTTTTGTAGTGAAAAACAGCTTGAAAATATTTTCCATTATCTCTTCTGTAATATAAGAATTAGTGTTTTCTACTATTATATCCATCATTGAATCATTATATAAATTATTGCTGAATAAAACACTTATAATAGCATATTTTTCATCTGATATAGCATCTATTGCATTAACAACCAAATTAAATATAACCTCATTCATTCTATCATAATCCCAATATACAATATCTTTTTTACTAAAATTAAAAGCATAAAATTTAATATCTTTATTGCTTTTTTTTATGTACTCTTTAGATATGATAGTAATATATTTAATGATATCTTCTATTTTGATTTTTTCTGTTTCTAGATTAATACTTTTAGCAAATGATAAGTTCTTTCTAATATAATTTTCTAAATTTTCAACCTCATCAGCTATAATCTGAGCATACTTCTTAACATTCTCATCACTGCTAACTTTAACAAGTCTATTAGCAAACCCCGCAATAGGTACAATAAAATTTCTCAAATTATGTGCCATAGAAGAACTCATCTCTCCTATAATAGCTAAACTCTTCATATCAAGTAAAGTCTTTTGTGCAGTTTTTAATGCATTATTATTCTTTTCTAGTTCACTATAAAGTGATGAATACCCCAAAGCAACAGCAGCCTGCCTTCCAAACATCTTTAAATAATCTAAATCGTCATTAGGTATAGGTTTATTATTAAAAGGATTATCAACTAATATCATACCTATACATCTAGTAGCATTCATTATTGGTATAATAGCAAAAGGATAATTGCCAAATAAATCCGTATATTGCCTTAATTGTTCAACTCTGTAATCTTCATCTATATTAGTAATATTAATAGTGTCATGCGTATTAAAAACCTCAAAAAATAACTCACAATTTTCATTATTAGGTATAACTGTATTAATAAATTGCTGGTTCAAATCCCAAGAAGCCTTAATACTATTCATATTAAAAGAAAGCATTATTTTTTCTCTCAAAGCATACTTATCTATATTTTTCATATCATTCCATATATAAGCAGCCTCTTCGCCGTCTTTAGGAGCTATACACATACGACCCCTAAATACATTAAACCCCTCATCATAAAGAAAAGCAAATGCCCTATTAAAAGCAAAAACATCTCCTATTGTTGTAATAGTTAATAATAAAAACAATATATCATCTGTCTTTGAACGTTCTACCAAAATATTACTCATATCATATAAAGTGTTTAAACGAGACATATGACGCATATTTTTTTCATTAGCCTTACTTAATTCCACTATATTAAAATATTCTGACACCCTACTTGAAATGTTTAACAAAAGCGGCTCTAATAAACCTGCATCTTCATTGTCAAAATCGCCCAATGGATTAACTGCATCAGGAATTCTATCTATTACTACAATATAAACATCAAAACCCTCTCTAATCATAACCTTATCAAATAGTACAGACCTGTTAATAATACCTGCAAACCTTTCAGCACATTCTGTCTTTGCTATATTATTAATAAAACTTTTTCCGTCTTTTATACAATTAGATATATGATTTTCCTTCTCAAAAACTGTACAATCAAAATTATCATCAAAACCATATTTAGATATAGTTTCAAATCTAGTATTATCATAGCTAAACATCATAAATGCCTTACGGGAACTGAATATATTTGCTATATCTTCTGAAATGCCTTTTAGATTAGAATCAAATTTGTCTATATCGCTTAATTTTATATAAAGCTCTCTAAGTAATTTTAATTGTTTATCTTTCTCTTTATATGTAACATTCTGTAAAACATTATTGGCATATACTGCAAAATGACCTATTATATTAAGTAAATCTTCTAATATAGTTTTATAATACTCTCTTTTATCCTCTTTATTTCTAAAAGCAATCAAACCTATAGGGTTATTATGCAAATAAATAGGCAAAACCATAAGTGAAGAATAATTATTAAAAACCTCATACTCACTTATATTTATATTATTGCCAACATATCTTTTTTGCTTATATAAAAGTTCTTCTATTCTGTTTTTTACTATAGGAAAATCAACCTTACAAACATAATATCTATCAATACCATATACTCCTCTAAGTATTAAATAGTCTCCTTTTGGAAAATAAACTTCTCCGCAATCAAATCCATAAAAAGTACAAACTTGTTCTAAAAAAAAATCTACAACCCTATCTATCTCATATGTGTTCTCCATATAGAGGAGCCCCATAGATAAGTCCCTAAAAAAAGTTTCTATAGATTTATTTTCTGACATAAAAAATTAACCTTCTAAATTATAACTAATAGTCTTTACCACCTTAAATATCTTTAGCTGATACGGTAAAAACTCCACTACGCCGCTTTCAAAATTATTTACTCTATTATTAAATGATATATCTTCTATTATATTGTATTTATCTATTTCTAAAGTTTCTTTATCTTCACTTGTGTTAATTACTATTAAAACAACATCTTTTTCATCTAAACTATATTTATAAAAACGCTTTAGAGGATTTTTTTTCTCTTCTTTAGCCTCTTCTATATTCTCATTATTATTTTGATTGTTTTCATCTTGTGAGTTTTCTAATTTTTTCTTAAGCTCTTCAATTAGCTTTTTCTCCTGCAAATCAATAGAAACTATTTTACCGCAATTAGCAAGTATATCATTACTTTTTATATAATCACTAATATTTTTTATAAACTCACTTAAATCATAGCTAATTTTTTCTAACTCATTTCCTTTAACCACATCGCATCTATTATAAAAACCGTATTCATCGCCTAAAGTTATCATCCACATATCGCAAACCATGGCAGTAAACAAAAATCTCTGCATCACTTCCCATATATTACCATTATATTCATTAATAAGTCTTAAAGTATCATGATTACTAGGGAAAGCTATTTGTTTAGACTTCTCTCTTGCCAAATCATACTGCTCTATAAACCATTCAGACTCATAATCCCACCACTTTGCACTGCTTGCCACATAATCAAATCCAGCCTCAATCAAAGATAATGTGTCTTCTGTAGAACAGCCCAAACTCTCAGCAAAAAATACTGTGTCTTTTTTATTAGTCTTAGCAATATCAATAAGATATATCCATAAGTCTTTACTAACCTTGTATGCAGCATCGCATCTAAATCCGTCAAAACCTAAACTCAAATTATGAAGTATTAACTCTTTCCAATAGTTCCAAATAGGATTATCACCATCTTCAGGCTTTTCATTGTTGAAGCTAGCCAAATCGCCCCATTCAATCCACACACCATTATCCCAAGCACCCGGAGATTTTAATTTGCCTTCATCATCTAATAAATACCAATCTAAATGCTCATCAACTAATACACTATCCTTCGAAGAATGATTGATAACTAAATCTATCATAACCTTAATATTATTTTTTTTACAATATTTCAAAAAATCTTTTAATTCTTTTTCAGCAATATTAGCCTCAGCACTTGAAAAGAAGTTTTCATTATATTTGTAATAATCTTTCGCAGCGTACAAACTACCGCTAAAGCCAGGATAAGTAATAGGGTTTATATAAATCCATTCAAAGCCCATGTTTTTAATTCTATCAATATGCTTATACCAGTTGGAGATGTGCCCCAAAAGAGGAGGAAATAGATTGTAAATACAAGTCTTCATGTATATATTATATAAAATTAATACAAAAATACAACTAATAATAATTATTTGTTTAGGAGTATATATTTTAATATTTATTTGAAATTATATTTTAAATATAAAAAAGTGCCTGAAATATAATATCAGACACTTTTTTTAATAAGCTAATTAACTATTATTTTTTCACAATTGGAATAGGATTATCACTATCTATATCTAATAGCATAGAACCAGTTTTAGAATCAGTAAAAGTAAGAACAATTTTAATTGGTTGACCTTCTTTTGAAAAAGTAGTTTTAAATACAGCATCTCCTTCTTTTATAACATTAGTTCCGCTTGCAGATACAGGTGCTCCTGTTTTGTCAAACAAATCAATACTGCCATCTTGTTTTATTTCAATTACACGAACATTTGAAATTTTTTGATGCCATTCACCAACATATTGAGAATCTTTTAAAGGTGCTACTGGGTCTGTAGTGGTAGTGCCTGTAGGACCTGTAGGGGTAGTGTCTGTAGATTTGTTGTTACAAGACATTACAAAAAAGATTAATAATAGTGAAAAGATAGTTAATAATTTTTTACTCATAATTGAATTCTCCTTATAATTTTAAATATAAAAAAGTGCCTGAAATATAATATCATACACTTTTTTTAATAAACTAATTAACTATTATTTTTTTACAACTGAAATAGTATAAGGCGGTTTTTCTTGGAATGTCATAGAACCAGTTGCGGCACTAGTAAAAGTAAAAACAATTTCAGCTGTTTGACCATTTGCTGAAAAAACAGCTTTAAATACAGCATCTCCTTCTTTTATAGTAACATCAGTTCCGCTTGCAGATACAAGTACTTGTGTTTGGTCGAACAAATCAATACTGCCATCTTGTTTTATTTCACATACAATATCATTTGAAGTTTCTTCATACCATTTGCCTACATATTGAGAATCTTTCAAAGGTATGCTTGCTGGGTCTATAGGGTCTGTATAGTCGGGCCCTGTAGAGTCTGTAGATTTGTTGTTACAAGACATTGCACAAAAAAAGATTAATAATAGTGAAAAGATAGTTAATAATTTTTTACTCATAATTGAATTCTCCTTATAATTTTAAATATAAAAAAGTGCCTGAAATATAATATCAGACACTTTTTTTAATAAACTAATCAATTATTATTTTTTCACAATTGGAATATTATTCTCATTATTTAATAGCATAGAACCAGTTTTAGAATCAGTAAAAGTAAGAACAATTTCAGCTTTTTGACCTTCTTTTGAAAAAGTAGCTTTAAATACAGTATCTTTTTCTTTTATAACATCAGTTCCGCTTGAAGATCCAAATAGTTTTTGGTTATTGTCAAACAAATCAATACTGCCATCTTGTTTTATTTCAATTACAGGAGCATTTGATTTTTCTCTATCCCATTTACCAACATATTGAGAATTTTTTAAAGGCGGTATTGGGGTCTCTGTAGGGGTAGTGCCTGTAGGACCTGTAGGGGTAGAGTCTGTAGATTTGTTGTTACAAGACATTGCAAAAAAGATTAATAATAGTGAAAATATAGTTAATAATTTTTTACTCATAATTGAATTCTCCTTATAATTTTCAATATTTACAAACTTATGATTATATTATAACATATAATACTAAAAATCAAAACTTAAATATAAAAAAATTATATTTAAGAAATGTTTATTTCACAATTCAGGAGCATGGTCGCCCTTGTATTCTCCGTCTGGGTGTTTTGTGCATTTTAATGAGGTTAAAAGCCTTATCGTTTTATACTGATATCCGCAATATTTACAAGTATACATCTCTTTTTCTGTGCCTTCATAAAGCTTATGCCTATTTAAATAAGGTCCTTCCAAAGCTTTTTCACATCTTTGTGATAATAGTTCATTTAAATTTTTAAAAGTTAAACCGCATCTTTCACAATAGAGAGTCTGCTTATTTTTAGACATAGATAAAATAAAAAAAACAGATAAAAATAATAATAATAATAATTTTGTGTTCATAAATTATTCTGATAAAATATCTTTATATTTAGAATCCTTAAACTCAATACAAGGCTTTGAGCTTAGCATATGTATAGCAGTGATGAGCGAATAGCTAATCCAAGCCTTTTTTTCATCAGGTTTAGAGGAGGAAGATTCATTTTTTTTAAGAAGCTCATTTAATGACTTTGCTATATCATCAATATGCTCTTCAAAAAACTCCTCGCACTCATCACAAGTGTCCATTGTAGCCTGCCCTGCAACATCATCTATTTTCTTGCCGCACCATACACAATTAACTGCCATTATACACACACTCCTATTATATTATAAAAGAATAATACTTAATATTACCCTCAACGTCCATAGCCTCTATAGTAATAGATGATATATTTTCATCTTCTATAGTAATAGTAAAACTTTCATTCATAGAATCCAACACTCCATCATCCGGAACTATATATAACCACTCATTACTAATAGTAGAATATCTTACTGTTTTTAAGAATGATAATTTGTCAGATAATTTAAATGTAATTTTTCTTATATTTCTTTCAGAAACAGAATTAAAATCAAGCAGCTCGGGGGCTTCATTATCATATTTTATATTAAATACCTCAAGAGATTTTGTTTTAATATCTCCAATAGGATTATCATACTTATCGCTTGCAGTTATTCTAAAGTCATAAACTCCAGAAGGAAGCAAATAAGACTTAAACTTATAATATTGATTTTCTATATTATCAGCAATGAGCTTATAATTTTGCTCACCTTTTAATCTATATTCTAAAGTATATGATAGTTTATCTCCATTAGGGTCAGTTCCCTTCCAATATACCATAGCCTCATTTTCTTCTAATTGTGGAGTTTTATTTTCAGCAGAATCATTTTGCTGTCTGTAATATGTAGCTAAACCTCCATTAATAACATCAGGAGCTAAATTATTTTCTACATAAGTAAAATCCATAAAGCTTAATAAAGGGCTTATCTCTGGATTTGTAGTTTTCATTGTAACTTTATATTGTAAAAATCTTCCGTCAGGAGCTTCTATTTTGCCATTATTGTTTGCAACAGGCTTAAACTCACTCCAAGTTTCATCAACTCTAGCAACATTTCCGCTTCTAATTTCTATAGTAATGCTAGAACCCTCTGGAGCAGTAGTTACAGCATTTAAACTTCCAAATTTGCTAAGCACTCTCAAATCTAAAGTATCGCTTGTAAAAGTGCCTTCTGTTGGGTATTGATTATCCATTTTGTATATTTCACCAGTCTTTGATATTGCAAAATAGAGTCCATTATCTGTAGCAGCAAAAGTTGATAATATCTTGTTTCTTAAGCCGCCTATATATGATAATAAACCGTCATTTCCATTTATTCTATAAACATCAGCAGAATCGCCTGTAACAAAATATATATTATTGTTGCTGTCGCTGCTTAAAGCAAATACCAATGTTTGATTTAAGAAGAAAAGTCTTTGAACTGTGCCGTTTGTATCTGCTTTATATAGAGAGTTTCTAAACTCTTTATCGCTGTCTTCTGCTGTTTTGCCGCTGTCTATTATAGAAGGAAGTATTAAATATGAAGGCTCTCTTGTAGCTGTACCAAAATATAAATTGCCTATATTATCCATAGTGATGGCATATACTTCGTTTTGTGCTGTATCATAAAGCACATTATATGAAGGGTTTTCAACATTTGTAGATAAATCAATATATAATACAAGTCCCCTTCCGGCAGTGCCTACATATAATTTATTTTGTTTTTTATCATAATATAATGACATAGCATGCTGTTCTTCTGTTTTTAATATTTCAGTAATCTTTCCGTCAGCAGCAGATACTTTTAATACTCTTGCATTGTTTCCGCCTGCAGCTAAATATAAGTTGCCGTTAGCATCAAACTTCATGTCCCATATATAAGTATCATCAACATCTTTAGACCAAATCTCTTTACCGCTACTGTCATATTTCATAATTTTAGCATAAGGTCCAACTGCCGCATAAACATTACCCGCATCATCACTAATTACAGCAGTAAAAGCATTGTCATTGTCAGATTTTACAAAAAGGCTGAAATTAGTTTCATTAGCACTTTTTTTATATAACTCAGCACCATTTCCGCTTATAGCAGCATACATACTTCCGTCTTTAGCAGGATAGATTTTCCATATATATTTGCCGTCTATAGAACTTTCTTTCTCTATTAGAGGAGCTAAACTCAAAGAACCCTGCTCTGTAAGCATTATTCCATTATAAAGTCCATTATCATAAAAACCCTTTTTTGTGCTGGCATAATTTCTTGTTACAACAGCAAAAACATTGGAAGATGATAATATTAGTATAGTTTGCAGTATAAAAATTATCTTAGCGATTTTCATATTTTTTAGCCCCTTCAATTATTATATCTATTTTCATTAAACCAAGTATAGAATATGGCATATCATAATTTCCATTTATATCTGTAATAACAGCAGCCTTGTCTGATGTAGCGTCTTTTGCCATTACACCATATTTAGACATAGGAAGCGTTGGGTAAGAATACTCCCCTATCTGAACTCCCCTCGATGATGAATACAGCCAAACCTTTAATGCCTTATCATCATAAGACTTGCTATAATATTTCATTACATCATCTAAACTTCTAATTTTATATTTATTCGGCATAAACAATTTTTGTGCATAAGCATATATATATTCATTGGCAGCATATATAGAATAAACATCTGTATTAAGATTAACAGGCAATTTTACAGGTATATCCACATAAGTTTTTTCTTTGCCGTAAGGAGTAACACCAACTCTTAAATGTATAGTCTCCCCTGCAACAGCTCTAGGCTCTAATAATGTAATATCATTAATAAAACCATATTCTAAATTGCTTCTTTTTACAGATAGTTTTATAGATTTTATTGCTACTCTATTAAAATTATTGTATATAAAGAAATCTACAGGAGCTACAAGCTGATTAATAGCCTCTCTAAAAGCATCTTTTGAAGAATAAGAGAGTATTCTCTCTTCTATTTTATAAGGCTCATCAAAATAATCAGTTTCAATCTCATAGCTTATGCTAAACACCCCTTCCTCTTCACTTCCAGCAGTAGAACTAATAGCCTCATATATAGCCATAGAAAGAAGGTCTGAGAAATATGTAGGGTCATTTAATACTCTTAAATTAAAATCTCTGTTTAAAAAGTTTTGGTCTTCAACTTTAAGACTAACAGGTATCATAGTATCTTCAGGCACTTCGCCATATACACCAGATACCCCAAAAGTACCGTCATAAACAGTATAACCCAAATAATTAGAATAAGCAGCACCAATCTTAAAAGAAGAAGCAACAGAAGCCACTATATGATTAATATAAGCTCTTGAAACAGGAGCCCTCAAATGCCCCTTGCCCCACATAGAGTGCCCAAAAAGCAAAAACTTCTCATCATCAGTATGCGAAACAGTACCAACCCCCGCTATAGATAAATCCCCATCAACTAAAACTATAGCAACAGAATCCCCAAACAAAAACTTACTGCTTTGATTAGTGTCGGATACAGTTCCTCCAGCCTGCATAGGGTAAAAACCCATCTCTTTAAACTTTGAAGAATATTCATTAAAAGAATCAGAATTAAAGCCAGAAAACATTAAAGGAGTCTGTAAAGCATTTCCGCCCTTTAATCCTGTAGGTCTCACATTAGTGTCATTATATAATTTATACATCTCTTCTATAGGAGTAACACCTGCAATAGGGTCTTTAGAATAATTCCAGCCAAAAGCCAAAGCACCAGCTATTTTACCGTCAAAATATATAGGCGAACCGCTCATTCCTGCAACCGTTCCAGAATGTTCTAAATTAAGCCCCTCTAATTGTATAAGTATAGCATCGCTTCCATTCCACATCTTTCTTAATACAGATATTACTTTTACTTTAAATGGCTCCACATTTGTACCATGTATTACAGTGTAGCCTACTCCTTCCATACCCTCTTTTATTTCACTCATAGGTATTACCTCTGGATTATTCGGAGGCATTGGAGGAAGCTTATCTTCTTCTTGTGAGAATAATAAATTAAATGATAATATAAAAATTATAATTGCTATTTTTTTCATAATGTCCATATCTAATTTGAATTTTATAAATAATAATAACCTATATTTTACATAATAATAAAAAATTATATAATAGTTTTTTATTTTATACAAACACTTTTAAACATAATAAAACTGCTTGACTTATTATAAATGTTGTTTATGATTATAGCATTAAAAAATTATATTTTAATATAAAATCAATAATTTTTTATAAAGCTTTTATATTAGGAGTAAAATTATGGCAAGAGTAAAATTCATAGAATATGAAGAAGCAAAAGGTAAAGTAAAAGAGGCTTTTGATTATCATATCAAAAAAAGCGGAAGTGTTACAAACATGAAAAAAGCACTTCTTAATGATTATGTTACTTATGATACTATGATGGGTTGGTATACTTCTTATGACAGACTCGTTGAAGTTGTAGGCGAGAGAGCTGCTATGATATTAGCACATTCGGTTTCTACTACTAACGGCTGTATATTATGTTCATTATTTTTTATAAGAGATTTGAAAGCTATAGGCGATGACCCTAAAAATCTTAAACTTACTGAAAAAGAAGAGTTATTATCAGAATTAGGAAAGCAAATGGTAAAAGACCCTAATGGTATTACTGATGAGTTTATGGCTAAATTAAAAAAATATTTCAATGACCAAGAAATAGTTGTTATAGTAGGGTTTGTATCTTGGATGATAGCTTATAATATTTTTAACTCTACACTTGAAATAGATTTAGATGAATCTTTAATACCTATAAAAGGTGAGTTTGAAAAAGAAACTTGGAGAGCTAAGAACAATTAATTTTATTTTTTGATATTATACTTGTTTCAAAGTTGTTAATAATGTTTAGAATATTTTTCAGTTTTTTATTTGTGGGGCTTGCCCCCTGCGAAGCGTACTCGTAGGGTAACACCCCACTTCTTTTGGCGACCGAAGGAAGTGCCTGTGGGTATGACCCAAAGAAGCAAAAAGACTGTATTTTTAGCTTAAATTTAGGTTTTATAATACATTTTACATATTGCTAATATACAAAGCTAAAAAACTTGCACTTTCGCGAAGCGTGCCCGGAGGGCAAAAACTTTGACGAAGTCCGCACCGCGACCGAAGGAAGTGCCTGTGGTGCGAAGGCGGGAAAAAGTTGAAGAAAACAACTTTACAACAAAATATAGTTATATATATAACTTTTTTAAAAACTTAAAAAAATACTTTTGGAAATACAAATGGTAAGCATAATCATCACAACAAGAAACTCTGAAAACTTTATTGCTGATTGCATAAATGCTGTAAAAAACTCTAATTATAAATACACAGAAATAATATTAGTAGACAATAATTCAACCGACAAAACCGTAGAAATAGCAAAAGAATTAGGGGCAAAAACTTTTATTAAAGGTCCGGAACGCTCTGCTCAAAGAAACTATGGAGCTGAAATGTCATCTGGTGAAATAATAGGTTTTTTAGATGTTGATATGACTTTATCAGAAAATGTTATCACAGAATGCTTGGAAGTTTTTAATAGCAATAAAAATATTCAGGCTTTATATATACCAGAGAAAATATTTGGAAATAGTTTTTTTAATAGAGTGAGAAGCTTTGAACGCTCTTTTTATGATGCCACTGTAATAGATGCTGTTCGTTTTTTTAGAAAAGAAGCATTCATAAAAATAGGAGGTTTCGATTCAAACTTAAACGGCACCGAAGATTGGGATATTGACAGACGCATAAAACAAATAGGAAATGTTGATATAATAAAATCTCCTCTATATCATCATGAAAATCATACTCTCAAACAATATATAGTGAAAAAAAGCTACTACGCCTCAAACTTTAATAATTACTTTGATAAATGGGGATATGATGAAACAACTAAAAAACAGTTTGGACTATTTTATCGTTATGTAGGCGTTTACATAGAAAAAGGCAAATGGAAAAAATTACTATTTCACCCTATTTATACGATATCTATGTATTTTTTGAGATTTCTAATTGGAATAGTTTATATATTATCAAAATTTAATATATCAAAAAAAGAAAATGTTTATAGGGATAAAAATGATTAGTAACAAAAAAAAATTTATAGTCTTTTCAATAATAGTAATAATAATTGCAGCAGCATTGAGAGTACATATATATAATAAATCTATAGTAGGATATCCTAGAGGTTTAGACGGAGAATATCAATTTTATCAGTTAAAAAAGCATATTGCAGAAAAAAGATTTCCAATAGAGGGAGTTTTTCTTAATAGTCCTGATAGCTATGATAGTGAAGATGAGGCAAGAGTACCTGGCGGATATTTTTATATCTCTTATATAATAAAATATTTTATAGGCGGAGGCACTTATGAAGGAGCAAGACTTGTTAATCTGATTACTTCAATACTCATAAGTATTATATTCTTTATTTGGATTTATAAAAGATTTAATATTACAACTTTTTTTATAACACTAGCATTAATGTCAGTTAATGTGTATTTTTTACAAGCAGGAAATAATATATATAATCCGCATAATCCCTTAATACTATCTTTTATTTTTATACCTGTACTTTATGAATATTTATATAATGATAAAAAATTTATATATGCTGTTTTATTATTTCCTATATTAGCATTATCAGCACAATGCCACTTTTCTAATTTCTTTTCTATAATACCATCTCTAATAGTCTTTTTAATTATTAGATGGAAAAAAGATACTAAAAAAAATATATTTCCATTATCTATTGGCGTATTTATATCTTTTTTAACATATTTACCATATTTGATATATCAATTTCAAAACAACTTTGAAAGCTTATCAAAAATACTATCTAGAAAATCTGAACTTGATGCTCATTATATAATACAGCCTCCACAAATATATTCCATATTCTTATTCACTACAAATGAAGCAGGACATAAATATGTAAATGGAATAAAAGATATTATAAATTCATATTTTGGAAATAATCCATTATATATTTTCACATTTATATTTTATATATTATCTATTTTAATAGCACTATTTATATTGATTTATACTTATAAACATTTTTTCACCAAAAAAATGATTACAAACGATGATAAAAAAACTAATACATTAAAAGACTTATTATTTTTCTATATATTATATATAATAATATCTGTAGTATTTTATATGTTAGCAAGTATTGGTGCAGGAAGACCTCATTACTTCTATTCATCTTTTACTTTAGGTTTTATTCCTTTTATTTATTTTATAGAAAATATTACATATGTAAAACCTAAATATATTAATTATTTTTGCTTATATGCAATATTAAATATAATAGCAATAGTTATATATAATTATTAAAAATATATTATACTTTTTACCTAAAATAAATTATTAGGTTATATAAGTATGACTAAAAGATAAGTAATTATTCATTATTATCAGACTCCTAACACTATTATGAAGGGCTTGTGATTTTCTCACAGGCCCCATTTTTTTACAAACGTTTATAACATTTTTTTACAGTATTTTTTTATAATATTTTACTATTTTTATTATAATATGTTTATATAGATAGCACAAAAGTCATTTGTTGCACTCTTAAGATATATATACAAACCCATTACTTTCACTCTATAGGTTCTCTATAGAGTGTTTTTTTATCTTTAATTAAGATTTTTTTATATAAAATTTATTTTGAAAAAGTAAGCTCTTCAAAAGAAGCCATATCCAAAAGCTCATAATGATACCCCTGCTCTGTAAGAAATAATTGTCTTTTATGAGAGAAATCTTCTTCTTTTGTGTCGCTTGTAATAACCGAAAAGAAATAGCTTTTATTTTCACCCTTTTTCGGACGAAGAACACGGCCTAATCTTTGAGCTTCTTCCTGCCTCGAACCGAAAGTACCAGATATCTGTATCAATACATTAGCATCGGGCAAATCAACCGCCAAATTAGCTACTTTACTTACTATAAGTATTTTTATCTCGCCGGATTTAAACTTTTTATAAATCTCATCTCTTTCAGCCTGAGGAGTTTTACCTGTAATAATAGTATATCCTGTTTGTTTTTTCATCTCATTAAGCTGATTCAAATACTGACCTATAATAAGTATGTTTTTTCCTTCAAGTTTTTTAATAATCTTCTTTACTATTTCGTATTTAAGTATATTTTCGCTGGCAATTCTAAACTTCACCTTATCGCTTGACACAACATAATCAGCCCTTTGAGTATTATCCAAAGGTATTCTCAAATCATAACAATAAGCCTCAGCAATAAACTTTTTCTCTTCAAGCTCTCTCCAAGGCATGTCAAACTTCTTAGGTCCAATAAGACAAAATACATCTTTTTCAAGTCCATCTTCACGAACCAATGTAGCAGTAAGTCCAAGCCTTCTCATACTCTGAATCTCACTAGTAAGCTTTATTATAGGAGCAGGAAGCAAATGAACCTCATCATATATTATAAGCCCCCAATTATGCTTAAAAAATAATTCAAAATGCACAAAAGGAGATTCTTTGTCTTTTCTATATGTAAGTATTTTGTATGTAGCTATTGTTATAGGTTTTATTTCTTTGTTAAGTCCATTATATTCGCCTATATCTTCTTTTGGTATATCAGTTTTATCTAATATCTCATCTCTCCACTGTCTGCAAGCAGTAACCCCTGTAACTATTATAAGAGTTTTGGTTTGCATCTTACTCATAGCAGCTATTCCGACAACAGTCTTACCAGTACCGCAAGGCAAAGCTATAACACCAGCCCCGCCCTCAGGGCGTCCATTTGCATAAAAAGCTTCTATTGCATTTAATTGATACTCTCTCAAAGAAAAATCTTCGCCATTAGATAAAAGCTTGTTCCTTAAATTAAAATGATACTCTTCACCTGTTTTATAACCCGCTAAATCTTCTACAGGGTACCCTATATTTATAAGAGCTAATTTTATATGACCTCTATAAATTGGGTCTATCTCTATTTTATTGTCATTAACTTCTCTTTTAATATATTTTACCATTGCCTTATAATGCAGCACTTCTTCTATAATGCTTTCATCATCGCTTATAAGATAATATTTATCATCGTCTTCTTTAATAATCTTTATTCTTCCATATTTTGATATACTGCTTTCTATTTGTTTTACAATGTTTTTTGGTATATCATAAGAAGAATATTTCTTTAAAAAATCTATTATAGACTGATCTGTATAATTCAAACTAGCAGCATTCCATAATGATACTAATGTAATTCTATATGTATGAATATATTCAGGACTCTTTACAAGCTCTGCAAATACAAGCAAAAAATTTCTTATCTCTTCAAAATGCTCTGTACTTACATCTAGTAAAATAGTGCCATCGCCCTGAACTATGATGGGAGCATTATTATTCAATGTTTTTTCCTTAAAAATTAATAAAAAATTAATATATATTGTTTTCTATAAGAGTAATAGTTTCATTAAATATATTAAAATATTCTGTATTATTAGTATTGTTATTTACCCAAGTTTTTAGTACATTAATAGCTTTAGTTTTATCATTTTGTTTTCTATATACATCAGATAATGTCAAAGTTGCTTGAGGAGTTAAATAATTTTTAGGATATGCTTTAGTAAAGTTTTCTAAAACAGCAGCTGCTTCTGTATAATTAGTTTGTTCTATTAATACATTAGCCAAATTATATGAAGCTGCTGCTTGTAAATAAAAACCTCTAGAGTTTGCTACTTCCTGATAATATTTTTTAGCTTCGTTATAATTAGCTACATCAAAATAAAGTCCGCCCAAAGTAAAAGCTGCTCTAAGTTTTAGAGTTTTACCTTTAGCATCGTTATAAGCCTTTTGAACTCTTGTAGTAATATCTACTATTAAAGCAGGGTTATTTAATTGTTCCTGAGGGATATTTGCTGTTTGATACATGCCGTATAATGCCAAAGCTTCTTCAAAATTTGCTGCTGTTTCTTTATCAGCATTTTCTATATTCATATTATAAATTAAAATACCAGCTATAATTGCTATTATCAACACAAAACCAGATATAAATATTATTCTATTATTATATACATAAGTAAATATTAATTCCGCATTTTTTTGAAGTTTATTAGTAGTGGTAGTATTTTCAGACATAATATCCTCTTAATTAATTTAATTATTTTTAGTATTTAATTATAATAGTAAAAGCGAAAAAATCAAGCATTTATTTTGAATATTTATTATTATAGTTATTAGTCTATATTTTACCTATTATTTAACTTTTTTGTGATGATAGTATCGTTAAAACAAAATAGCATTTGACATATAAAAAAATATTGATAATATTATATTATATCAAAAAAATTGGAGTTTTTACATATGAAGGATAAACTTTTTGGAGTATTGCAAAGGGTTGGAAGGTCATTCATGCTTCCTATAGCTGTTCTTCCTGTAGCAGGGCTCTTTTTGGGTATAGGCAGCTCTCTTACAAACACAACTATGCTTGAAACCTATAATCTTATGGGAATTTTAGGGCCTGGCACTATTGCTTATAATATATTATCAGTATTAAGCGAGGCTGGTAATATTATATTTGGAAACTTGCCTATAATATTTGCTATGAGTGTGGCTATTGGTATGGCAAAGAAGGAAAAGGAAGTAGCTGCTTTATCTGGAGCTATAGCATTTTTTGTAATGCATGCTTCTATTGGTAAGATGATAACAGTTATGGGAGGAGCTGATAAATTATTAGCTGGTTCTACTACTAATGTTGTTGGTATATTATCACTTCAGATGGGTGTGTTCGGCGGTATAATAGTAGGACTTGGAGTAGCTGCTTTGCATAATAAATTCTATACTATAGAGCTTCCTCAAGTATTATCATTCTTCGGCGGTACAAGATTTGTGCCTATAATATCTGCTATTACTTTTTTGGTAGTAGGTATATTAATGTATTTTGTATGGCCTCCTATACAGGTTGTAATGAATAAACTCGGAGATTTAATAGCTGGTTCTGGTTATATAGGTACTTTATTCTATGGTATCATAGAGCGAGCATTAATACCTTTTGGACTTCACCATGTATTCTATACGCCTTTATGGCAAACTTCACTTGGCAGCACTATGATGATAGACGGAAATTTAGTAGAAGGGGCACAAAACATATTCTTTGCTCAATTAGGATCTCCTACTACAACTGCATTCAGTGTTGAAGCTACTCGTTTTATGACAGGTAAATTCCCATTCATGATATTTGGTTTACCGGGTGCTGCTTTGGCAATGTATAAAACTTCTAGACTAGAGAAAAAACAAGTTGTAGGTGCTTTGCTTTTCTCTGCTGCTCTAACAGCTATGATTACAGGTATTACTGAACCTATAGAGTTTACATTCCTTTTTGTAGCTCCAATATTTTATGCTATACACTGTGTACTTGCTGGTATATCTTTTATGCTTATGCATATACTTCATGTTACAGTTGGTATGACATTCTCAGGCGGTTTAATTGACTTGCTTTTATTTGGTGTAATACAAGGAAATGCTAAAACTAATTGGGTTTGGATTGTAGTAGTTGGTGCTGTTTATTTCTTTGTTTATTATTTCTTATTCTCTACATTAATAAGAAAATTTGATTGGAAAACACCGGGAAGAGAGCCAGACAGTGAAGAGCCTAAACTTTATAGAAGAGCAGATGTTGTTGCTGCTAAGGCTGCTGCAAGCGGAGAGAAGGTTGATACAAATCCTTTATTCCAATATGAAGAGGCACCTTTAATAACTGCAGGACTTGGCGGTAAGAAAAACATTAGCGACGTTGATTGCTGTGCTACAAGACTTCGTGTAACAGTATTTGACCCTTCAAAAGTTGTTGATGCTACATTAAAAGCAAGCGGTGCTGCTGGTATAATCAAAAAAGGTAATGGTATACAGGTTATATACGGACCAAAAGTTACTGTAATAAAATCAAGACTTGAAGAGTATTTAAATGACCCTATAAGCGACAATGAAGATAATATGTCTGCTTCTAGCGAAAACACTACTTCAAATGAACCTCAAAAGAAAGAATCCGCAGCTGCTAGCAGTAATGAACTAGTAGACACTGTTTATGCTCCTATTAAAGGAAGTATTGTTAACCTTGAAGATGTTAAAGACGAAGCATTTTCTTCTGGTGCTATGGGTAAAGGTATTGCTATTGACCCTCAAGAAGGTAAAGTATATGCTCCTTTTGATGGAATAATAGAAACTGCTTTCCCTACAAAACATGCTATTGGGCTTACTTCTGATAAAGGTGTTGAGTTGTTAATTCATATAGGTATGGACACTGTTAAACTCAATGGTGAGCATTTTACTTCATATATTGAAGATGGTCAAAAAATTAAGAAAGGTGATTTATTATTAGAGTTTAACATTGAGGGAATAAAAACTATAGGTTACTCTACAGTTACTCCTATAATTATCACTAACTCTGATGATTATGAGAATATAGAGCCAACATCATCTGCTAATGTAAATACTTTAGACAAACTCATTGATGTTAAAAAATAATAATTAATAAAAAATAATTATAAAGGGGCTTAATTTTTTAAGCTCCTTTTTTTATTATACTGAAACAAATATATTTTGTTATACAAGTTTTTTGTTCAACTTTTTCCCGCCTTACACGGTGTGGACTTCGTCAAAGTTTTCGCCCTTCGGGTACGCTTCACGAAAATGCAAATATTTTAGTTTTATATTCTTGAAATATGTATTAAATATAGCATAAAATTAAATTTTCACCCAAAATGCAGCCTTTCGTAAAGCATATATGAAATAAACTAACAAATTATAATTTTTTAAGTATAATTAAAATGCTAAACAAAATTAGCGGTTTTCTCTTCTGTATCTAGATGGGTCTATAAACTTTCGCCTTCCCTGAAACTTCGATAAATAAACTATGTTGCTAGCAATCTCACTAAAACCATTATCCCCATATTTTAATATAGTTTCTTTCGCTAGCTTTTCTTCTATCATATAATAAGCCAAAGGCACATCATCAATTAAAACATGACATAATATTCTATCAAATATATCATAAGAAGAAACAAGCATAGACACTTTTTCGCTGTTTTTTATTAAATTAGAAACATAGTCTTTAGCCTCTTTTCCGTAAACTTGTTCTAATTCTGGTGCATCAATTCCTATAAACCTGTAAATATTATTATTATATGTTATGGTGTCGCCATCCAAAACTTTTATTAAATCTTTATCAATATCATATTTATAATAATTTGTATTTGTTATAGATAAAAATATTTTTGAATTATTAGAATCTCTCAATGTAATATATTCATTTTTATTTATACTATTGATATCTAATACAACTTTATAATAATATATCTTATTTTTGTAAGCATATTCTATTAGACTATCATCGCTAAAAAAACATAATATATTTTTTCTTAATCTTGAATATATTCTAAAACGAAACTCGCTTATAAACTTAGCACTTGGAAAAATATTTTTTATATAATCTTTATTATTATATCCAACAACGAAAACATCTTCTCTAAATTTTATATAATCATATATTATTTGAGTGTTAGAGTTTTTAATGAATGCCTCAATAGAAGCATCATCTATAAATAACGTTTCTTTATCATTAAATAAAAAATTACTTATAGCAAATAAAAAAATAAATGAAATAATTATTATTAAGAATGCATTTTTTTTATTAAAGTTTCGCATTTATTTTTAATATCATCAGAAGCAACAATCTCAGTAAGCATACATAAACATTTTGCATTATGCTCTATAAGCAAATCCATATTATTAAGTTTAATACCACCAATACAAACAAAAGGCATATCAACATTTTTAATAATATAATCCAAATACTCAATACCAACAGCATTATTAGCATCAATCTTAGTATTAGTATCAAATATAGGACCAATACCAATATAATCAGCACTGCTATTTAAAGCCTCATTAGCTTCATTAATATTTTTTGTAGAAAGCCCTATAATCATATCATCGCCAACAATCTTTCTAACCACTTCTATTGGCATGTCATTTTGACCAATATGCACCCCATCAGCATCCGCCGCCAAAGCTAAATCAGCATAATCATCTACTAAAAATAATGCATTACTCTTTTTTGTCATCTCTCTTATCTTAACGCACTCTTCATACTTCTCACGCATATACTTTTTAGGATTCTCTTTTTCTCTATACTGAATAATCTTTATTCCCGCCTCAAGCATAGAACCAACTACTTCAATATTGTTTCTGCCCTTAGAAAAATCTTCAGCAGTAACGCAGTATATAGACTTATTAAAATAATTCTCTTTTAAATAATCTCTTTTATCTTTTTTGTTTTTTAAATTTTTAAAATTATTCATCTTTGTTATTCTCATCAATATTAAGCGATAATATTCTAATACCTTCACTTCCAAGCACAGATTTTAACGCTATTAAAAAAGCCGCATCTTTACTATGAGCAATATTGCTGTTATAAAGCTTCATAGCATATCTTGCCATACTAATACCATCTCTCACAGAAAAAGAAGCATTATGTATATGCGACTTCTGTAAAAAACCAACAGTAATTTTTAATATTTCATCATCAGCAAAAGGAAGATTCATTTTTAATATATCATACTCTTCTTTAACATCTGGAAAAGGAAGCTCTATTGTAGGCTGCAAACGAGAATGTATATATTCAGGAAGCTCAAAAGTGCTCGCATCATCATTCATTGTAACTATAACTCTAAAATCTGGGTGAGCTTTTATTTTTATGCCGGCAATAACACTTTCAACATATCTTCTGTCATCAAGAAGCGGAGCAAGTGAAGCCCAAGTTTTCTCGCTCATTCTATTTCCTTCGTCAAGTATAGCAACGCCGCCTTTAATCATAGCAGTAACCAAACTTGAAGCATGATAGCTTATAGTGTTATTTTCTGATATTACAGGTATTATTATTAAATCCTCTGGTCTAGTATCCACTGTACATTGAAATATATAAACATCTCTTTTAAGAAGCTCTTTAGCTACATAATAAGAAAGGGTAGTTTTTCCAGCACCAGGTTTTCCCACAATTCTAGGGTTTAATGGTATATCATCTTCAGATATTATATGCCAAGAAGCCATTATCTGCCTTACTAAATCATTTTGTCCTGTCCATTTTATATTTAAATTATCTGGGTGAGATAATGTAAGCTCTACATTCTCTATTTTTATCTTTTCCATATTTTCCTCTAATAAAAAATATTTAATAAATGTATTTGGCTATAATGATAAATCAATTATATAAAAAGTCAAATTATAATTAGTATCTTAAAAAATTATCCTATAGAAGTGCCGTTTTCTGCTTCTTCATTAATGCTAAGCAAAACAACTTCATTATTTTCTTTTACAGCACCAAGAACAAGACATTCAGAAAAAAAGTTAGCAATTTGTTTTTTTGGGAAATTTACAATAGCAATGATTTTTCTTCCGATTAAATCTTCTTTTTTGTAGAGTTTTGTAATTTGAGCAGATGATACCTTTATGCCCAATTCTCCAAAATCAATTTTTAATTTGTATGCTGGTCTTTTAGCCTTTGGAAAATCCTCTGCCTCTATGATTGTACCTACTCTAATATCGAGCGAAAGAAAATTATCAAAAGTGGTTTCGTTTTTAATATTATTTTCCATAAATAAATCCATTTACAAATAATTGAATTATAAATTATCAATTTCTTCTTTGCTTAAACCTGTTATTTTGCTTATTAAATTAATATCTATATTTTCATTTTTCATATTTTTAGCTAATGCATATTTTTCTTTTTCTATGCCTTTTTCTATGCCTTTCTCTATACCAATCTCCATTCCTTCTTTTATACCTTCTTCTCTTTCTCTCTTTAGCATCACTTCCTGTCCATATAGAAAAGCCTCACGAGCATTATAAACTTGCATACTCTCTTCATCAGAAGTAAATATTTTATATTTTTCTATAACTTTACTCATAATAATGTTTTCCTCCTTTAGCTTATCTATAATTTTATTTAAATCATTTGATGTAAAAAACTCTATCCAAGAAAGTAATTTATTTTTCTTTATATCCTCAATAGTTGAAGTTTTTAATATTTTCTTAAATCTTTTTATTTCTATTAAATGTATTTGAATCATATCTAAACTTATATTATGATTATCAGTATCTATAAGCTTAAAACATCTATGTTCTTTTCCGCTATCATTAAAGTTTAAATTAAAATCTAAAAAATTTATACTAATTATTTGACTTATATCTCTGTAAGCCTCATTAGTTTTTAATTCTAAAGCTATATTTTTTGATATGTAATAATAAATCCTTTTTAAAAAATCTATATTTCCAAAGAGCTGAAACTCTATTATGATTTTCTTATTATCATTAGTTTTAGCTTTAACATCTAAAATAGATTCTTTTAAATATTGATTATCTTTAAGATTATAAGGATTAATTATCTCTAAATTATGAACAGTCTCAAAACCAATATTAGTAAGTACAGCATTCACTATATTTTCAAGTATATCCTCATCACCTTTAGAAGCTAAAAGATACCTAATAAAAAAGTCATTTAATAGATTAATCTTGTTCATATATATACTATACTAATGTTGCAGAAAATTGTCAAAGAGTGATGTACTTAATTATTCAGCACCATGAAATTTTAATAATTTTACCATATATGTATTTCCTTTTTCTAAAGCATAAGATAAAGCTGTTTTATTCTTATTATCTTTAGCATTTATATCCAATCCTTTTTCTATAAAATATTCTACTACTTCTAAATTATTAAAAGATGCGGCATACATTAAAGCTGTTTTATCAAATATATCTTTAGCATTTATATCTGCTCCTTTATATACCAAATATTCTATTATTTCTAAATCAGCAAAAAATGCGGCATGCATTAAAACTGTTTTATTCTCATTATCTTTAGCGTTTATATCCAATCCTTTTTCTATAAAATATTCTACTACTTCTAAATCATTAAAAGATGCAGCATTCATCAAAGCTGTTTTATTCTCATTATCTTTAGCATTTATATCCGCTCCTTTTTCTATTAAATATTTTATTACTTCTAAATTATTAAAAGATGCGGCATCTATCAAGGCTGTTTTATTCTCATCATCTTTAGCATTTATATCTGCTCCTTTTTCTATTAAATATTTTATTAATTCTAAAGTATTAAAAGATGCGGCATACATTAAAGCTGTTTTATCAAATATATCTTTAGCATTTATATCTGCTCCTTTTTCTATTAAATATTCTAATATTTCTGAACTACTATTTCTTGAAGCATATATTAAAGCTGTTCTATCATTTTCATCTTTTGCATTTACATCAGCACCCATATCTATTAATAATTTTACTGCTTTAAAATCTTCTTTTTTTATTAAATCTAATAATAAAATAGTTATAGTATTATCATATGTCACTTCTTTATCAAGAATATTTTTTGTTAATCTTATTATATTCTTACCATATAAACTGCATACAGAATCAGTACAAACAAATTGTAATTTCACATTTAATTTATCTAAAGTACAATCTACTTTAAAATAAATATTATTCATATTTTGAGAATTATTTTTTTTATATCTATATAACGATTTAGAAGATTTAAAATCAATAGAAAAATTATTATCTTTTATATTAAACAAATCTTTTATATATTCTATAGCAATTTTTTTTACTTCTTTTATTTTATAAAAATCATTTATTTTAGAGAAGTCTAATTTTTTTATAGAAATGTTTTTTGATGTATATATATTTTGTAATTCTCTATAAGTCATAATATTACCCTCAAATAAAAAATATAGGCGGCTGAAAATCAACTATTAAAAATTAACCTCCAACCGTCTACTAGACTTTATATATTCAACTTTTACTTTTTATCTTTATTATCATCAACAACCTCATAGTCAGCATCAACTACGCCGTCATCTTTTCTGCCTGAATCTTGGTTAGTGTTTTGCTGTGCTTGCTGTTGTCCTGCATCAGCTTGTCCTTGCTGTGCTCCTGCTTGTTTGTAAAGAGCCTCTGAAGCTTTGCTCCATGCTGCTTGTAAATCGTCTGTAGCTCTTTTTATACTGTCTGTATTGTTAGATTCTACTGCTGATTTTAAAGCACTCATTTTTGACTCAATCTCTGATTTATCTGAAGGCTGTAATTTATCGCCGTTTTCTTTTAACAATTTTTCTGTTTGATAAATCATATGGTCAGCATTGTTTTTAGCCTCAACTTCCTCTTTTTTCTTTTTATCTTCTTCAGCATGTTTTTCAGCATCCTGAACCATTTTGTTTATTTCTTCCTCGCTAAGTCCGCTTGAAGAAGCTATTGTTATTTTCTGCTCTTTGCCAGTACCCAAATCTTTAGCTGTAACATGTACTATACCGTTAGCGTCTATGTCGAATGAAACTTCAATTTGAGGTACGCCTCTTGGTGCAGGCGGTATGCCTACTAAATCAAATCTTCCAAGCTCTCTGTTGTCATTAGCCATTTTTCTCTCACCTTGTAATACTCTAATAGTTACAGATGATTGATTGTCTGCTGCTGTTGAGAACACTTGTTTTTTGTTTGTAGGTATAGTAGTGTTTCTGTTGATTAAAACAGTCATTACTGAACCTTCTGTTTCAATACCAAGTGAAAGCGGAGTAACGTCAAGAAGAAGTACATCTTTAACATCACCTTTAATAATACCGCCCTGTACTGCAGCACCCATTGCTACTGCTTCGTCTGGGTTTACGCTTTTGTTTGGCTCTTTTCCAAATATGTTTTTAACTGTTTCCTGTACTAAAGGTATTCTTGTAGAACCTCCAACAAGTATAACTTCATCTATATCGCTAGTAGAAAGTCCTGCATCTTTCAATGCTTTTTCACATGGGATACGAGTTTTTTCTACTAAGTCTCTTACTAAATCTTCAAATTTTGCTCTTGATAAAGATACATTCAAATGTTTAGGACCTGATGCATCTGCTGTCAAGTACGGCAAATTGATATCTGTTTGAAGTGAGCTTGAAAGTTCTTTTTTAGCTTTTTCAGCAGCTTCTTTTAATCTCTGTAAAGCCATTTTGTCGCTATTTAAATCAACGCCTGTATCTTTCTTAAACTCTTCTATTAGCCAGTTAATTATAGCTTGGTCAAAGTCATCACCGCCTAAGTGTGTATCACCGTTTGTACTTTTTACTTCAAATACTCCGTCAGCTAATTCAAGTATAGATATATCAAATGTACCGCCGCCCAAGTCATAAACTGCTATTTTCTCATCTTTCTTTTTCTCCATACCATAAGCTAAAGCAGCAGCTGTAGGCTCGTTTATTATTCTTAATACATTAAGTCCGGCAATTCTTCCAGCATCTTTTGTTGCCTGTCTTTGACTATCATTAAAGTATGCAGGTACTGTAATGATTGCATCTGTTACAGTTTCTCCTAAATACTCTTCAGCTGTTTGTTTCATCTTTTGAAGTGTTCTAGCACTTATCTCTTGAGGAGTAAAGTTTCCTTCAAGTGTTTTAATTTTTACTTTTCCGTCTTCCTCTATAACTGTATAAGGCATTCTTGAACGCTCTTCTGATACCTCAGAATAAGTGTTACCCATAAATCTTTTTATAGAGAATATTGTATTTTCTGGGTTAGTTACCATTTGGTTTTTAGCAGGCTGACCTACTAATACTTCCCCTTTATTTGTAAATGCTACTATAGAAGGTGTTGTTCTGTTTCCTTCGCTGTTTGTTATTACTACAGGTTTTCCGCCTTCCATTACTGATACACATGAATTTGTAGTTCCTAAATCTATTCCAATAATTTTGCTCATTATAAATTTCTCCTTAAAATATTAATTAAATTATATGTTTTTGTACTTTTAAAGTCTGTAAGTCTAATTCTTCGTTAGAACGCTTACAATATATTCAGTATGCCCATTGCCTAAATGTGATGTATTAAGATCAACATTTATAACTTCTCTGTTTTCTATATGTCTGTTAATCTCATCTGTTAAATCTTGCAAAACCTTATTAATATGATTTATGCTCTCTTTCTTTGAATCTTTAGGTTCAAAATAAGCTCTAAAAAGTTGAATATGTGCCATAAAAAAAATCTCCTTATAAATATAAAGTAAATAAAAATCTATTATTCAGTTTTTTTTGGTTTTCCAACCACAACCTTAGCTGTTCTCAAAAGTTCATCATTTAATTTGTAACCCTTAGCATAAACTTCTACAACCTGCTCTTTATCAATATCAGGAACTTCTAACATAGTTAATGCCTCATGCAAGTTAGGGTCAAACTCCTCTCCTAATGCTTCTATTTCACTCACGCCATTATCAGTTAAAAAATCTATAAACTGTTTATGTATTAATTCTACGCCTTTGTAATATTCGCTTCCCTTTATAGTTTCATCATTATCAAAAGATTTTAATGCCCTCTCAAAATTATCCATAAAATTGATAAGAGATAATAATAAACCTTTATTAGCCCTCTTTATACCGTCAATTTTTTCTTTGGCAGTTCTCTTTCTAATATTTTCTGATTCTGCCATAGCACGCATATATTTATCTTTCATATCAGAAACTTCATTCTCTAACTCTTCTATTCTCTTTTTTAAAATGCTAATTTCATCTTCATCATTATTTTCACAACATTCACAAGACTCTTTTTGTTCTTCATTACTAGCTTCTGCATTAGAATTGTTTTCCGCAATATCTTCACTACCCTTACTAGCAGCTTCATTGCCTTCTTTCATTTCTTCTTCTTGCATTTAATCTCCTTTTTAATTTCCTTTTAATTATTTACAGAAGTTACACTATAATATATGCAATAATCGTGCCAAATATATTATCTTTTTATTATTATATTTATTAAAAAAACATCAAAAATAATTACATAAAATATTAATATAGCTCTGTATTATTGGTTTTATTTATAAAAATATAATATAAATTATCACAATTACATAGAAGCAATGGTTTTATGATTATAAAAAAATAAAGATCATTATAAAATAAATATTATGTTCAATAATAACACATTTATACAAATAACACATGTTTAATAATTATACAGTCAATTATAAAAGTGTGTTTAAAAAAGTATCACCCCGAGAAAGGATCTGCAGGGTGATAAGGAGGTTTATGAAAAATTGTATTATTTAACAATACATTTAATATTATATAAGAATTTATATAAATGTCAAGAAAAAATATCAAAATATCATACATTTATTTTTTATAGTAATTTCATATAAATTTGCTTAAATTTAGATAAATTCTAATAAATTAAGACAAAGAAGATATTATATCATTAATCTCTCTTGCTACATGAGAATCTGATTTAAGTTCTTCTTTTATTTTTTCTCTTGCATGTATTATAGAAGCATGATCTCTATTAAACTCCAAACCTATTTCTGTAACAGATTTTTTAGAATATTCACACGCCAAGTACACAGCAACATGTCGAACTTTAGCTATAAACTTTGTCCTCTCACTGCTTGTAAATGCACTCATCTCTATGCCGTAATAATCTGCAACTATTTTTTTTATTTCTTTGATAGTAGCATTTTTTAATTTTGGTTTATTAGTAAAATAATCTTTAAAAATATTTAATTTATCGCACTCTTCAACAGTAGGAGTTATTTTCATTAAATCTCTTACAGATAAATAAGCCCTAATAGCCCCTTCAATCTTACGAACATCGGTTGTAATATTTTCTGCCATATATTTTATTACTTCTTCATCAATAGTCGTATTTAAATCAATCAACTTTCTCTCTATTATGGCAAGCCTAGTTTCATACTGTGGAGGTTCAATGGATAATATCAAACTCTTTTCAAATCTATTTTTTAATCTTGCCTCAATGTTTCTAAGTTCCTTAGGAGGTTTATCACTTACAAAAACCATCTGCTTACAGCCATTATCTAAAGCCTGAAATATTTCAAACAATTCTTTAGAAGTTTCTTGAGCACTTTCTAATAATTGCAAATCATCAAGTAAAAACATGTCTAAAGATTTATATTTCTTTTTGAAGTTGTCAGACTTTTTAGTTTGAAGGCCGTATATATATTCATCTCTAAAACCGCTTCCGTCTATATAATTTACTTTTGCATCTGGATTATTCTCTAAATAATAATTGCCTATAGCCTGAAGCAAATGAGTCTTACCTATACCTACACTTCCATATATATAAAGAGGATTGTATTCTCTGCCGGGTTTTTCAGCAACTAACTTCGCAGCAGCAAAAACAAATTTATTATTACTCCCCTCTATAAAATTATCAAACTTGAAATATTCATTTAAATTAGACTTATATTTATTTTTTGTATTATCTTCTGCTACAGTTATTTCTGAAGCATTATCACTAATACTCTCTTCTTCATTATCATTGACAATATTTACATCAACTAATACTTGAACATTGATATCATGCGAACACTTATCTTTTAAATAGATTTCTATACGCTCTAAAAAATCTTTCTTTATATGATTAGCAGCAAAATCACCAGAACAAATAATACTTACATTATATTCATCATCAACCCTAAAAACACTGCCCTTAAGTAAAGCAACCCCAGCATACTCTCCATTTTCTGATATTATCTCTAGAAACTCATTAAAATATTCTTTTATCTTTTCCATCTATCTATCTTTAAAAAATTTAATTGCTCTTTTATCGGTATCAAATCATTATAAACTTTAATCAAATAAATTATAGTATTATAACAAATAAAATATAAATCAAAACAAATAAAGAAATAAAACCTAATCCATATAATAAAAATTTAACAAAATTAAAATGTGATAGCACCTTATATATCTGTTCTTCTTTAGTATTATCATGATAGGAGTTTGGTGTTATATAATTATCTTTTTGAGGATTAAATACTTTAACTCTAATAGGTTGTGTTTCTTCTATAATAGCACAATGCTCATCACTTAAAGCAAGTGATATTTTAGTGGAAGTTTCATCAACTGTTTTTTCTATAACCTCGCCTACAACCAAATATTTATTATTATTTTTTTTGGAATTCACATCTAAATATGTCATGCTTGGATAAAAAGAACTATAATCTACTTTTACTATAATCTTATCACCTAACTTTATATCTGCTATAGATTTACCCATAATAGGGGCTACAACAAAATCTCCGTTTACTATTTTATATTTTGAAGTAATACCATCTTCGCTATTATCATCTTCATTATTATTTGAATCTAAAGAGTATTGAGTCATATCTATGTTATTTACTTCAAATTCTTTTTTAAACTCTTGTATAAATGTATTAACTTCATCAATATCAAGCCCCTTACAGATTACATCATATATGCCTATATTATAATCCATAGAAACATTTAAAGTATCTGAAAATATATCTATTATAGAAATAATATCATTATTAATAGCAGCCATAGTTGTATGAACAACATTTGTTCTATTAGAAAAAATAGAATCTAAATCGCTGTTTAATTTATCTAAAGCTATATTTACTTTATAATTTAGATTATTATAAACTTCTATATATTTATAAAGCTCTAAATAATTATCATAGCTATTTAATACTTTAAATAATTCATAATTATCTGAAACTAATACTGTTTTGGTAATAAGATTAATTGTTAGTTTATCTATAAAAAATACAAAATATATATATTGTTCTAAATCTGGATATTCTGCTATAAATCTTACGGCAAGAACTTCTGTTTCATCCAACACTAAATTATTGTCTGGCATTAAATTATTCTCTGACATAATACTCCGCTTATATATAGTAGTATTTATTTTATACCTTAAAGAGTATTATATCATTAATAAGCCAATACTCAAGTATAATACTATATAGTATATTAATATTTTCGGTAAAATAAAGGTTATATTATAATTTATACAGACAATATTATAGAAGATATTACAAAATATTTATAACTTTATAAAAAAATCACAAATAAAAAACTATAAAAAATAATTTAAGCTATAATACTTTACAATTTTAACTCTTTTTAGTATAATCATAAGCAAGGATAATATTATGTTTACTTATTTTGTAATCAAACGAATACTAAAAGGCATAATCATGTTTGTCATACTTATGTTTATGTCTTCTGCTATATTTAATACTGTGAGCGAAAAAACTCTTAAAGCACAGATAGAAGAAAATATTAATGCCGAAGTACGAGGACTCAGCAATATGCGTACAGAAGATGTGGAAAACTTTATTAAAGAGAGAAGAGCATACTATTATAATATATATTGGCTTAACAGAAGCATTGGAGAGAGAATATTTATAAGGGCAATTAATACTATCACCTTTCAATTCGGCAAATCTACTATAATGATGGATTCTAACGGCAATAGAGATGTTATAAAAATAATAGGAGAAGCATTACCCCGCTCTATAATACTTTTTACAACAGCATCAATCATACAAATGATAATAGGCTTAATAATAGGACTTGTAAAGGCAAGAAAAGCAGGCGGATTATTTGACAGAACCACAAGCATTATCACTATGATAGTTTACGGCATGCCTACTTGGTGGCTTTCTATGATACTAATAATGATATTTGTTTATAAGTTTAATTTGTTTCCATCTGGAGGGGTTCATTCCATACCCACACCTGAAGGCATAATGTATTATTTGGATATGTTATGGCATATGGCATTACCTATGCTAACATTAACATTAATAGGCTTTTGGGGGCTTTCTTTTGTTGTAAGAAATATAGTATTGTCTACGCTTCAGGAAGATTATATTATGGCGGCTCGTGCGAGAGGAATATCAGAAAAGTCTGTTCTTTTAGGGCATACTTTAAGAAGCTCTGCTCCTCCTATAGTTACAATAACTTTATTAGGTTTGCTTGGCTCTATTGCAGGCTCTATTATATTTGAAGGAATATTCTCTTGGCCGGGTTTGGGCAATCTTTATTGGATATCCGTTCAGCAAAATGATATACCTGTGCTTATGGGCAATTTAGCTATTACTACTGCTCTTTATCAATTTGGTTTGGTTGTGCTTGATATATCTTATGGATTTTTAGACCCTAGAATAAAAGTTGGAGGCAAGATGTAATGAGTAATAATAATGTTAATAAAAAACTTGCTCCTCTAATAGAATTTTTTAATGAGTTTAAAAAAGATAAAACAGGCGTTGTAGGTTTATGCATACTTCTTTTGGCAATATTTGTTTCACTGTTTGAGCCTATAATACTCACATACAAAGAAGCTCCGAAACGCTGGAGAGATATTACCTATTGGCAGGATAATCCAGCTTCAGCCCCACCAGAATGGCTTAATTTCTTCAGCAGAGAAAAATCGGCAATCACAACAGATATAAAACCTATAAGCGTAAAAACTAATTATATAGAAAATCAAGCAGTATACAAAGCAATATTTGAATATGATTATAAATTCGATAAATCTCCAGTGGACTTAATCTTTCATGCTAATGTAGATAACTCTTCAGCATTAGTGTGGAATGTAACAAGACCAGACGGAGCAGTAATAACACTATCAGATAGTTTACATAACACAAAAGGAGATTTAAGAATATCTGCATTTAATGATTCAAAAAATAGAATATTTAGGTTTTACAGAGAGTCAGTCCCAAGAATGCTTGCAAGACAAATTGACACTCTCACAACCAACCCCATGAAAATACTTTTTAATACAAAAAAAGATGATATGGCAAAAAATTTCTTAGCCTTAAAAGGTATTTATAAATTTGAAGCAACAGCTAATTTTTCTGACATTAATTCAAGTTTTGAAAATCCTTATATGGTGTTAGTAGGCTCAATGTCTGGTATAATGGGCACTGACAATATGAAGCGAGATATATTTTCTGGGCTTATATCTGGGCTTAAGTGGGCATTATTTATTGGCATAGCTACGAGTTTTATATCGGTTATAATTGGTGTGATGTATGGAATAGTGTCTGCATATTTTGGAGGGTTTGTTGATAGCTTTATGCAGTTTGTTTATCAGATATTTATAGGAATACCAGTTTTACCTGTAATGATAGTAATGAGTGCAATATTTAAGCCTACAATATGGACTATGATAACAATGATGATATTTTTCTCTTGGACAGGCTCAGTTATGACTGTACGCTCTATGGCTATGCAGCTTAAAGAAGAAACCTACATCGAGGCAGCACGCACAATAGGAGCTTCGCATTTTAGAATAATATTTAATCATTTAGCTCCGCTGCTTTTGCCTTTTTCATTTGCTTCTATGGCTTTGGCTGTGCCTTCTGCTATAGTTTATGAGTCTTCATTGTCATTGCTTGGGCTTGGAGATGCTACTATAGTTACATGGGGGCAGATTTTGCATGATGCTATGAAGGGTTCTGCTGTGTTATCTGGGCTTTGGTGGTGGATAATACCTCCGGGAATATTGATTGCTGTTTTAGGAATGTCTTTTGCCTTTTTAGGTTTTTCTTTAGATAAGATACTTCACCCAAAACTAAAAAGCAGATAATTATTTTATTATTAAATAACAAAAAATATTATATAAAAAACATATATATATAGTTTAAAACTAAAAAGAATATATAAATATGTCATGGAGCCATAGATATTGTACTTTTACTTGCTATAATATTTTTGATTCTTTCTTTGATTGTAATATAACCTAGCGAAGAAATCAATCTTTGATTGTTATAAAAATGTGTATATTCTTTTAATTTTTCTCTCAATAATTCTACTGTGATATTTTTATTTAATCGTGAATAAAATTCTCTTTCGTCTATGCCGTGTACTCTTTCTACTACGCCATTGTATCTTGGTGTTGCTATAGGAATATATCTCCTCTCTAATTTATTTTTTAAGCAGTATTCATCAAAAATATTGATTTTAGGAGTATTAATACAGCGATAAGTATATTCCATACCATTGTCCGTTTGTATAGCCTGTATCTTAAAAGGTGAAGTTTTTAAGACATATTTTAAGAAAGATAAAGCACTATAAGGTGTTTTATCCTCATAGATTTGCCTCCAACTATAGCGAGTAGCTAAATCTACAGCAGTGAATTGATAAACTCTTTTTCTGCCTAATTTGATATATTTAGTATCTATTTGAACTATTTTGCCTTCTTTTTGTATTTTAGAGACAAATTTTCGTTTATCATATCGCTTCTTTTTCTTTTTTATTTTGTATCTCCAAAGATTATTTCTTTTTAGTACATTCTCTATAGCTGTAACCCCTATCTTAATGCCTTTACGATTTAAATATGCTTTAATATAATGCTTACCTCGATATTCTTTAGTATAGAGTTCAATAATTAAATTAATAGCTTCTTGATTATTAAAGATATTTGGAGAAGTTTTCGGTCTAGTGCTAAAATTGGCGACAGTTCCAGTTTCTTTATATTTTTTAAGCCAAGCATAAAAAGTAGATTTGGGTATTTTTTCTATCTTTAGAAATCTTTTAATATTTTTAGTTTCTAATGCTTCATCCACTATAAATAATTTAAATTCTGTGCTATAATCTCTTTTCATAGTAGTATCCTTTATTTATTTTCTATATCAAAATATTATAACAAGGATACTGCTTTTTTTATACTAAAAAATGTCCAATATCTCACACTCCTAAACAAAGAATATATAAATAAATATTGAAAAAATATTCATTTTATTATAATATTATTTAAACTATAAAAACAAGGATTTTTTTATGAAAACTAATAAAGAAGAATTAGAAGCACTCTTATATCAAACTAGATTAAAAATAGAAGATAATCAAAAAGATGAAATGTTAGATAGATTAAATAAAGATTTAGCTTTTATAGAAGAATTATTTGAAGTAAATGTTGATAATATAAACCCTTTATATCATGTTATTGATTTGCCTGAATATTTAAGAGAAGATGTTGCTGGAGAAACTTTAAAAAACGAAGTGATAATGGATTTATGCAGAAGCGGAGAATATGGTTATATAGTAGTGCCTGCTGTACCTGCTGCTTTAGAAAACAGTGAACATCAGGCCAAAAAATAATTTATAATAAGGTTTCAATTACTATATAATGAATTATTCTTATGATGACAGAGAAAATATAAAAAAAGAAAAGAAGAATGCATTAAAAGCCATATTAAAGCCTTTTATATTTATATACTACAGAAGCAATAGCTTATTATATAAAACTATAGCAAGGCTTATTTTAGGTTTTATCATAGCATTTATAATTTTTGGTTTAATTACACTTTTTGTACGTTTTGATAAGATGAAAAGTTCAACTATGTTAAACACCATTGAACCAAATAAAATGATTATTACTTCAAAATTAAGATATGCTATTACAATAAAACCATTCGTGTCAAAATTAACAGGAAAAACTATAGTATTTTCAAGACCTAAAAGAGGTGATATAGTTTTTATTATTGACCCTAGAAGCAAAAAAGAAAATATTTTTAAAAGGTTTATATCATATACAGTTTATTTTTTTACTTTTGGAAATGTAAATATATCGAATACAAGATATTTAATAAAGAGAGTGATAGGTCTTCCAAATGAAACAATAGAAATAAAAAATAAAACTGTATACATTAATGGAAGCGAATTAAATGAACCTTGGGCAAATATTGGAAAAGATAATAGAATATTAGAAAGTAACATATCTTCAAGGGATAATTTTGGTCCTTATATTATAGGATACAATGAATATTTTGTATTATCAGATAATAGAGATTATGCTTATGACAGCAGAGATTTCGGAAGTATTCATTTCTCACTCATAGATGGAAAAGTAATATCTTATTAAACTTTATTATAAAAAATTATTCACATAAAAAAGCAGACTATATATTTCATAGCCTGCTTTTATTATTATTATTATTTATTAGATGAATTATTTTTGCTTGTTGTATCCATTCCAGATATACTGTAACGCATTTCAGTGTCTGCCATAACGTTTTTCATATTATAATAATCTAATACTCCAATATTTCCTTTTTTCAAAGCCTCAGCAATAGCAAGCGGCAGCTGACTTTCTGCCTCAACAACTTTAGCCTTCATCTCTTCAACTTGAGCTTTCATCTCTTGTTCACGGGCAATAGCCATAACGCGTCTCTCTTCAGCTTTAGCCTGAGCAATTTTCTTATCAGCCTCAGCTTGGTCAATTTGAAGAACAGCACCAATATTGCTACCCACATCCACATCAGCAATATCTATAGAAAGTATCTCAAAAGCAGTACCAGAATCAAGACCCTTAGCAGAAACAACCTGTGATATTCTGTCAGGATTTTCTAATACCTCTTTATGTGTAGCAGCACTGCCTATAGTAGTAACAATACCCTCACCTACTCTAGCAATAATAGTCTCTTCTCCAGCACCTCCAACAAGTCTGTTAATATTTGTTCTAACAGTAACCCTCGCAGTAGCCTTTACCTGTATACCGTCTTTAGCAACAGCAGCAATTAATGGAGTAGCAATAACTCTAGGTGAAACTGATGTTCTTATAGCATCAACTAAATCTCTTCCAGCTAAGTCTATAGCAGCAGCTCTCTCAAAACTTAAATCTAATGAAGCTTTATCAGCAGCAATTAAAGCATCAGCAACAGCAGTGGGATTACCGCCAGCTAAATAATGTGCCTCAAGTTCATTGCTATTTATTTTTAATCCCGCCTTCCATAACTTAATTTGATTCAACACTATCAAAGAAGGATTAACTCTCCTCAAACGCATAGTAAGCAAAGTAATTATACTGATTCTCACCCCAGAAAATAAAGCAGTAATCCATAAACCTAATGGGAAAAATCTAAAGAAAATAATTAAAAATATTACTATAATTATTATTCCAACAAACATAGGTGCTATTCCAGCCCCCCAAAATAAATCAAACATCATAATCTCCTTAATTTTTATTTTTTTTATTTATCATTTTAATTGTGAACATAAGTGCCTATACTCTCGCCTTTAATAGCCTTTGTAATATTGCCCATCTTATTCATATTAAACACCCTTATAGGCATATTATTATCATTAGCCATAGCAAAAGCAGTCATATCCATAACTCGTAAGTTTTGATTAATAGCATCTTTAAAAGTAATTTCTTTATACATAACAGCATCTTTATTAGTTTTAGGGTCTTTATTGTAAACCCCATCAACATTAGTACCCTTTAATACAATAGAAGCACCAATCTCTAAAGCTCTTAATATAGAAGTGCTGTCTGTAGTAAAGTAAGGGTTAGATGTACCTCCTGCTATTATAAGCACATTACCTCTTTCTAATATACGAATAGCCTTATCTCTTTCAAACCCCTCTATCATTCCTTCAATATTAAAAGCAGAAAGTATTTGTGTAGGAGTACCAGCTGCCATAAATCTGTCTTTTAAAGCAATGGCATTCATTATAGTGGCAAGCATACCCATAGAATCCGCTGTAGCTCTTACCATACCTGTTTTGTTAGAAAGCTGCATTCCTCTAAATATATTGCCCCCCCCAACAACAACAGCTATTTGAGTATTATTTCCTGCCTCTTTCATCTCCATAGCTATTCTGTCTACAACATTATTATCTATGCCATAGTCTTTTTCTCCAAGCAAAGCCTCGCCTGATATCTTAAGAAGCACAGTTTGTTTCATAATACAATTTACCTCTTTTTGTATTTAAATTTCTATGATTATACTTTATTTTTTTTCTATTATCAAGTAAAAAGTTATTAAATATATTTCGCACTACAAGATATTTTTATATAAAATAAATTGTATTTTTTTAATATTACAAATATATTTCATAATATATTAATTTTAGATATTTAATATTCCGATAATATAAAAGTATGTTACATAATATTAGGATTTTTTATGTATAAAAAAATATTGTTATTACTAACTCTAATATTATTTAGTTTTATCATTTCTTGCAATGACAAAGAAAATAAAAAAGATGATATAAACAATAGATTGCAAGATGATGAATATATAACTAAAATAATAGAAAGCAATTCTAAATAAGTTTTTTTATATAAACTTTGTATATATAAAAAAGCCCGCCTACCAACTGTAAACGAGCCTTAAAATTATATTATCTATCATCTAATGTAATTAAAACTTCTCTTGGTTTAGAGCCATTTTCCGGTCCAACAATGCCCTGACGCTCCATAATCTCTACTATTCTAGCGGCACGGTTATATCCTATTTTTAATCTGCGTTGTAGAAATGATGCACTTGCTTTTCCAGTTCTTGCTACAAGTTCAACAGCATCCTCCCAAAGCTCTTCGTCTAATATATCCTCTTCATCAGTGTTTTTGTCATCATCGCTTCCCTCTAATGCTGCAATCAAGCTCTCATCAAACATAGGCGACATCTCTCCAGATAAATAATCAACCACTTTCTTAACTTCATTGTCAGAAACAAAAGCACCCTGAACCCTCTCAGGCATCTGACTTCCAGAGGCACAGAATAAAGCATCTCCCTTACCTAACAACTGCTCAGCACCAGACATATCTATTATAATACGTGAGTTTGTTTTGTTAGGCACTTGGAATGCAATTCTAGTTGGTAAATTAGCCTTTATAACACCAGTAACAACATCTGCAGAAGGTCTTTGTGTGGCAATTATTAAGTGTATGCCAACAGCCCTGCTCATACCAGCTAAACGTGATATTAAATCCTCAACCTCTTTTGATGCAACAACCATCAAATTGTGAAGCTCATCTATCACCAAAACTATATATGGAAATAACTCTAAAGGTTCTCCGTTAAACTCTGTCTCTCCCTCTTTAAGAAGCTGTTTTACTTTTTCGTTGTAAGTTTTAACATTTCTAACGAAGAATCTCTCCATTCTTTCGTATCTTTTCTCCATTATGTCTACAATATATCTCAATACTATAGTAGCCTTCTTCTCATCAGAAACAACAGGAGACATTAAATGCGGTATGCCGTTATATATAGAAAGCTCAACTCTCTTTTTATCTACAAATATAAATTTTAATTCATCAGGTCTAAACTTATATAAAAGTGAAAGTATTATTGTAGATAAACAAACACTCTTACCAGAACCAGTAGTACCAGCAACTAATAAGTGAGGAGCTTCAGACATATCTGACACCACATTGTTTCCATATATCCCTTTTCCTAATACAAAAGGTATATCAAGTTTTGATTGTCTAAAATCGCTGCTTTCTAACACATCTCTTAAAAATACTGCATTTCTCACCTTGTTTGGTATCTCTATACCTATAACAGAGCGTCCCGGAATTGGTGCTATTATTCTCACACTCTCTGAAGCAAGTGCTAAAGCAATATTGTCTGTTAAGTTTGATATTTTTGACACTCTAGTGCCTGCCGCTAATTCAAGCTCATATCTTGTAATAACAGGTCCTCTTGATACTCCTGTCACTTTTGCTTCTATATTAAAATCAAGCAATGTGTTTTCTAATTGTATTGCTGTTTGTTTTATAGATTCAAGCATTGCATTATCATTTACCGGAATTGACCTATTGAGCAAATCAAATGGAGGAGCTTTATAATGCTTATCTACATACTTGCTGTTGAAGTTTGATTGTATTAAATCAAAATCATTTTTGTGATTTTTATGTATTATAGGTCTTTGAGGCTCTTTTAATGTGTTTACTTTTTTTTCTGATTCTATATTTATAAAACCAGTGTTAGCCTCATTATCACTTTTAATGTCTTCTATAGAGTTTAGTTTTTCAGCATATTTTTGAAGCTCGGCATCATATTCTTCTTCGTTAGTTGTATTATTATAATATTTAGAATCATTTGAAAAATTATGTTGCTCTCTTAAATCATCTTTTATTTTTACATCTTCTATATCATTATAAGATTTATCAACATTGTAAAGCTCTTCTTCGTCTAAATCAAAACAGTTTAATATACTATCATCATCAATAATATTATTGTTATTGTAATTTGGTATATGGTCTTCTCTTCTATACGCTCTCTTTGAAGCATAGCCCATAGGAAACTCAAAGTGGCTGCTTTTTTTAGTTGTGTCTTCTGAGTAATTTAATTTTTCATTGTTGCTGCTTCCTCTTTTTACTTTGCCATGCTCTCTGTCATACATCTCTTTTAATTGCTTATTCTCATTAGCAACTCTTCTCAATTTATCCAATATATTTTCTTTATTATTAGTATTAACAGAAGTTTTATATGAAACATTAGTATTATTTAAATCATTAAAAGATTGATGATTTATAGTATTTTCTTTTTTTAAAGTTTTCTCTTTATACTCTTTATATAATTTATCTAAGTCTTCAATATATTCTATTTTATTATTTTCTAGTTCCTCATCATTATTATTATTTAACTCTCTAAATTTTCTCTCTCTGTTTTTATATATATTCTCAAGTATTACACTCTCATCATAATCGCTACTTATACTATTTGCCGCTTTTAAATAAATTTCTGTTGTATCATAATAATTGACACTATCCTCGTAAGCCGCCTTTTTAAAATCTGATTTTTTTACTCTATTAATACTGAAATCCCAATCAATATTTTCTATAGCCTCATGAACATTTTTATTATATTCATCATCATATTGTTTTAATTCATTATATTGATTGAAAGTATCTTCTTTTTTTTTTACGTCCATTTTTAAATCATTTCCAAATGCTGCCTCAAATAAAGAAGCCCCCATATCCTCTTCTCTATCTTCTATTGCATTAACATTAATCCTTCCATAATTATCTCTTTTCAAATTATTTAAACTCTCAACCATATAATCTAATTCTTTGTTTTTATCATCATCAAAGTCATTTCTTTTATTGAAAAAGTCTTCCATTATATTTTCATTTATATTTTCATTTTTATTATAATATTTTCTCTCAGATGAATCATAATGATTGAAAGATATCTTTTCTATAAATGGAATATTATTAAAATCATATACTTCTTTTTTGCTAAATATAGGTAAATAGTTTAATGAAGTATCTTTTCTATTATTTTCTTTTTTGTAATTATTTTCTACTTCTTCTTGTTCATTTTTTTTCATCTCTTCTCTTTTACTTTTTATAGTATCAGATATTTTTCTCTCAACATCTTTTAAATCTATTTTTTTTATCATATCTTTGCAATAATTAGCTAAATCAATCAATGAAATTTTAGCAAATACTATTATAGTGATAAGCAGTATAGCAGAAGTTATTATAATAGAGCCAATATTTCCAAATAATGAAGCAAGCGAACCTCCTATAATTTCACCCATTATTCCGCCTTTATAATAAAATGCTTTATCTCCAAGCAGTATATCAAGAAGTATGCTGGATAACATCATCACAAATGATAAAAGAAGAGCAAACATCAAAATATTTTTAACAGAGTTTTTTAATATAATATTTACTCCCGCATATACAAAAAATGCAGGTATCACAAAAGAAGAAACTCCAAAAGCAGAAAACGAATACTCAGCAATATAAGCTCCAAACTTGCCAAGTAAATTATTTGTTGTAAGTGTAGTATTCATTTCTCCAAGATTAGCACTTAAATATGATAAAATTAATATCCCCGCAAAAAGTATGCACAAAAAACCTATAATATCATATATAGGATTTCTGTTCTTATCATCATATGATTGATAAACATTTTTACTCTCAGCTCTTTTTTGTATGTTTAATTTTCTTTTAATAAACATTATAAAAACTCCAGCTATTTTTTAAACATTAAAAAAATATATATACACAGCTAAACCAACTATTATGCAGTAAAAACTAAAATAATAAAGCTTTCCTTTTTTAAGAAAAGACATCAAAAACTTTAATGCAATAATTCCAAATATAAAAGAAGTAAGAAGCCCAACTATCACATAAGTAATATTAAAGTCAGTTAAATCTTTTAAAGAAAGAAGCAAAGCACCAAATATAGCAGGCAAAGATATTAAAAAAGAAAATCTGCCCGCAAAATCCCTATTAAGCCCCAAAAATAAAGCCGTACTTATAGTCATACCAGACCTTGATATTCCCGGAAAAACCGCTATAGCCTGAGCAAAGCCAATCAATAAAGCATTATAATAGGTTGTTGTAAGGGCATCTTTATTTATTCCTCTGTCAGCTTTTTTTGTGAGAAGCAGTATAGAACCTGTTATAATGAGATTAAGTCCAACTCTTTGAGTATCTATATTACTTAAATATTCCTCTAAAAATAATCCCACTATAGCAACAGGTATTGAAGCAATAATTACCATAAGCCCAACTCTAAAACCTTCATTATTCTTACTTGAATATTTAACATCTTTTAATCCGGAAAAAAATCCAACTATTGCATTAATAATATCCTTACGAAACACCAAACAAGTAGCTAAAAATGTACCAAAATGTAATGCTATTTCAAAAGATAATATATTTTCTGTTGTATTAAAATTAAGAAAAGTCTCAGCTATTCTTAAATGCCCCGAACTAGACACAGGCAAAAATTCAGTAACCGCTTGAATGAATCCTAATATAATTGCTTTTACCATTAAAAACTACCCCTATTATTTATATATTGTTTACATAATACTATTATAATTCTCGGATAGTTTTTAAAAAACAATACAAAAAATTATGTCAACTCTAATTATAATATATTTATGCTTCAGATTTTTCATATAACTCTACTACATTTCAAACAAAAAAATAGGTATTTTTATAAAATATACAACTTATATATTGTTTTTTTAAAGATTAAAAATTTATATAATATAAAATATTCTATTATAAGAGGACTTTATATATGGAAAATGAAATCTTATTATATAATTTAGGCTACAACATAAGATTACTTAGAAAAAGCAAAAAGATGACCATAGATACATTAGCAGAACAAGCAGGAGTTTCTAGTAAATATTTGCAAGGCATAGAAGTTGGTAATAGAAACATATCAGTAAAAAGATTAAATAAAATAGCAAAAGCCTTAGAAACAACTCCAGAAAGTTTATTAACTATAAAAAGCAGTAACTTAGAAAATAGAGATGATAAACTTCTAAATACTTATGAAAAATTAAAGAAAGTTGAATCAAATAAATTGGATATTATATCTAATTTAATAGATGATATAAATAAATTATCAAGCTCAGAGAATAATAAAAAAAGACCTTAAAACAAAAATTAATTTGCTAAAGGCCTTTTTATTTATCAAAAGCTATTAAGTTCTTAATTAATAGTTAATAATGTTTCTTGTAAAGCTGCCATATAATCTTTAGCTCTTAAAACATTTGGATTATCTGGATAATTATTAACGAATGTATCTAAAGCTTTATAAGAATCAGAATATCTTCCAACTTTGAAGTATGATAATCCAATATAAAGCAAAGCCTCAGCATCAAGAGTATAAACATTATTTAATCTTACTCTATTAAAATAATCTACAGCACTATTATAATTTTTTTCATTATAATAAGACTCGCCAATTTTAAATAAAGCCTCTTCCTGATATTTTGTTCTAGGGAAAAGAGCAGCTATTTTATTGTAATACATTCTAGCTTTAACATAATTCTTTTCAACATACATTCTATGAGCTATAGCAGGCACTTGAATAAGATAAGTTCTTGAAACCTCATTATAATATATGCTTGTATGATAATACTTTAAGAAATCCTCATAAATTTCAAAAGCTCTGTCATATTCATTCATAGCAAAATAAACTCTAGCCCTTCCTAAAACTGCTAATTCCCCCTCTGACCTTAAAAAATAACTTAAAGCTTCGCCATATTTTTTCTCAAAGAATAACTGATATCCATACTGCATATTTATAGTAGAAGCTAAACTTTTATCATAAGGTTTTAAATTATTTTGCAATTTAGTAATAATATATTGGTCAGCACTGTTTTGTAATCTTGCTATATCTGCATAAGCTATTATAGCATCAAGCTGATAAGCCTCAAAACCTACACCGTCTATTATCTCAGATAAACGTTCTTTAGCTAAATTATAATTCTTCATTTTTTTTAATGAATCAGCTACAATAAAATAAGATTCGGCTACATTACTAACAGGTTTTGACCTGCTGTCTATAGATAAATATTCATTTAAATTATTGATAGCTTCATTATAATTTTCTAATTCATAATATCTTTTTCCCTTTTGGAAATATCTTTCAGGAGAAGATAATGTAGAAACTTTAGTAATAAAAACTCCTATCAATATAGCAACAACCGTAATAACGGAAGCCAAAACTGCTGCATAAGTTTTCATAATCTCTCCTTTATATTATAAATCACTTAAAACCTGATTAATCCAGAAATTAACTTCATTAGGATTAATAGATCTTATTTTTTTTAATGTATCTAAAGCGTTCTTTTTTCTTCCAGCATTCTTATAAGATTTTCCAAGCAACAAATTAATATCATAATATAAAGCACTATCAACTTTCTTTCTTGATATAGGCTCTAAAATTGTAATAGCTCCTGTATAATTATTAGCCTTAAATTGAGCCAAAGCCCTCTGATATTCAGAACTATATCTTTGATACTCAGATGGAGTCTTTTTAGTGTTATCTTTTTTTATCTCAACATTCACAATATTTTCGTTCTTATCATTTGTAAAACTAGTAACCTTTAATTCATTAGTAATGTTTTCAACCATACGGCTTTGATTTGTAAAGTCATTAGTATTCAAATCATTAGTATTAATCTCATTAGTAGATAAATTATCGTTAGTAGGATTAATTATATATATTTTAGTACTGTTATAATAATTAGTATAATTGTTAGTATAATAATTAGTATAATTGTAATAATTTGTAGTAAAAACTATTCCTCTATTTGAGTCTATTCTATTAGTAGTATAATAGAGATCAACATAATTAGTAGGAGGTAATATACTATAATTTGTATCAAATAAATTAGTATTAGGATAATAACTTAAAAAATCATTACTGTTTACTATATTAGTAATCATATCATTTGTAAAATACATACTATTAGTATCAAGGTCATTAGTTGTAATATCATTTGTAAGGATATCATTAGTAATCATTTCAAAATTAGTCATATCTTTATTAAATGGATCATAATATTCAAATTGCATTAAATCCATATTTTCAGTAGCAGTATAAAAATTAATATTATCTATGTATGATATTACAGCATAATAATATTTATCATATTTAGGCAAATTATCGTAAATAGTATATGTAGTAGAAGCGTTAGTTGCTTTTGTAGAGCCTACTACTTTTGCATTAGTAAGTACAGTTTTACTTAATATAGGGTCTTCACTTCTATATACATAATACATCAAATTTGGATGATATATACCAACCCAACTTACTTCCACTTTATTTTCTTCTATATGTTTAATATTAAGTTTAGTTACAAGTCTTCTAGAATTAGGCAAATCATTATAGTTTTCCATACTAATTCTATCAGAGGAGGTCTGCGCAATCAAACTAGTGTATAAGTATGCAAAAGCTACTAATACTAAAGTTAATAATAGATATAATTTATTGTTTTTTAATCTTTTCATCTTATTATCCTCTTTGTACTACTATAATAGTCGGATGCATATATTATAAATTTTATACTATACCATAAAAAATAAACAAAAAAACTTTATATTTTTTCCATAATCATGGCAATTAAAAAGCCAAAACACATAGATAAAACAGTTGCAGTAAGCATACCAAAACTTAATGTTGTAATATTAGGCCATAAACTTAAAAAAGACACAACTATTATACCAAGCACAAAACCAAATAATACAGATTTATGTTTTTGTATAACTATAGTAACAAGTTTAGATATAGTAAAAATTCCTATAGCAACTCCAAGACCTAAAAACATTAATGGATATAGATTAGCAAAATTTTTAGTGAGAGTAGATACAAGATTAGATACATTCTCATACTCACCCAATATCAATAAAAGCAAAGAACCAGATATTCCCGGTATTACCATAGCAACAGCAGCAGCTATGCCGCAGAAAAATAATTTGATTCCATAAAATATAGAAAAATCTCCAGTGTAAGTTGTCTCTCCAGCAGGCTTATTAATATCAAAATAAACAAATATTGCCATTATAAAAGCCCCTATAAAGAAAGATATAAATACTTTAAAATCAAATTTATCTATAGTTTTAGTAACGAAAGGAAAAGAACCAAGTATAAGACCTACAAAAAATATTTTGGTAGGTATAGGATAGTATTGAAACAAATAATTAATAATATTTAAAAAAAGCACTATAGAAACAGCAGCCCCAAAAAAAACAGGCACTAATATTTTTAAACCCTCCCCTACTTCTTTCCATTTTAATTTAATAATTGCAGTAGGCAAAGTAGATATAGCATAAGTAAGGTTCTCATATATTCCAAGTACAAATGCTATAGTACCTCCCGAAACACCCGGTATAGCATTAGCAACACCTATAGCCATACCCTTAATAAGGTAAGATATATAATTTCTCATGTTCATTTTTTTCTCTTCTGTTTAGATTTTTTTTGCGATTTATTTTTAATAAAAATGTTTAAATAAATAAGCCATGCATAAAAACACATGGCTTTAATAATATTTTTATTCTATAACGGCTATAATTTCAACTTCTACCAAAGCATCTTTAGGTAAAGCCTTAATAGCTACAGTACTTCTTGCAGGAGGGTTTTCTGTGAAATATTTAGCATATACTTCATTGAAAGCAGCAAAATTAGCCATATCACTTAAAAAACAAGTGGTTTTAATAACATTAGCAAAAGTTAAATTTTGAGATTCTAATAAACCTTTAATATTCTCCATTACTCTTTCTGTTTGTGCTTGAATATTATTTTCAGCCATAGAACCGCTAACAGGGTCTAAAGGTATTTGACCTGAAGCAAATAAAAAATTCCCACTTTTAACAGCTTGAGAATAAGGTCCTATAGCTTCTGGTGCTTTGTGTGTTTTTATTACTTTTTTCTCCATAAAAAAATTCTCCTTTTCTTATATATTATTAATTTAATTACCATTTTATCTGATGAATTATAATAATTTTTTACAAAATATCAAGCAAATAATATAAAACTTCATGTTATTTTAGTTAATAAAAATATAAAATATATTTATTAATTAATATATAAATTGTTTAGGAGTGTGAGATATTGGACATTTTTTAGTATAAAAAAAGCAGTATCCTTGTTATAATATTTTGATATAGAAAACAAATAAAAGGATGCTACTATGAAAAAAGATTATAGCACAGAATTTAAATTATTTATAGTGGATGAAGCATTAAAAACTAAAAATATTAAAAGATTTTTAAAGATGGAAAGAATAAATAAATCCACTTTTTATACTTGGCTTAAGAAATATAAAGACACTGGAACTGTCGCTAATTTTAGTACTAAGCCAAAAACTTCTCCAAATATCTTTAATAATCAAAAAGCTATTAATTTAATTATTAAACTCTATACTGAAAAGTATAGGGGAAAACATTAGACTTGTTTCAAAAGTACTTGACAAATCAATTTATAGTTTCAAAGAAGTAAGAATTATGTTAATATATTCGTAAAAAAGGATTTTATAAAAATGATTGATTGTCAAAGTGTGATTGGTTTAAAAAAACATATTTATTTCTTTTAGAAGAATTAAGAAAAGTATATAAAGGTTTTAATAATGGCAGACCAAGAAAACTTTCTTTGGAAACTATGCTTTTTATCACTTTTATATATTTTAAACAATA
>NZ_SAXY01000003.1 GCF_008016535.1 Brachyspira pilosicoli
TTTGTATTTTAGAGACAAATTTACGCTTATCATATCGCTTCTTTTTCTTTTTTGTTTTATATCTCCAAAGATTATTTCTTTTTAGTACATTCTCTATAGCTGTAACCCCTATCTTAATGCCTTCACGATTTAAATATGCTTTAATATAATGCTTACCTCGATATTCTTTAGTATAGAGTTCAATAATTAAATTAATAGCTTTTTGATTATTAAAGATATTTGGAGAAGTTTTTGGTCTAGTGCTAAAATTAGCGACAGTTCCAGTGTCTTTATATTTTTTAAGCCAAGCATAAAAAGTAGATTTGGGTATTTCTTCTATCTTTAGAAATCTTTTAATATTTTTAGTTTCTAATGCTTCATCCACTATAAATAATTTAAATTCTGTGCTATAATCTCTTTTCATAGTAGCATCCTTTTTATTTGTTTTATGTTCAAAATATTATAACAAGGATACTGCTTTTTTTATACTAAAAAATGTCCAATATCTCATACTCCTAAACAATAATATTAAATTTTATTATTGCAAAATTTATTTTTAGTTTTATAATTTTAATATTATTAATTAACATAATATTTGTTTGGATAAATTAATGCTTAAAAAAATTATTAATAGAATAAAATATTTTTATGCAGAAAAAAGAAAGTTATTTATTATAATATTATCTTCTTGGTTTGTATTTATTATAGTTATAGGTATTATTCTAGGTTTAAACCAAAAGCCTGATATAGTTCCTTTAACTCCAGAAGAAGAAAATGCTATGATATCTAATGAGATTATACGAAATGATGATAAAAAGGTTATAGAAGGTGAGATGCTTTCAACAAAAAATAATTTGAGTTTTGAGGAATTAGAACGCTCAAGGAATTATGTAGAAAGCCGAAAAAATAAATAATAACTTTTAGGAGGAAGAAAAATATGCGTTTAAAGATATGTGCATGTATATTTTCTTGTATTATGTTCACAGGGCTATTATTTGCTCAAGAGACAATTACAGTGCAGCCAGATGATAAAGTGGTAACTAATGAAGCACCTGTTTCTCGTAAGGGAGAGCCTTTAGAAAAAGACTTACTTCAATCAATAGATTTTGCTGCCAATAGCTTATTTTCTATTAAATTGAATGCTACTAATTTTGACAGATATATTCGCATTACAAGCTATTCTACAAATTTGGATTTTGTGAGATTTACTAGAGATAAAACTAATGCCTTTCTCACTTTCGCTACATTAACACATGGTGTAGCAAAACTTAATTTCCAAGTAGATACAGAAGATAATATAATTAGAAGATATATATACACAATAAATGTAACTAATGGAAATCCTATAACAGACACTAATTCTACAATGTTTGATGCTGAAACTACTAATGAAGCACCTACTACAAATGATATGATAATGGATACAAACGAAACAGTTACAAATACAACAAATAATACATCAGCTACAAATGCAACTGCAACAAACGCAGCAGTAAATAATAATACTACAAAAGCGGCATCAATAACTAAAACAACACCAAAAGAAGATAATTCTCAAGTTGCTTTATTATTTAAATCTGCCGAAGAGCTTAAAAATATTAAAGATTATGATAATGCCATAACTTCTTATAATAATATAATCTCTCAATATCCAGATTCAAAATATGCAGTTTATAGTTATTTTAGAATAGGCGATATTTATAATTTGAACAAAGATTATACCAATGCTTTTGATACTTATAAAAAGGCTTCTGAATTTAAAACTGCTAACAACAATCAAAAGGCAGCTGCTTTATACTCAATGGGTGTTGTGAGAAAAGCTGAAAATAATAATCAAGAAGCTATGAAATATTTTAATGATGTTATAGCTAAATATCCTAATACTTATTCTTATGGAAATGCTGTATATGAAGTTGCTAATAATTTAAAACAAATGGGAAAAATTTCTGACGGATTAAATATGCTAGAGAAATCATTAGCTTCAAAAGATAAGTTCTCTAAAAGAGCAGATTCAATGCTACTTCTTGCAGAGATTTATGAAACAGGAAATAATAATGTAAGAGATTTTAATAAAGCTTATTTAACATATAATCAATATTTGGCAGAATATCCTAATACTTCAAAAACAAAATATGCTAATGATAGAAAAAACTTTTTATCAAGAAATGCTGTTAATATAAGATAATAAATAAATAATTATTGTATAAAAAGCCTTTTAAGAAGCAATTCTTATTAGGCTTTTTTTAATATATTGTTGTTGATATTTTTTATAGAATGTATTATATTTGATAATAATATATAATATTGTTTTAAGAAAGTTTATGAAAAAAATTATTATACTATTTATATTAATATCTTCTTTAGCATATTCATTTCCATATAATATGTATACTGGAATGACAGGTGCACTTCGTTTGGGCGGTACTTTATATTTAGATAATATGAGAATAGGAAATAAAAAATATACTTTATCAAGTCCTATTATGCTTAATTTTGGTATATTAAAGAATTTTGATATATTTGCAAGGGTGCTTCCGCTTACTTATATTCCAGAAGTTGGCGTAGGTGTTGAGGGAGAGCCTCAATTTTCTATAATGCCGAGGTTTCAATTTTTTAATGGTTTTATAGGGGCAGTGGAGGTATTATTTCCCGGCTCTTCAAAGCAGAAATTCGGTTTAAATCCTCAGATACATTATTTAATAGGTCTTGGTGATTTCTTTACTATGTATGCTAATTTAGAAGTGCCTATGTTTTTTGATGACCCAAGAGGTGTTGTTAATTATATAAGGCTTAAAACAGCTATTGGGGTTTATCCCGGTTCTTTGTTTGGTTTTTCACTTGCGGGCATATATCTTGAATATCATTTAGCTTATGACTTTTATAATAAAGCTATGTTGGGCTTGAATCATCTTGGGCTTGGCGTTTATTTGGTGCTTAATAGCGATGCAAGTTTATCTATCAATTTCAGCCCTTATGTTGAACAGCTTGCTAGCGGATATTATTTTGGTATAGGTGCTTATATTTCATATACACTCGATTTTAATAAGTTTATTAGATAATAAAAAATCATTTGGATAGGATAATGAAAAAGATTATATTATTAATTGTTATATTTTCTTCGTTTTTATATGGGGCAAATAATGCTAAAGATATCGAAGGTTTTTGGGCTATGCCTGATAAGCCTAAAGGAAGAATGAAGGTTGCTAAGATAATAGTAATTAATAATAAACTTTATGCATATGCGGTTGATTTTCAAGATGATGTAAAAACTACTCTTGATATTCATAACCCTGATAAAGCTCTTAGAAATAAAGACCTTAAAGGACTTACATTTATTTATAATGTAGAGTTTAAAGATGGTGAGTGGCAGACTGGAAGAATATATCATACAGACCAAGGAAGCTCATATTATGCCAAAATTACTTTATCTGATGATAAAAAATCATTATCTCTAAAAGCTTCATTAGATAAAGGCGGAGTAGTTGGTGCTAGTGTAAAATGGACAAGATTATCCGAAGAAGAAGCTAAAAAATATAATGATATACCAATAAGCAGTTTAAGAACTGTAGAAGGTAAGCCTATCAATTAATTATTCTTCAATAATATCAGCATTTTTAAAATTATATATGCCAAAATTGTCGCATGTAACATTAATAAGTTTTGGGCTTTGCATAACTATGCTGTTATAATAAAATAAAGGTATTATAGCCATATCTTCTATAGCAATCTTTTCTGCCAAATGCAAATATTTTATATCTTGAGTTGTTAAATAATTTCTTATGTTTTCATCATATAAAAGATTATAGTATTTTCCTTCATTTAGCAAATAGTCTTTTTGAAGTAATGATAAAAATGACATAGGGTGATTATAGCCTCCAGCCCAACTTCTCCTCACCATATCAAAGTTACCGCTTCTTCTTATTTTTATAAACTCATTAAATGGTTTTGCAATAACTATTGTATCTATATTTAGAGTTTCTTTAAGCATTTTTTTAATTGCATTGGCTATTTCTAAATGAACTCCATAATCTGTAAAAAGATTTATTACAGGAAAATCATCAGTATTTTTATAGCCCGCTTCCTCTAATAAAGTTTTAGCTAATTCTATACTACTGTTATAATCTTTAGTAGAAAAATAGTCATTTGTATCTTCTTTTCTAAAATCCTTATTATTATATTTTATATTATATGGTACTATTGCTGATGCTACTATATCATCAGATTTTACTATATTTTCTATTATAAAGTTTCTGTCTATTGCTAATGATATTGCTTTTCTTATGGTAGGATTTGAAAGTGGATTTATTTCATTATTTATTTCATAAAAATATAATGAAGTTTTTGCAGCATTTTTAGCTATATTTTTTTCAAACAATTCATCTTTTTTTTCTATAGGTATATTATTATAAAAATATAATTCATCTTTTTCTATTAAGCTTAATGCTTCATTAGGATTATTTATAAACTCAAAATTAATTATATCTGCTTTTATATTTGTATAATTCCAATAATCTGTATTTTTTCTTACAACAAGCCTATAATCATCTATTCTTACAATCTGAAAAGCACCATTGCCAATCATAGTATCAGCATTCAAAGACCAATTATTTTCATCTTTGCTTACTATATCCTCCCTCAAAGGGGTATATGCACTATGACTTACCAATTCATCAAAATATGGAATAGGATATTCCAATTCAACATATAAAGTATCATTATCTAATGCCTTTACTCCTAATAGTTCTTTATCCATATTTCCATTTATTATTTCATGAGCGTTTTTTATATTCTCTAAATATACAGCAAGAGGCGACTGTGTTTTAGGATCAACAATTCTTCTCCATGCATATACAAAATCATCAGCTTTTAAATCGAATCCGTCTGCCCATTTAGCATTTGTTCTTATATAAAAAATATATATAGTGTTGTTATTTGATGATATCCACTTTTCTGCTGCTCCCGGTACTACATTACCATTTTCATCTTTTATAGCAAGGTTTTCAAATAGATGATTTATATATATCATAGAATTAATTGAAGATATTTTTGAAGGGTCTATTGAGTTGGGTTTACCTCCAACTGATACAGTTATTTCATTTAATATTTTCTGAGGCTCTTTATGGCATGATAAAAATAATATTGATATTAATATGTATAATTTCAAAAAACTATTTATTTTCATAAAAAATCCAAAATATAAAATTCTGTTTTTCATATATCGAAAAAAAAGATAACTTTATGATTAAAATATACTATTTTATTTATTATTTTCACAAATAAAAATAAATTTATTAAATATATTTTGCATTTTTATATTGTTTTCAGACATTAATTCTGGGTGCCATTGAATGGCTAATATAAAATGATTCTTGTCTTTATATTCTATAGCTTCTATAATATCATCATTAGCTTTTGCTACAATATTAAAGTCTTTAGCTGCTTTTCCTATTGCCTGATGATGAAAACTATTAACTTCGCTTTCTTCGCCTAATAAATCATAAAGCATAGAGTTTTTATCTATTTTTATTTTATGTGTTGCTACGTCTGTTGGAGCAGTTTGAGAATGAAGTATATTGCTTTTAGTTTGAGATTCTATATCCTGAATTAAATCTCCTCCAAAATAAACATTAATAAGCTGCAATCCTCTGCATATTCCTAAGATAGGTTTTTTCATTTTGAATGCATAATCGAGTACTGTAAAATCAAATTCATCTCTTTCTTTTGAAATAGTACCAATTTTAGGGTGAGGTTCTTGATTAAAGTAGAATGGGTGAATATCAACTCCTCCTGTCATAATAACACCAGAGGTATTTTCTACCATTTTTTTTATAATGTCTTTATCTTTTATTATTGGTATTATAACAGGTATTCCATTTGCTCTTACAACTGATTGTATATAGGAATCGTTTGCAAATGCTTTTTTACTGTTATTTTCATTTAATATATTTCCAGATATTGCTATAATTTTATTCATACTCAAAGCCGTTTTTAATTGATAATTATATTCAAATTATTGTATTTGTCAAATTAAAATATATTGTATAATTTAATATAAATATTTATATTATTAGTGTATTAATATGATTAATTATTTCGTATTATATGCAGTAATATAGTTAAAATTTTCTTTATATATACAATGTCATGGAGCCATAGATATTGTACTTTTACTTGCTATAATATTTTTGATTCTTTCTTTGATTGTAATATAACCTAACGAAGAAATCAATCTTTGATTGTTATAAAAATGTGTATATTCTTTTAATT
>NZ_SAXY01000030.1 GCF_008016535.1 Brachyspira pilosicoli
TAGTGTCATGGAGCCATAGATATTGTACTTTTACTTGCTATAATATTTTTGATTCTTTCTTTGATTGTAATATACAATAACGAAGAAATCAATCTTTGATTGTTATAAAAATGTGTATATTCTTTTAATTTTTATCTCAATAATTCTACTGTGATATTTTTATTTAATCGTGAATAAAATTCTCTTTCGTCTATACCGTGTACTCTTTCTACTACGCCATTGTATCTTGGTGTTGCTATAGGAATATATATCCTCTCTAATTTATTTTTTAAGCAGTATTCATCAAAAATATTGATTTTAGGAGTATTAATACAGCGATAAGTATATTCTCTACCATTGTTGCCACAGGCACTTCCTTCGGTCGCAGTTTGTATAGCCTGTATCTTAAAAGGTGAAGTTTTTAAGACATATTTTAAGAAAGATAAAGCACTAGAAGGTGTTTTATCTTCATAGATCTGCCTCCAACTATAACGAGTAGCTAAATCTACAGCAGTGAATTGATAGACTCTTTTTCTGCCTAATTTGATATATTTTACCGAAGGTACGCAAGGAGGTATCTATTTGAACTATTTTGCCTTCTTTTTGTATTTTAGAGACAAATTTTCGTTTATCATATCGCTTCTTTTTCTTTTTTATTTTGTATCTCCAAAGATTATTTCTTTTTAGTACATTCTCTATAGCTGTAACACCTATCTTAATGCCTTTACGATTTAAATATGCTTTAATATAATGCTTACCTCGATATTCTTTAGTATAGAGTTCAATAATTAAATTAATAGCTTCTTGATTATTAAAGATATTTGGAGAAGTTTTCGGTCTAGTGCTAAAATTGGCGACAGTTCCAGTGTCTTTATATTTTTTAAGCCAAGCATAAAAAGTAGATTTGGGTATTTCTTCTATCTTTAAAAATCTTTTAATATTTTTAGTTTCTAATGCTTCATCCACTATAAATAATTTAAATTCTGTGCTATAATCTTTTTTCATAGTAGCATCCTTTTTATTTGTTTTATGTTCAAAATATTATAACAAGGATACTGCTTTTTTTATACTAAAAAATGTCCAATATCTCACACTCCTAAACAAAATAATTATAAAAACTATTGACTTTTTAATTATTTATAATATAATATATTACTATGAAAGGTAATATTATTTCAAATACAAATAATTTTCTAGCTTATTACTTTAAGTCTTTTTATTATTTTGGCGTTTAAAACGCCAGAGTATCTTTTTTTAAACAACCACACATATACATTTAATTAAAAAATAAAAACATTATTATAAAACATAATGCTTATTATTAATAAATTACTATCAAAAAATAAATATATATTTTAAGGAGAAAACAATCATGATTATTGTAATGAAACCAAACGCCAAAGAAGAACAAGTTAATAATATAACAGATAGATTAACAAATTTAGGACTAGGTACAAATAAAATAGTAGGTGTAGACTGCACAGTTATAGGTATTGTAGGGGACACTTCAAAAGTAGATAAAGAATTAATAGCAACATTACCTGGAGTAGATAAAGTATTAAAAGTACAAGAGCCATTCAAAAGAGCAAACAGAGCATTCAAAAAAGAAGATACTATAGTAGATGTAAGCGGAGTAAAAATAGGAGGAGAGAAACCAGTAATTATAGCAGGACCTTGTTCTGTAGAGAGCGAAGATCAAGTAATAAATATAGCAAAAAGCGTAAAAGCATCAGGAGCTTCAATACTTAGAGGAGGAGCTTTCAAACCAAGAACTTCCCCTTATGCATTCCAAGGTTTAGCACTTGACGGACTTAAAATATTAAAGCTTGCAAAAGAAGAAGTGGGCATTCCTATTGTAAGCGAAATTGTATCTATAAGACACTTAGAAGATTTTGAAAATACTGTTGATATGATTCAAATAGGAGCAAGAAACATGCAAAACTTCGAACTTTTAAAAGAGGTTGGTAAATTAAAAAAGCCAATACTTTTAAAAAGAGGTTTAGCTAACACTATGGAAGAATGGCTTATGAGTGCAGAATATATATTAGATAAAGGCAATCCTAATGTGGTGTTGTGTGAGAGGGGTATAAGAACATTTGAAACATACACAAGAAACACTTTCGATGTATCAGCCATACCAGTAATAAAAAGAATGAGTCATTTACCAGTTATAGGCGACCCTTCACATTCAAGCGGAAGAGCGTGGATGGCATTACCGCTCACACTTGCTGCTATTTCCGCAGGTGCTGACGGTATGATTATAGAAGTACATAATGACCCAGAGCATGCTTTATGTGACGGTGCACAGTCTATAAAACCTGATACATTTGCAGACGTAATGGAAGCAGTTAATATGATTAGCGAAACTGTATCCAAAATAAAAGCAAAACACAACGGAAGAGTTTATACAAAGTAAAATATTTTGATTTATAATAGGAAAAACTGCACAAATATTTGAAACTAAAAAATACAAATTGAGAATAAAATTATAACCTTACATTATAATTTTTATATATTAATTATACTGTAAGGTTTTTATTATTTTATTTCATAAATTTGATATATTATAAAAATTTCATTTAAATATTTTTCTGCTATGTATGTATCATTTGTTATGATATCATATAGTTGATAAATTTCATCTTTAAATATACATTCTTTATCTGGGGTTATTAAACAGCCGTAATCACCAAACATAGGATCAATTTCAGATTTGAAATTTTCTAGATTACCATCATATTTTATTTCTAATTCTTTTAAAGAATACGATTTATCTAATACTTTCACTGTCCAATTACCAGATAATCCTGTTTTATATTCTGGCACAAGCTTACCATTATAATATATATAATTTGTTATTCCTAAAACACCCTCTATTTCGTTATAAGATCCCTCATAAAATTTTTTAAATGTAGGATTTGTTTTTACTAAGTATTCTATATTATCAACGCCTTTATATTTATATGCATAATCTAAATGTAATTTATGCCCATATAATTCCTCAATATCTTTTTCTGTAAAATCTTTATCGTTTAAAGCAATATTAATTAAATTTCTTATATGATAATATGTATAAGGTTTTCCGCTAATAAAACGGTATGATACAAATGGATTGTAAGCTCTTCCATCTATCCAGAACATATTTTTTATTGTTTCATAAGATAAATCTTTAAATCTTAAGGCATCATAATCATTATCTATTTTATTATATTTTATATCAAATAGATAATATAAAAAATCTATTTTTAATTGCTGTTTTTGATTATTAACTAGTTCATTATCGCTAATTCTATTATTAATTATACCACCAAACAGACCGAATATACTATCATACATTGCTTTAGCATTTTCATGTTCTTCATAATTAAAATTTTTAAAGTAGTTTGTTCTAAATGTATCAACACTATACATATCAAAACAAAATATATTAAAATTGATTATGAACATAAAAAAAATTATTAGTTTTTTCATATAAATTGTTCCTTAATAAAATTTAATATTTTTTGAATTAGAGCCATATAAAAATATACAGCTCTAACTTAATATGATTGATTTTTAGGAATTATTTTTTATTAAAAATATATTACTCATTAGTTGCAAAATAATCATTTATCTCCATCAAATTTGTAACATATCTTTTTGTTATTTCATCGTCATATTTAAATATTATTATGTTTGTACTTTTTGTAATATTATTTGTTGTATCCGATGAATAGCTGGTTATAGTATCATTTTTAATTTCAAAATACATATATGAATCTGCAAATTTAAATAAGGCTGTATCTTTTTTTGGAGATTCTAAATATTGAGTAGTCGCAGCTGTTCCTATAAAAAATAATCCATTAGCTATTGCTCCCCATAAATTATTTTCATCTTCCAAGGACTGAATTACAAAATTATAATCTGAAAATCCAATCCAAAATTTTGTATTATTCTCTTCACAGCTGTATGCTTTTCCTGATACTTTATCTATCCATTTTTCTGTTCTTTTTTCTGCTGTTTCATTACAGGATATTATTAAATATGATATTATTAGCAATATAATAAATATTTTTTTCATGATTATGCCTTTTATTTTTATCTTTATAGTTTTCATTATTAATCTTTAGTTATATATTTTCCTTGAGAATCTTTAAAATTACCAGTAACAATAATAATTATATCTATTAGTTCTATAAGAGGCGGTATAAACCAAAATATTATACCTAATCCAAGTGTTATTATTGGTATGATAAAAAGTATAAACAATGTAGTTATTAATATTACTATTGCACTTATAATTTTACCAGCATAAAATCTATGTATTCCTAGCGTACCTAAAAAAATACAAAGTAATAAGGATGTTCCCCAGCTTTTTACAGATTTTTCATTAGAGTTTTGATTTTGCCTCACTCCGCAATAAGAACATAATTCTGCTTTGATTTTAATTGGTTTTCCGCAAGAACTGCAAAACTGTTCATCTGATTGTTTGTTGTAAGAAATAATACTTTCTTGTGTTTGATTTAATTGGCTGTTATTTTCTTCTAACATTTTAGACTCCTTAAATTTGTTTGATTTATATAAAATAAATTTATATACATAATTAATAAATTGAATATATTATAAGATTTTATATATTTAAGAGTAAACATAATATTTTTTATCTTGTTGAATATGATATGAAATAAATTTTTAGATAAATATGATATTAGTGCGGTGCGGTGCGGTGCGGTGCGGTGCGGTGCGGTTATTTTTTATAATTATTTGAATTGATTTACACATACCATTTATTATATAAAAATAATTTAATAAGTCAAGTTTTATTTATAGAGTTATTTCAAAAGTTTTTAAAATATTTAATATAATTCTATATTTGCACTTTTTGATTCCTTAGATTTATATCTTCATAATAATATAAAATGTAAGATAACGCGTATATTTTGGATAAAAATGCAGTTGTTTTGCTTATTTTATACCAATAAAAGAAGTGGGGGGGCAAAGCCACCACAAATAAAAAAACTTTAAATTTTTTTGACAAAATATAGTTATTTAAATATATACTAAAATAATTGTATCTTAATCAAATTTTTTTATTGTTCTTTTTCCCGCCGCAAAAAGAACCAAAAAGTGCAAATGTTCCAACTTTTATAAATATAAAATAATATAGCCATATTTTAACAAAACTAATTCAATTTTTTACAATAAAAAAGCGATAATACAATTCGTACTATCGCTTATTATATCATCAATATTATTTTTTTATCAAACTGTAATTTGCATTACATCTTCTTCTTTAGCTGAAGAATCTATATCATTATCATTACTCATATCACCGCTTTCTTTGTTGTAAACATGTAATTTATTATAAAGTTTAACACCAGTACCAGCAGGTATAAGATGTCCAATAATAACGTTTTCTTTTAATCCAAGCAATTTATCAACTTTACCTTTAATAGCAGCATTAGTCAATACTTTAGTAGTTTCTTGGAATGAAGCAGAAGATATAAAGCTTTCAGTATTAAGAGCAGCTTTAGTTAAACCAAGAAGTACAGGCTTACCGCTTGCAGGAGAACCGCCAGCCTCTTCATAACGTCTGTTTTCTTCTTCAAACTCATACTTATCAACATACTGACCAACAATATATTTAGTATCACCTGGGTCAATAATCTCAAGTCTTCTAAGCATCTGTCTAATAATTAAAGCGAAGTGTTTATCATTAATGCCTACACCCTGTTTATTATAAACGCTCTGTATCTCTTCAAGCAAATAAGTTTGTAAAGCCAAATCACCCTGAGTTTCCAATATATCATGAGGGTTAATTTTACCATCACATAATTGAGTACCAGTTTTAACATAGTCACCATTTCTTACCAACAATTTTTTACCATGAGGAACTAAATGTTTAGTTTCATCAAACTCGTTTCTAATCTTAACAACCTTTTTACCCTTATGAGAACCGCCGATTTCGACCTCACCGTCAATACCAGCAATAATAGCAGTATCCTTAGGTTTTTGAGCCTCAAGTAACTCTTGTACACGAGGTAAACCACCTGTAATGTCATTACTTTTCTGTTGTACACGAGTAGTTTTAGCTATAACCTCACCCACTTCAACTCTTTGGTTATTTTCAACCATAAGCTGAGCACCATTAGGTATATCAGTTTCAAAAGTTTCATCACCATCTACAATGAGTATTTTAGGCTGCATACTAGCATCTTTAAACTCTTGAATAATCTTAGTAACGTTACCAGTCTGCTCGTCTATAGCCTCAACCATAGTTCTGCCAGTAATGATGTCTTGATATCTTACTATACCAGCTTTTTCAGATATTATAGGTTCATTATAACCATCAAAGCTAGCAATTACTGTATTAGCATCAATAAATACATTTTCGTTAACTCTATATTCACTACCTACTTTAATAGGTATATTATGCTTAGCACCTGTAATCATTAGATATTTATTATCGCTAGTAATTTTCAAAGTACCATTATGTGTAGCTTTTATATCCTCACCCTCTTTTGTAGTAGCAATAACGTCACCTATAAGTACTTTTGCATTGTCTTCTTTTAAGATATCTTTTATAGAGCTTTTTTCCCATTTGTTAAGTACACGTCTTATTAAAAGCTCACCATTTCTTGCTGTAATTTTTATACCATTAGGCTGTACAACATAATTAGAGAACTGCTCAATATATATAGGGTAATTAAGCTTAACTTCATTTTCTTCAACAGACTGAGTAGCAACACCTCCAATGTGGAAAGTTCTCATTGTAAGCTGAGTACCCGGCTGACCAATACTTTGAGCTGCCACTACACCCACAGCCTCACCAATAGAAGCAAGTGTATTAGTAGATAAGCTTCTTCCATAACATTTTTGACAAACACCCATTCTGCTTTCACAAGTAAGCGGATGTCTTATTCTAATTTTCTCTATACCAGCCTGTTCTATTCTATCAGCAATCTCTTCTGTAATCTCAGTATTAGCCTCACATATAAGCTCTTTAGTTTGAGGATGATAAATATACTCATTACTAAAGAAACCAACAACTCTCTCTTTTAATGATTTTTTAATCTCATCATATTCTTTAATAGGCTCAATCTCAATACCATTAACAGTACCGCAGTCATGTTCTGAAACAACAACCCCAATAGCAACATCAACCAATTTTCTAGTAAGATAACCAGCACTAGAAGTTTTTAATGCAGTATCGGCAAGACCTTTTCTAGCACCGTGAGTAGAGATAAAGTACTCTTGTACAGTAAGACCCTCTTTGAAGTTTGAAATAATAGGAAGTTCTATAATATCACCATTAGGCTTAGCCATTAGTCCTCTCATACTTGCAAGCTGTCTTATCTGCTGCTTAGAACCTCTAGCTCCAGACTCTGCCATTATATATATAGGATTAAATCCGTCTTGGTCTTGTCTTAAGTTATCCATCATAGCGTCAGTGATTCTACCCTCTACAGCAGTCCATAAGTCTTTTACCTTCTGGCTTCTCTCATCATCTGTAATAATACCGTTCATGTACTGGTCTCTAAGCTGTTCTACCTGTTTAGTAGCCTCTTCAATTTCATGCTTTTTCATTGGAGGAATAAGTATGTCAGATACAGATATTGTAGAACCAAATACTGTAGCACTTTGGTAACCAAGTTCTTTAATATCATCAAGCATATTAACAGTAGTAGCAGTACCATGTTTTAAATATACTTCATGAATAAATTTAGCTAAATCTTTACTTCCGAAATCTCTGTTTTGGAATCTAAAGTCCTCAGGTATCACCTGATTAAACTTAATTCTTCCAACAGAAGTTTCAACAAATTTTTCTTCTCCATCTTTATCTTTCATAAGAACTTTAATTCTAGCTTCAAGCTCAATTAAATTGCTGTCATAAGCAAGCAAAGCATCTTCAGGAGAAGCAAATACTTTATTTTCACCCTTCATACCGCTTCTTAATTTAGTCAAATAACTAATACCAAGTACAATATCCTGAGTAGGGTTAACAATAGGCTCACCATTAGCAGGGTTTAATATGTTATGAGGAGCAAGCATTAAAGTCCAAGCTTCAATTTGTGATTCTGCAGAAAGCGGAGTATGAACTGCCATCTGGTCACCGTCAAAGTCAGCGTTATAAGCGTGACAAACAAGCGGGTGAAGCTGAATAGCCTTTCCTTCAACAAGCACAGGTTCAAAAGCCTGTATACCAAGTCTGTGAAGTGTCGGAGCACGGTTTAAAAGTACAGGGTGCTCTTTAGCAATCTCTTCTAATACTCCCCAAACTTCTTCTCTGCCTTCTTCTACAAACCTTTTTGCAGATTTTATGTTATGAGCAGAATTAATCTCAACTAATTTTTTCATTATAAATGGCTTAAATAATTCAACAGCCATTTTTTTAGGAAGACCGCATTGATGCATTTTTAGTATAGGACCAGCAACAATAACTGAACGTCCTGAATAGTCAACACGTTTACCCAAAAGGTTTTGACGGAAACGACCTTGCTTACCCTTTAACATATCTGAAAGAGATTTTAAAGCTCTGTTTCCAGGTCCTTTTACAACCTTTTTTCTCTTACTGTTATCAAATAAAGCATCAACTGCCTCTTGAAGCATTCTCTTTTCGTTTCTTATAATGATATCAGGAGCTCTTAAAACTAATAATCTCCTTAAACGAATATTTCTATTTATAACTCTTCTATAAAGGTCATTCAAATCTGAAGTAGCAAATCTTCCACCATCAAGCTGAACCATAGGTCTTAATTCTGGCGGAATAACAGGTACAACATCAAGTATCATCCAAGTAGGGTCATTACCTGATGATTTGAAATCTTCAAAAATCTCAAGACGTTTTCTAAGTCTTCTGTCAGATTTCTCACCCTTTTTAATCATTTCTTCTCTAAGTTTTCTGATTTCTTCGTCCATGTCAAGGTCTTTAAGCATATCGCGTATACCTTCAGCACCTATACCAATACGAATATTGTCACCATATCTATCTAAAGCTTCATTATATTCATCTTCAGTAAGCAAATCGCCCTTAGAATAATCACTATCACCCGCATCAATAACAACATATCTCTCAAAATAAAGTACGCTTCTTAAATGAGATATATTCATGTTTAGAAGAAGTCCGATTCTAGAAGGGGCGTTTCTGTAATACCAAATATGAGCAACAGGAGCAGCTAACTCTATATGACCCATTCTCTCACGTCTTACTTTAAAATGTGTAACTTCAACTCCACACTTATCACAAACAACACCTTTATAACGTTTGCTTTTAAACTTACCGCAATAACATTCATATTCTTTAGTAGTTCCAAATATCTTCTCACAAAAAAGCCCATCTCTCTCAGGTCTTAAAGTTCTGTAGTTGATAGTTTCTGGTTTTTTAACTTCGCCATAACTCCACTCTCTCATAACCTGAGGACTTGCTATACCTATTTTTATTTGGTCAAAGTTTGTAAATTGCATTAAACTTCTCCTAATTATTTAAAAATCTTAGTTTGTTTTTTAGTTTTTTTCTTTAATTCTTTTTCAGTAGAAGGAAGCTGATTGCCCTCTTCATCGTGAATAGTGATATTAAGACCCAAACCTCTAAGCTCTTGAACCAATACGTTAAAGCTTTCAGGTATACCCGGAGAAGATATAACATCACCTTTAACAATAGATTCATATATTCTAGCACGACCTGTCATATCGTCAGATTTAACAGTTAAGAACTCTTGAAGCATATTTGCAGCTCCATAAGCCTCTAATGCCCACACTTCCATCTCTCCTAAACGCTGACCACCAAATTGTGATTTACCGCCCAAAGGCTGCTGAGTAACAAGTGAGTAAGGACCAGTACTTCTAGCGTGAACTTTATCTTCAACCAAGTGATTAAGTTTAAGCATATACATGTATCCTACTGCTACATCATTTTTGAAAGGCTCACCTGTTCTGCCGTCAAAGAGTTTGACTTTACCAGTAGGGTTAAGACCAGCTGATATCATAGCCTCTTTTAACTCATCTTCCTTAGGACCTTCAAATACAGGACAAGCATATTTTAAGCCCATCTTATGACCAGTCCAACCAAGTAACATCTCAATTACCTGACCAATGTTCATACGAGAAGGTACACCAAGAGGGTTCAAACAAATATCTACAGGAGTACCATCCTCTAAATAAGGCATATCTTCTATAGGCATTATTCTAGCAACAACCCCTTTGTTACCGTGACGACCAGCCATTTTGTCGCCTTCTTGTATTATACGTTTCTTAGCTAAGAATACTTTTACTACTTCCTCAACGCCAGGCTTTAATTCATCGCCATTTTCCCTGCTATAAACTCTTACATCTATAACAGTACCGTCTTTACCATGAGGAACTCTTAAAGAAGTATCTTTTACATCTCTTGACTTCTCACCAAATATTGAATGAAGAAGTCTGTATTCTGGAGTAACCTCTGTTTCACCTTTAGGAGTTACTTTACCAACTAATATATCCCCAGCTTTTACTTTAGCACCTATTCTTACAATACCTCTCTCATCGAGATTTTTGAATGCAGAATCTGGTACATTTGGTATATCTCTAGTAATATTTTCTTTATCTAATTTTGTCTCACGAGCTTCAACCGAAAACTCTTCTATGTGAATTGAAGTAAATACATCTTCTTGTACTAATCTTTTGCTTAAAAGAATAGCGTCCTCGAAGTTGTAGCCTTCAAAAATCATGAATGCTGCCAAAACATTTCTTCCAAGTGCCAATTCACCATGGTCTGTAGCAGGGCCGTCAGCTAAAAGCCCGCCAGCTTTAACAGTGTCACCCACATTAACTACAGGTCTTTGATGATAATTAGTATCTTGGTTAGTTCTTTGATATTTTATAAGTTCATAAACATCATAATCATCATCGCTATTTTGTTTTGTAGGTTTAATAACTATTTCATCATGAACTACTTTTATAACCTTACCAGCTCTTTTTGCATGAACAGCAATACCAGTGCCGGGCTGACAGATTTTTGCTTCTACTCCAGTACCAACTATAGGTGATTCTGGGAATAAAAGAGGTACACTTTGACGCTGCATGTTTGAACCCATCAAAGCTCTGTTAGCGTCGTCATGCTCTAAGAATGGAATTAGTGAGCTTGAAAGTGAAACAATCTGCTGAGGTGAAACGTCCATATACTGTACTTGATCTGGTGTAGAATATGGGAATTCACTTCTATATCTTGTAGAAATAAGATTTTCTTTGAATGTTCCATCTTCATTTAAAGGAGCATTAGCATCAGCAATATGATAACGTTCTTCATCATGAGCTGTTAAGTATTCTATCTCATCAGTTACTTTACCATTAACAACTTTTCTATATGGAGTCTCTAAGAATCCATGTTTATTTATTTTAGCGTATGTAGCAAGTGAAACTATAAGACCGATGTTTGGACCTTCAGGAGTTTCAATAGGACATATTTTACCGTAGTGAGTATGGTGTACGTCACGAACCTCAAAACCAGCCCTATCTCTTGTAAGACCTCCGGGACCTAAAGCGTTAAGTCTTCTTTTGTGCGTAATCTCTGATAATGGATTGTTTTGGTCCATGAACTGAGATAATTGGCTTGTACCATAAAACTCTTTAATTACCGCTTGTATTACTTTTATGCTTACAAGTGATTGAGGAGTTACAGCTTCCATGTCTTGCATTTGCATTCTCTCTTTCGCTGCTCTCTCCATTCTTGTAAAGCCTATTTTTATTTGCATAGCCAATAATTCACCAACGCTTCTTATACGTCTGTTGCCTAAATGGTCTATATCATCTAATTGCTCTTCATTTATGAAAACTTTTATTAAAAAACGAATTGTCTCTATTATATCTTTATGTCTTAAAACCTTATCCTGCTCGCTTTCTGGAAAGTTTAATCTCTTGTTTATTTTGTAACGTCCAACATCACCTAAAGTATACAATTTAGGGTCAAATACTAAATCATTACAAGTTTTAACAACGTTCTCAATTAAAGCAGGCTCCCCTGGTCTTATTACATTATAAATCTTTGTACAAGCTTCTTTCTGATTTTTTGTAGTGTCTTTATCTAAAGTATTAATTATAGTAACATTGTCTTTTATTGCTTCCATATTTAATACTTCAATTTCATCTATGCCGCTCATTAAAAGTCTTTCAGCCAAGTTTTGGTTAATAAGCTCGCCCGGGTTTAATATGATTTCTTCTGGGTTTTCTTTATCAAACACTGTTGAATATGAACGTCTTCCTATAAGTGCTGCTTTTTTCTCTTCATCAGAAAGTTTAGCCAAAGATATTTTATCTATTTCATAGAATAATTTTAAAATTTCTTCATTAGTTGTGATACCAATAGCCCTCAAAAATACTGTAACAGGAAGTTTTTTCTTTCTGTCAATTCTTACATACATTATATCTTTTTTGGTATCAAGTTCAAACTCAAGCCAAGTACCCTTATCTGGAATAATCTTAGCTACAAACATAGCATCTCTATCACTACGGTTAAATACAACACCAGGAGACCTATGAATCTGAGAAACAACAACCCTCTCAGCACCGTTAATAATGAATGTACCCCTATCTGTCATAGCAGGTATTTCACCAACAAAAATTTCTTGTTCTATTATTCTTTCTGGGTCTCTTACAGTTAATTGTACTTTTATTTTGAATTGATAAGCATAAGTTTTATCTCTTCTTCTAGCCTCTTTTTCAGATATTTTAGGCTCACCTATAGAATAAGAAATAAACTCTATTTGCATTTTTTCATTAGTTGCTACTATAGGAAATATTGAAGTTAAAACCTCTTGTAAGCCTTCATTTTTCCTTTTATTTTCAGGAACATCTTTCTGAAGGAAACTTTCATAAGATTCTTTTTGTATAGCGAGGAGATCTGGAGGCTCTATCACAGAAGCCGAACGTGAAAAGTTTACACGGCCATTCTCCATTCTGTATTTTTTTGCGAATTCTACTCCGCGTTCTTTATATACTTTATTATCTATTTGAATGTTATTAGACATATTTAAAGATCTCCACTATATTTATAACAGTTATTATATATTATTATTTTTTTTATTTTCTTAAGATACGCTAATAAGAAGGGTAGAAAACATATCGTACCCTTCTTAAATATAATCAAATATTAATGATATTATTTAATTTCAACTTTACCACCAGCTGCTTCTAATTGTTTTTTGATAGCTGCTGCTTCATCTTTAGAAACGCCAGATTTAATTGTTTCGCCGCCTTTTTCCACAGCGTCTTTAGCTTCTTTTAAGCCTAAACCGCTAACTGCTCTAACTTCTTTAATAAGAGCAATTTTTTGAGCTGCATCAAAACCTGTAAGAATAACGTCGAAATCACTTTTTTCTTCATCAGCTGCTGGAGCTGCTCCACCTGCTGCAGGTGCTGCTGCTACTGCTGCTACCGGCATAGCTGCTGTTACATTAAATTTTTCTTTTATAGCTTCTACTAACTCATGAAGCTCGATAACTTTCATTTCTTCTATTGCTTGTAATATTTCTTCTTTACTTAAAGCCATTTTTATTCTCCTTAAATATTTTCTTTAATTTCTTAGTTTTTAATTTAATATCAACATATTATGCTGATTTCTTTTTTTCCTCTTCAACGCTCTCAAGCACATAAGCAAGCTCTGATATAACGCTTTGCAAAGTGTTTGCAAAACTTGATATAGGAGATTCGAGTGCTGTAACAAGATGAGAAAGTAAAACTTCTCTTGGAGGTATATTAGCTACAACCTGTACATTAGCAGGGTCTAATAAATCCTCACCCATGTAACCGCCTTTTATTTTGATTTTATCATTCTTTTTAGCGGCTTCACTAATCACCTTAGCAGCTGACGGCATATCTTCTTTTGCAAACACAACTGCTGTTGGGTTAATAAACATCTCATCTTTTACTTCTCTGCCTAAATCTTTCAAAGCAATGTCTACTAATGAGTTTTTGCATATTTTTATTGAAGAAGAAGTTTTTGCTAATTCGCGTCTTAAATCTGTTAGCTGTGATACTGTTACTCCTCTATAATCGAAGAATACTAAACCAGCACAACTGCCCATACTTTCTTTAAGAGCTGCAACTGTTTCTATATTTTTCTTATTAGGCATATATCCACCTTCTTCTATTTATATTAAACAATCTCTATAAAACTATTCATATAATGGGATCACAAAATACGACTTCGTTTATAAAAATGTTTATCAGCTAATTATAATTTTATCTTTTTATGGTCTATTTTTATACCAACACCCATAGTTGATGTTACACCAACGCTTTTTATATAATCACCTTTTAAGTCTGATGGTTTCTTTCTTAATATCTCATCATAAAAAGCCCTGAAGTTTTCATTTAATTTATTAACGTCCATAGATGATTTACCTATAGCCATTCTTACAACACCGAATTTATCTGCTCTATATTCCATTCTTCCAGCTTTAAAGCTTTTTACTGCCTGAGCTATATCAAGTGTAACTGTTCCTGTTTTAGGGTTAGGCATAAGTCCTTTTCTACCAAGAATCTGTCCTAATTTACCTACTTCTTTCATCAAATCTGGTGTAGATATTGCAACATCAAAGTCAGTATATCCGCCTTTAATTTTGCTTATTAAGTCTTCAAAACCTACTTCCATAGCACCAGCATTTTTTGCCTCATCTGCTTTCTCTCCTTGAGCAAATACTACTACTCTTTTCTCTTTACCGAAAGCATTAGGGAATGATAATGTATCTCTTATTGTGTGTTTTGGTAGGATATTAAGGTTTATTGTAACCTCAATAGTTTCATCAAATTTACAGGTAGCATTTTTCTTAGCTAAATCAATAGCATCTTCTACAGAATAGAGTGCTAATTTCTCTACTGTCTTTCTTATAGCGTCGTAACGTTTGCCACCTATTTTCTTTTCTTTTGTTGCCATTTTTCTTTCCTTTTTTCAAACGCGTACTTCCATTTATTGTTTATAAATGGTGTTGCCTTTTTTTAATTAACAATTATTCTACTTTAATACCCATAGCACGAGCTGTACCCGCAACTATTTTCTTTGCTGCTTCTATATCATTAGCTGACATATAAGCCATTTTCTCTTGAGCTATCTCTTCAAGCTGCTTTTGATTGATTGTTGCAACTTTTGTTTTGTTAGGCTCGCCTGAACCTTTTTCTATACCCAATTTCTTCTTAATTAAAGTAGAAGTTGATGTACCTTTAGTAACAAATGTATAAGTTTTGTCTTCATACACTGTTATATAAGTGTTTAATAGCTGACCTTTCATTTTAGATGTTTTAGCATTAAAATCTTTAACGAAAGCGGCTATTTGTATTTGTTTCTGACCCAATGCAGGTCCAAGTGGTGGAGCAGGTGTTGCCTCTCCGCCGGGTATTCTAACCTTTACAATACCAACTACTCTTTTAGCCATTTTTACTACCTCTTTTTATTATAATTTCTTTACTTTATTAAAGTCTAATTCTGTTGGGGTACTTCTTCCAAATATCTCTATTTTTACTGTAACCTTACCCTTATCAGCATTAATATTCTCTATTAGACCATTTAAGCCATTGAAAGGTCCATCTATAACCTGTACCTTCTCCCCTATTTCAAATTCCATTCCTATAAGCTCATTAATATCGTTTTTGTTTTTAGATTCTCTATCTTCAAATATACGAGCAACATCAGCCTCACTTAATGGAGTTGGAATTATATTACCTTCTTCTTTAGTTGTAGCATGACTTCCTATAAAGCCTGCAACTCCGGGTGTTCTCCTTACCATAGATTGTGTAGCATCATTCATCACCATCTTAACTAATACATAACCGGGGTAAAAAAACTCTTCTTTAGTTACTTTTTTACCATTTTTATTTTTTTGTACAGTTTCAGAAGGTATGTATATATCTACTACCAAATCAGACATACCATTTTCTTTGATTCTTTTTTCTAAACGTTCACGAACCTTATTTTCATAACCATGCTGAGTGTGAACTATATACCATCTATAATCTCTTTCTTCAGACATATATCACCTACTATATCTATTTTTTCTAATGTATCGTATAGCGAAATAAACTACAAATAAAACTACAACAAGAAGTATTAATACCAAAGCTGTTTTTGACGAAACTATAGAAGACAATATAGAACCATCTAACAATGCTCTAGTTAAAAATGTTACTATATAATCTGCAGCACCCAAAAAAGCAGCAGACAAAATAAGCAAAATTACAACAACAACTGTCTGATTAAGAACCTCCTGACGAGTAGGCCATACACTCCTTTCAAAAAGCTCTTTTTTTATTTCTTCTAAAGAATTAAATAATTTGTTCTTTTTCTTCTCTGCCATATACAATACCTTAAATTTTAATATTAAACTAAGTAAAAAATCAGGTCAGACAGGAGTCGAACCTGCAACACCCGGTTTTGGAGACCGGTGCTCTACCAATTGAACTACTGACCCAAATATATAAAAAATTATCTTGAAACTTTCAATTCTCTATGAACTGTATGTTTTCTATCATGAGGACAATATTTTTTTAACTCTAATTTTTCTTGAACGTTTTGTTTATTTTTAGTTGTTATATAATTTTTTCTTTTACATTCTGTGCATTGCAAATGTATTTGTTCGGTTTTTACTTTATTACCTGCCATTTTTATATCTCCGAAATTTAGACTACTTATATTTTAAGTGGTATTCAATTGTATAACTATTTTTCTTTTATGTCAATACTTTATTATAACAATTTTAACTATAATCCTAATCTATTATACTTCTTTTAATATAAAAAAACAACTGTTATAATTAATCTAAATAAAAAAAATTACTATGTTTGCAAATAGTTTTTAATACTAAAAGTTAATGTCATGGAGCCATAGATATTCTATAATATTTTTGATTCTTTCTTTGATTGTAATATACAATAACGAAGAAATCAATCTTTGATTGTTATAAAAATGTGTATATTCTTTTAATTTTTCTCTTAATAATTCTACTGTGATATTTTTATTTAATCGTGAATAAAATTCTCTTTCGTCTATACCGTGTACTCTTTCTACTACGCCATTGTATCTTGGTGTTGCTATAGGAATATATCTTCGTTCTAATTTATTTTTAAGACAATATTCATCAAAAATATTGATTTTAGAAGTATTAATACAGCGGTATGTATATTCCATACCATTATCGGTCTGTATAGATTGTATCTTAAAAGGTGAAGTTTTTAAGACATATTTTAAGAAAGATAAAGCACTAGAAGGTGTTTTATCTTCATAGATCTGCCTCCAACTATAACGAGTAGCTAAATCTACAGCTGTGAATTGATAAACTGTTTTTCTGCCTAATTTGATGTATTTAGTGTCTATTTGAACTATTTTGCCTTCTTTTTGTATTTTAGAGACAAATTTTCGTTTATCATATCGCTTCTTTTTCTTTTTTATTTTGTATCTCCAAAGATTATTTCTTTTTAGTACATTCTCTATAGCTGTAACCCCTATCTTAATGCCTTTACGATTTAAATATGCTTTAATATAATGCTTACCTCGATATTCTTTAGTATAGAGTTCAATAATTAAATTAATAGCTTCTTGATTATTAAAGATGTTTGGAGAAGTTTTTGGTCTAGTACTAAAATTAGCAACTGTTCCAGTGTCTTTATATTTTTTAAGCCAAGTATAAAAAGTGGATTTATTTATTCTTTCCATCTTTAAAAATCTTTTAATATTTTTAGTTTTTAATGCTTCATCCACTATAAATAATTTAAATTCTGTGCTATAATCTTTTTTCATAGTAGTATCCTTTATTTATTTTTTGTTCAAAATATTATAACAAGGATACTGCTTTTTTTATACTAAAAAATGTCCAATATCTCACACTCCTAAACAAAAAAACACATAATTATTACTTGATTATTTACTATATTAGAAGTATAATTTTTCTAAATAGGTACATTATGAAACAAACAAACAAACAAACAAACAAACAAACAAACAAACAAACAAACAAACAAACAAACAAACAAACAAACAAACAAACAAACAAACAAACAAACAAACAAACAAACAAACAAACTCTCAAGTTTTATTACACTAATCTGCTCTATTTCTATTGCAAAAAATTATATTACAAAATTAGAACTTTCTTTTCTAAGAAACTTTATCTTTATCAAGGACTAATATATGAAAAATAAAATATTTATCTCAAAAATATATTTTATAACTATTAGATATTTGTAAGATTAAATAATAATAATGAGGTATTTTTATATGAAGAAAGTATATGTGGCAGGACATAGAGGTTTAGTTGGAAGTGCTATAGATAGAATACTTACAAAAAAAGGTTATTCTAATATAATAAGAAAAACTCATTCAGAGTTAGATTTAAGAGATAGAAAAAAAGTATTTGAATTTTTTGAAAAAGAAAAGCCGGAATGGGTATTTTTATCAGCTGCTAAAGTAGGCGGAATATATGCTAACAATACTTATCCTGTAGATTTTTTATTATACAACTTGCAAATACAAAATAATATAATAGAAGCTTCTTACACTTATGGTGTTGAAAAATTAATGTTTTTAGGTTCAAGCTGTATATATCCTAAAGAATGCCCACAGCCAATAAAAGAAGAATATTTATTATCAGGATATTTAGAAAGCACAAATCAACCCTATGCTTTGGCAAAAATTACAGGTATAGAATTATGTGAGGCTTATAATAGACAATATAATACTAATTATATATCTGTTATGCCTTGCAATCTTTATGGTATCAATGATAATTATCATCCTGAAAACGCCCATGTTATACCAATGCTTATAAGACGTTTTTATGAAGCAAAAATAAATAATTTGAAAGAAACTGTTATTTGGGGAAGCGGTACTCCTTTAAGAGAGTTTATGTGTTCAGATGATTTAGCAGAGGCTTGTATTTATTTAATGGAAAATAAAGATGCTAAGGATATAGGTAAATTTATTAATATAGGTTCTGGTAAGGAAGTTACTATAAAAGAATTAGCAGAGTTAATAAAAAAAGTAGTTGGTTTTACAGGCGAAATAAAATTAGATAGCTCTAAACCAGACGGTACTATGAGAAAATTATTAGATGTTTCAAAAATAAATTCTTTGGGTTGGAAATATAAAACAGAACTTGAAGATGGTTTAAAAATAGCTTATGAAGATTTTTTAAAAAATCATAATAAATAATAGGATATAATAATATGAAAAAAGCACTTATTACAGGAATTACAGGACAAGACGGTTCTTATTTAGTTGAGTTTTTATTAGAGAAAGGTTATGAAGTACATGGTATAATTAGAAGAAGCTCTTCTTTTAATACAGAGAGAATAGACAACTTGTATCAAGATCCGCATATTAATGATGTTAAGATGTTTTTGCATTATGGAGATTTGTCTGATAGTTCTAATTTATCAAGATTATTAGAAAAAATACAGCCTGATGAAATATATAACTTAGCAGCACAAAGTCATGTAAGAGTAAGTTTTGATATGCCAGAATATACTGCTGATGTTGTGGGTTTAGGTACTATAAGAATACTTGATGCTATTAAAGAAACACGTATAAAAACAAAATTTTATCAAGCTTCAACAAGCGAATTATACGGAAAAGTTGTAGAAACACCTCAAACAGAAAAAACACCTTTTTATCCAAGAAGCCCTTATGCTTGTGCTAAACTATATTCATATTGGATTACAGTTAATTATAGAGAAAGTTATGATATGTATGCTTGCAATGGTATATTATTCAATCATGAAAGTCCAAGAAGAGGTGAAACTTTTGTTACTAAAAAAATTACACATGCAATTGCTAAAATTTTAAATAAAGAACAGGATAAATTATATTTAGGTAATTTGGATGCAAAAAGAGACTGGGGATATGCGAAAGATTATGTTGAGGCTATGTGGCTTATGTTGCAGCAAGAAAAGGCAGAGGATTATGTTATAGCAACTGGTGAAACACATTCTGTTCGTGAATTTCTTGATGAGGCTTTTGGTCTTGTGGGGCTTGACTGGAAAAAATATGTTGAAATAGACCCTAGATACTACAGACCTGCTGAAGTAGATTTACTTTTAGGGGACCCTACTAAAGCAAGAGAAAAATTAGGCTGGAAACCAAAAACCACTTTTAAAGAATTAGTAAAGATAATGCTTGAATACGATTTAAATAGTGTAGGTATGAGTTTGGATAAATTTAAAAATTAAACATATGGCTAATAAACTAAAATTTAAAAAGAATTTAATAGAATATTTAGTATGGCCTATTCCAATTAAAAAAGCAAGAAATAGTATACGAATTAATTCTATTTATTTAAAAGATTTAGGATATAAAATAAATTATAATCATTATAAAAATACTATAAAAGATAAAAAAACATTTTTTGTAAGAAATGATTGGTCTATAAATGAAAAGGAATTTGTCAATAATTATTTCTATAATTTAATAAAAAATAATTATATTAATTATTTAGAAATAAGTTATAATCCAGACATAGAGTTTTTTGGTCCTATTGGAAAAAAGATACTTTTTGAAAAATTCTAAAGCTAAAATAAAAATTTTCTATACGGGTGAATGTGTATCACAAAATACTATTGATAAAACTTGGAGTAAATATTCTGATAATTGTATTAATGATGTTGATTTATCTTTAGGATTTGATAGATTAGATGAAAATAAAAATTATGTGCGTTTTCCTATTTGGATATTTTATAATTTTAATGGTTTATTAGATAATAAAAATTACACAAAAGATGATATTAAAAAAGTAGTAGATAGTATTAATAATGCAAAATCCAAGAAAAATAAATTCGCTTCATTAGTTGCAAGCCATGATGTAACAAATATAAGAAGGCAAATGTATAATAAAATTTCAAAAATAGATAATATAAGCTGTCCAAGTAAATTATTCCATAACGATGATACATTAAAGACTGCTTTTAATGATAATAAAATAGAGTATTTAAAAAATTTCAAATTTAATATATGCCCTGAGAACACTATCAGTGACGGATATATAACCGAAAAACTTTTTGATGCATTTAAAGCAGGATGCATACCTATCTATAATGGCGATGAAAATATAGAACTTGATTTGGTTAATAAAAATGCATTACTATTTTTTAAAAAAGATGAAGATAATGCAGAACTCATTAAAGAAATAGAAAAACTATATAAAAATGATAAATTATTTGATTCATTCCAAAAACAAATAAAAATATATGATTCTATGGTTGATTATCTTTGGGAGAGAAGAGTAAAAATATTAACTATATTAGAAAATCTAATTAATGAAAGATTAAAATAATTTAATATTTTGAAGCATATTTTAAATCATCATAAGTTAATAGCATAACAAATTGTTTTATTATTTAATTAAATCATTGACATAAATATTAATTAATATATTATTCAAATAAAATTATGAGGAGTTGATAGTTTGAGAAGTTTGAACTTAAATGAAGAAATACTTAATTTTTATTTGATAGATGATTTTAATACAGAAGATAAAAATATTATAATAGAAGAATTAAAAAAAAGATTAGACAATAATAAAAATTTAGAACTTGAAATAGGAAGCGGAAACGGAAAATTTATAGTAGAGCTTGCTATGAATAATAAAGATAAATATTTTGTAGGAATAGAATATTCTTTTAAAGCTGCTAAAAAGGCAATATCCAAAGCACACAAAAGAGATATAAAAAACCTTGTTATTATATTCGGAGAGGCTAATAATGTAATAGATAATTATATTAAAAATAAATATTATTTTGATAAAATATATTTAAACTTTCCAGACCCTTGGCCAAAGAAAAAACATGCACATAGAAGAATATTTAATAAAGAGTTTTTAAGTAAAATGCATCCGCTTTTAAAAGATGATGGTATATTCTATTCTGTTACAGATGATGATAATTATGCACTTGAAATAATGAACCCTATATACAAAGAAGATAGTAAATTCAAAAATATTCTAAATGAAGATTATGTTCATAGTTTAGAAGGATACGGCGTTACTCTCTATGAAGAGAAAATGAGAGCTATTGGGCATAATATATATTTTTTCGCACATAAAAAGTCTTAACATATAATTTCATTATTGATATTTTATATTAAATTCATTATATTTTAAATAGTTAAAAAATAAATGAATGAAGGTAAAAAATAATGAATATAAGCAATGAAAAAAAATCTAAATATATGATAATAGAAGGAATAGTATCTGTAATCATAAACGTATTATTATTTGCATTTAAATATATAGTAGGAATTCTCACAGGCTCACTTTCTATAATGGCAGATGCATGGCATTCATTAAGCGATTGCATAAGCAGCATTATAGTTATTATAGGAGGAATATTTTCTAAAAAACCAGCCGACAAAGAGCACCCTTTCGGGCACGGAAGAATAGAGCTTATAACTAGTTTTATTGTTGGTATTATGCTTGTATTTATAGGTTATAGTTTTTTTGCTGAGGCTATAAAAAATATTATGAACAAAAAAACTGCATCATTTACAATTATAGCTATAGTTGCAATGATTGTTTCTATTGTAGTTAAAGAGCTATTGGCACAATATTCACTTTGGGGTTATAGAAAATCTGGTTCAAAGTCATTGTATGCAGACGCTTGGCATCATAGAAGCGATAGTATTACTTCTATAATCATATTAGTTGGTATATTAGTAGGAAAAAATTTATGGTGGATGGATAGTGTTTTAAGTATATTAGTTTCACTTGTAATTTTTTATGCCGCTTTCGATGTAATCAAATCCAGCATAGAGCCTTTAATAGGAGAATACCCTTCTGAAGATATTATTAGAGATATTAACAGCATTGCTAACGAACTTAATATCAATAATGATAATTCAAATCTTCATCATTTTCATATACATACCTACGGCGACCATACAGAAATAACATTTCATATGCGTTTCCCAAAAGATATGACAGTAGAAGAGGCTCATAATAAAGTAAGCATATTAGAAAAATCTATAAGAGATAAAATGAATATGGAGTCAACTATACACATAGAATGCTATAAAAGTTAGTATATATCTAAACAACTACATTCTGTCAATTTATATATTTTTAAAAAATCTTTATCAACTTTTTCCCGCCGCAAAAAGTTGCAAAAAGTGCATATACTATAGCTAATATTTTATGAATACGTATTAAATGTGTGATAAAACCTAAATTTTAGCTAAAAATGCAGCTGTTTTGCTTCTTTTATACCAATACCAAAGTCACTTCCTACGGTCGTAAAAGAAGTGGGGATATTGCGAAGCACGCACAGTGGTGGGGTAAAGCCACCGCAAACAATAAAAATTGAAAAACTTAAAATTTTTTAGTATAACTAATTAATCATAACAATCCTATATTATTAATTTATAATTGATGCTATAATATTTTTATAAAATTATTATTTCAAAAGGCAGCTATATGATAGAATTAAAATCTCCTTGCAAAGTAAACTTGTTTTTGGATATAACATCAAAAAGAGAAGACGGATACCATCTAATAGAATCTTTATTTCACACCGTTAATCTTTATGATATTCTAACAATAGAAGAATCCACTTCTTTTAAAGTTACAACTACAGGCAAATACAGATTAAATGATGACAATGAAGATAATATACTTTCAAGAATATTTTTGTTTTTTAAAGATAGCATGAACTTAAAAAAAAGTTATAAAATAAATATAGAAAAAAATATACCAAATGGTGCTGGTCTTGGGGGCGGCTCTTCTAATGCAGGAGTATTTATAAAATTTTTACTTGAAGATTTAAAAATAAAAGAAGATGAAACATTAATAAAAACATTTTCAAAGTTTGGAGCTGATATTCCTTTTTTTATTAAGCAAGGTATGAGCTGGGTTAATGGCATAGGAGAGAATATTTTTAACTATAATTATACATTGCCTTATAAAATAATTATCATATACCCAAATATACATGTATCTACAAAAATTGCTTATTCAAATTTTAAAAGAGAAGATTTTAACAAAGCAGACTTTTTATCTTTCAAATCTATTTTTGATAATAAAAAATTAGATTTTAATAATATTTATAATAATTTATATAATGTGTTTGAAAATAATGTATTTACTCTTGATCCTAAAATAAAAGAATATAAAGAAGAAATGCAAAACAAAATAAATAAAAAAATAATGATGAGCGGTTCTGGCTCTTCTTTATTTACTTTGTATGATAGTGATGATAAAAAAATAGAAAATGATTATAATATATTAAAAGAGGAATTCCCTTATTTAGATGTATTTAAATTAGAATTGATTTAATAATAATTTTAAGAGATAATAAAAATGAAAGTATCTTTTATTCAATTTGACGTAAAAAAAGATAAAAAATAAAATATAAGTATAATAGAAAAATATATTAAAAATAATGATGCTAATTTAATAGTGCTTCCAGAACTTTCTTCATCTGGATATTTATTTGAAAAGAGAGAAGATTTATTAAGAGCATCTGAAAGCATAGAAAATATAGAAGATACAAATAAAACAAATAAAAAATCAATATTCATAAACGAAATAGTAAAAATGTCAAAAAATATAGCAAAGCTATAATAGCAGGATTTGCAGAAAATTTTAAATATAAAATTTATAATTCAGCATTAATAGCAGAAAACGGATATTTTAAAGGCGTATATAGAAAAGTTCATTTATCAGATTTTGAAAAAAAGTTTTTTGACAGCGGAGATATAAAAGAATCCTACAATATATTTGAAGTTTGCAAAGAAAAATTATCTATACAAATTTGTTTTGATGTGTGGTTTAGTGAAATATCAAGAAAACAAATATTAAACGGAAGCAATTTAATATGCATTCTTGCAAACTTTGGAGGAGAAAATACTTTAAAAATAGCAAGAGTAAGAGCAATTGAAAACCTCACTCCTATAATATTATGCAATAGAGTTGGAAGAGAAAAAACAAAAGATATTGATGCATATTTTATAGGTAAAAGTTTTATAGTTGATAAAGAAGGACATTTTTTAGCAAATGCAAACAAAGACGAAACAACATCATTAAATGCCAACATAGAAATTAATAATTTAAAATCTAATATAATATGCTCAAACTTTTATGATGAAATAAAAAGGCATTATATTAACTCTTTATAAACTTCTCATCTAATTCTTTTCTATTAGCTCTATAATATTTTATAATATCTTTCCATCTGCTAATAAATAATTTACTTCCCTTTTCAGTATCTGTAATATTAGCTGTATTAAGTTTGTAGAAGTTCATAAAAGATAAATCGTATTCTAAATTAGTAAAATGAATATCTCTATACGACATTTTTTTATCTATTGTGTTAAAACGCATAGTTATTATAACATTATCATTATTAATATTTTTAAGTATCTCATCTAATATTAAACAATGATACAAATTATCCCAATCTTCTTTTTTTCTTCGCTCTAATATACCATAAAAAAATGATATATAAGGATTATAATTAAACCCTATCTTTTGATAACTATGTCCAGCACAGCTTTGATTAGTAATGAATCCGAGCTTGTTAAGTTCTGTTACAATTCCAACAAGCTCTTCATCAATCTCTGTTGTATCTAAAATACTCAAAATAAAAACCTTAAAAAATTATTTTTTTATAACTTTTTTTAAAGCTTCTATTACCATATCTTGTTCTTCTTTAAGAATATCATTATCTATAGGAAGAGCTATATTGTGTTTAGAAGCATATTCAGACACAGGCATATCCCTTTCTTTGTATCCTAATCTTTTAACAAGAACAGGTGCTAAATGTATAGGGTGCGGATAATAAAGTGCTGTAGGTATGCCAAGTTCACTTAATTTAGTTCTCACTTCATCTCTATTCTCTTCTACTTGTATAACATATTGTGCATGAACACTTTCAGTATATTCTGCCACTTGAGGAACCTTTACTATATCTTTTAAGTTTTCATTATAATATTTAGCAGCAAGTCTTCTGTGATTCATATCATCATCAAAGCCCTTAAACTTCTCTAATAAAATGCCAGCCTGTAAATTATCTAATCTTCCAGTAGTACCAAGCTTAACATGTATCATTCCGCCTTCATCACCATGATGACGAAGCTGTTTTAAGTTTTTATATAATTTCTCATCATTAGTAAATACCATTCCACCATCGCCAAAACAACCTAAAGACTTAGCAGGGAAAAATGAAGTAACAGCAATATCACCTAACTTACCAGAACAAGATTTTATATTTTTATAGCTGGCACCAAAAGACTGACAAGCATCTTCTACTACAAACAAATTATGCTTCTTAGCTATGTCTAATATAACATCATAATTAGCACATTGTCCAAATAAGTTTACAGGTATAATTGCAACAGTGTTTTTATTAATAAGGCTTTCGAGCTTGTTTACATCCATATTAAAATACTCATCAATATCGCAAACCACAACCTTCATTCCCAAAAAAGAAGGTGCCTCAGCAGTAGAGAAAAATGTCATAGCAGGAACTATTACTTCTTTTTTAGAATGGTCATCTCCAGCATTAAATCCTAATGCCAAAAGTGAAAGCACTAAGCCAACATGCCCAGATGAAACACCAACAGCATATTTAGCCCCAGTATAATTTGCTAATTCATTCTCTAAACTGTCTAACTCTTCACCAAATACAAATTGACTTCTTTCTATAATAGAAGCTATTTTTTTATCTATACTCTCTTTTCTCTTTTCGTAACCTCTGTAAAGATTCATGTATTTCATTACAATAACTCCATAAATAAAAAATTTTGAATATATTTTATAAAAATTAATTACTATTGTCAATAATAAATATATATTAGTTTTATTTTTAATAAAAAAATCTATAATAAAATTCATTGACTTTTTAGTAAAAAAATATATAATTGCACGAATAAGATATTATTAAATACTTCGCTTCGTGAAAACATGAAGCCTTGTCCAAGGAGTTTAAACAAATGAGAGAATATGAAATTCTTTTCGTTACAGAGATAAATGACTCTGTACATCAAAAAGCAAAAGAACATGTCAAATCTATCTTACAAAACTATAACTGTGAAATATTCAATGAATCAGATTATGGCATTCATAAGCTAAGCTACCCTATTCGTAAAGTAAATGAGGGTAAATTCTATTTCTATCATTTCAAATGTGATGGTAAAAGCTTACAAACAATTGAAAAAGAATTAAGATATGAGCTTAGTATATTAAGATTTATAATAGTTCGTTTAGATGAAATTATGCAAAAAAAAGAAGTTAAAAAAGAAGAATCTAATAGTCAAGAAGCATAATTAGTATAGAGGCTTAAATTATTATGTCAGATGTAAATAATGTAACTTTAATAGGCAGACTTACTGCTGATCCTATGCTTAAATATTTGCCAAGCGGAAGTGCGGTTGTAGAGTTTTCTATAGCAAATAATTATTATGTAAGCACTAAAAATGCTAATGAGGTTAACTATTTCGATGTAGTTGCTTTTGGTAAAACAGCAGAAACTATAAGTAAATATTTAACTAAAGGCAAACAAATAGCTATTAATGGCTCTTTAAGACAGGATAGATGGCAGGATAAAGATACAAATACTACAAAATCAAGAATTAGAATTATAGTTAATAGCATGCAAATGCTAGGAGCTAATAGTCAATCTGGCTCAATGGATACTACTTATACTCCTTCAGCTTCTGTTGGAGGCGGTATGTCTGATGGTATTGATATAGGTAGTTTTTCTGACGATGATGAAGTGCCATTTTAATTAAATATTTGAGGAGATAAAACAATGGAATTAGAAAACACAGAAAATGTAGAGAATACTTCTAATAATGAAGAAGAAAATAAAGTTAAAACTGATAAAAAACAACATTTTAATAAAGATGCATCTAGCAGAAAAAAATTTTTTAAGAAAAAAATATGCTATTTCTGCAAAAATAATATTGATGTATTAGATTATAAAGACATAAAATTATTAAAAAAATATGTTAAAGAAAGCGGAAAAATTATACCTAAACGCTTAAATGGTACTTGCTCTAAACATCAAAGATTAGTTACTAAAGCTATAAAAAGAGCTAGAAATATTGCTCTTCTTCCTTATGAAACTAAATATTAATAATTAGTTTTATAAATTTCATAAACTTGATAATAATAACAGTCATTATATTTTATATATGATGGCTGTTTTTTTATACTGAATTAAAAAATAAATTAGGATATATAAATGAAAAACATTTTTATTATAGCATTTAGTATATTATTCTTGTTATCTTGTAATAATAATAAAAATAGACAATTAATAAATTGGGAAACTAATTATAATACAGCATTAGAAAAGGCAGCAAAAGAAAATAAAGCTATAATGATAGATTTTTATACTGATTGGTGTACAATTTGTAAGATAATGGAGACGAATGTTTATTTGGATAAAGATATAGTTTCTAATATTAACTACAATTTTGTGCCTTTAAAAATTAATGCTGAATACAATGATGAAGATGTAAAATTTCTAACAAATCAATACAATATTAATGCTTTCCCTACTACAGTTTTTATAAATACAAATGCTTTTATTATAAAAAAGATATTAGGCTATATTGATACAAATGATTTACTTGAAGAGATAAAAAATATAAAAATAAAAAGAGAAAATATTAATAGAGAGTTTGCTAATAATAATCCAACAGTAGAGAAATTAAAAATATATATAGACTATGAGTATTATAAAGAAGCAGCAGATATGTATGGTGTATTGATAAAAGAAAATAAAATAGAAAAAAAAGATATACCAACATATTTAGTAGATATAGGAATATTATTATTTTACAATGAACAGTTTGATGAAGGCATTAAATATTTCAATGAAGTATTAAACAATTATAGTAATTCTCAAAAGATATATGAGGCTATATATTTTAACGGCATTTATAAAATAATTATGGGAAATAAAGAAGAAGGAATAAACTACTTAAATAGCTTTACAAATAGCATAACAAATAATGAATTAAGAAATCAATATATAGAAGCTATTGAATATTATGGAGAAGAGTGAAGAAGTAATGTTATGCATTAAAAAAACAGCTCTTAAGCATATCTAAAAATACAAATATTATTTTTTATTTAATACATATTCCATATATGCAAAAGCTAAAACACTTACACTTTTTGGTTCTTTGACGAAGTACACACCGTGTAAGACGGTAAAATAACAACAAAAAATTAATAGAAAATTATTATTTCAATATATTGTAAAAATTTATAACTTTTTATTTTAATTATTTACTTTATTAAATTTGTATTATTATAATTTATAGTAGTAAATGAATGAAGCCTTCCGTCATTTCCTTTATAAACATTTAAATTAATAGGGTCTATTTCCCATACTCTATCAACTACAAAGTTATAATAATAAGGGCCTTGTTCTGCTCTTAAAGTGATAGTCCATAAATTGTTAGAATAAGTCATAGGATATCTTAAGCTGTCAAAACCTAATTTATCTGATGTAAACATAACTTCTAATGCTGTATCATTGCTGTAGAAAAATGTTACTGTACCGTCTGCATTGTATATAGGATTTCTCTCATAAAAACCAATATCTTCAGCTAATACAAAATAGCTAACCTCTTGATTGTTGTTGTCGTATTCTATATTTGGATTTATAGGGTCATTAATCCAAACACCATTAACTCTATATCTATATGAATATTCTCCAGCCTTTAGAGGAGTTTGCCATAAATAATAAAATATACCATAAGAGTTTTTTATAAGAGGTATACTATCTTCCCAATTATTAAAATCTCCAGACACTTCCACAGAATCATAATTTTCTGCAAAAGTAAATAATATACCGTCATCTACAACTCTAGGAGGTGTTACTTCTTGTATATTATAATATTTTAGTATCTGAGCATTTTGCATTCTAGCTTGATACTGTTCAATAGTCTCTTGAGTCTTATCGCCGCAAGATACAGCAATTATAAAAACTATAAATATAAAAATATAAAAACAAATCTTTTTCATCATCAACCCGTAATATTTAATTTTGATGTAACAGCTTTATCATCTTTTTTTGCAAAATTTTTATCATAACTTTTATTATCAGCAGGAGTAGAATTATTTTTAGGAGTAGAACTAGTATCTTCTTTATCATTTGCAGTAATGTTAGATGAAGACATTTTTTGCTCAACACCTTCCCAAGCACCTTTTAATTCTTTAAGATATTTTATAACCTCTAATATAGGCGGCTTAGTTTTAGATATATTTGCTTCTGTTAATCTTTGATTCATATAAGTATAAATAGAAGCAAGCCTATCAGCTATTTCTTTAGCATCATAGTTTAAAGAAGAGAGAAGTTCATATATAATCTCTTGAGCTTTCATTATATTATTATGAGCCTCTTCTGTACCATGTTTTTTGTCCATAGCATTACAAGCATTCTCAAGAAACTTAATAGCACCGTCATAAAGCATAATAACTAGCCTATTTTGAGATGCTGTACTAACATCAATTTTTTTATATTTTTGGTAACCGTTATTAGTAGACAATTAAATCCCCCCATAAATTAATATTTATTATAAAATTATTATCGGAAAATAGAAAAAAGCATAAAATATTTTTTACTATTTTTCATAAAAGATGCATACATATACTATATTATACCGAAACAAGCATAATTTGTCAAAAATGAGTTTTAATTTTTTTGATATTTTTATATAATATGTTTCTTATATTAAATTATAATAATAAAATCATAAAAAACTATTTAATAACTAAAAGATTGTAATTTATATATTGTTAAACTCATATCCCCTGAAACCCTAAAAGAATATTCATCTGGATAATACCTAGTAGTAAATACCATCTCTCCATCATTTATAAATATCTCTATCGCTGAAGTATCTATTAATATTCTTATATTTTCTAACTTTTCTAAATATGCACTTCTTTTGTCTCTTCCGCCGCCGATTTGTTTTCCTATATCGTTTATAAACTCTAATATAAATTTATTATCTTTATATTTAATAGAAACATTTTCAGAAATTAGTAACTCAAAATTATTATAATATTTTATACTATCAATTAAAACTTCATAAGACTTAACATCAGAAATTAAATTATCAGATAATGAAGAATAAGAACATTTATTTTCAAATATTTTTTTCTCTCTCAATTTTTCTAAATTTCTATGAGGCTTTTGATAGAGTTTGCCATTTTTGAAACTTAATTCTCTTGCAACAGTTAAGCAATGCTGCCAGCCATACTTAACTGTTAAATTTTTATGAGTCTTTTCAGTGTCAGGAACCCCCATCCAACCTATAATAACTCTATTTCCATTTTCATCTAAAAATGTCTGCGGAGCATAAAAATCAAAACCTCTGTCTAATACAGTAAAGTTTGTTGCTTCAGCAGAGTTTTTATTTTTGTAATCATCATTAATTAAAAAATATCCAGAAAGATAAATATTTTCGTAAACACTCTCAATTTGCTTCACACCCTGCGGACAAGTAATTAAAATATTCTGACCATCTAAATTAAACAAATCAGGGCATTCCCACATATAACCAAATCTCTCTTTGGTATTTATAGTGCTTGTGTGCTTCCAATTCTTTTTATCTTTTGAAGAAAATATTAACACTTCTCCAATATCATTATCTCTGTCAGCTCCGTATTTTCTTGCACCTTGAACCATATAATAAGAATCCCCCTCTCTCCATACTTTAGGGTCTCTTATATGATTAGTTATACCTTTAGGATAATCTTTCATCTCCATTAAACATTCTTTTTCAGAGAAGTTAATACCATCATTTGAAACAATAAGCATAGTATTAGCCTCTCTTCCGCTTTCAATATAATCATGCTTTCCTAAAAGTTTTACATTGCCTGTATAATATATATACATCTTATCATCTTCTATAAAAGCAGAGCCAGAATATACTCCATGACAATCATATTTTTGATCTGGATATAATGAAACTCCTATATACTTGTAGTTGATTAAGTCTTTAGTTGTGTAATGACCCCAAAACTTTAATCCGCCATTAGCACTAAAAGGTGAATATTGAAAAAATATATGATACTCACCTTTAAAATAAGATAAAGCATTAGGGTCATTAAGCCAACCTACAGGAGGCATTAAATGAAAATTTAATCTCCATTTTTTATTTTCCTTATTAATATATTCAATTTCTTTTTGTTTTATTGCCTCTTCAAATACTTTAGCAACCAAGTTCATTTGATTATCCTTTAATATGTGCTAAAAATTTTTAAGTTTATCAATTTTGTTTTTTAGCACTTTTTACAACTTTTATGAAGTACACATAATGTGAGATAAGGAAAAAGTTGATAATACATTTACAAAAATATATAAATTAACAAAATATATATGTTTAACTATATAAACTATTATCTATTTTTACTCTTCATCTTCCTGCATATACTCATTAGGCACACCAAAAAACCAAGTAATAGTAAAAGATAAAACAACAGTAATTAAAGCAACAGCAATATAACCTATTAACTGTTTACTGTCATAAATATAAAGTAATGCCCCCGGTATACCAGTAACACCATTAGCAGTAGCTTGTAAGTTTAATAACCTTGCAATCAACCCTGTTATACCAGCAGCAATAGCACCGCAAACCATAGGCTTTATTCCATATCTTATATTAATACCAAATATAGCAGGCTCTGTTATTCCAAGCCAAGCTGATAATGTAGCACCATACCCCATAGCTTTTACACTCTTTCTTCTGGTTTTTAATGTAACAGCCAAACAAGCAGCACCCGTAGCTAAATTAGCAACAGATAAAAGAGGATTAATTGGGTTTAGAGTAGTAGCAACAAGAAAAGATATCTCTATTAAATTCATTACATGATGAACGCCAGTAACAACTATAAATATTATTCCAAAACCTATTATAAATCCGCCAATTCCAAAAGGCAATGATAAAGAGAAATTAATAGCTACTAATATCCACTGTTCAACTATATGGAAAATAGGTCCAATTATAGCTAAAGATAATATAAGCATTATAAGCAAAATTAAAAAAGGAGTAGCAAGTATATCTATTATATTAGGTATAACTTTTCTTAAATTTAATTCCACTTTAGAGCCTATAATACCAGCGATAAGTGCTGGAAGTATGCTTCCTTGATACCCAACTATAGGTATAAAATTAAAAAGCATTATAGGTTTCACACCGCTGTCAGGGTTAGCAACTAAATATGCATTAGGCAAGGCAGGAGAAACAAGCATTAATCCAAGTAATATACCCAATATAGGAGAGCCTCCAAACACTCTAAAAGTAGACCAACATACCAAAGCAGGCAAAAATGCAAATGTTGTTTCAGTAAGTACGCTCATAAATGTCATAATAGAAACTGGTATGTCTGACACTTGCAAATTAAATATGATCAAAAAACTATCATTAATTAAAGCACCCTTAAGCCCTAAAAATAAACCTGTTGCAATCATAGCAGGCATTATAGGAACAAACACATCTGCAAATATACGAATAAACTTTCTAAAGCTATTTTTTTCTGCAGATTTCTTTATCTCTTCTGTATTTTGTTTTGCTGCCCCCTCAACTCCTAAATTAACAACCTCAGCATAAACTTTATTTACAACACCAGTACCCAATATTATCTGATACTGCCCAGAGTTAAAAAATACTCCCTTCACCCCTTCTATCTTTTGAATATCTGTGTCTTTTATACTTTCTCTGTCTTTTACTATCAATCTTAATCTTGTAGCACAGAAAGTTGCCGAGGTGATATTATCTTTGTCTACTGTTTTAATAATTTCTTCAGCGGTTTTTTTATAATTTATAGCCATAATAAAAATCCTAATATATTTATGTAATCGGTTACATATTATTCTATCATCTTTTAATATTCTGTCAACCATAATTATACAAATTTTTATAAAAAATAAAGGGCCACATTTGATTTTTAACATAAAAGATATATACTCTCATAAAATAACATATAAAAAGAGACTGTTTAATGAGAATCGAAAATAAAAAGATAACAATGAAAGAAATAGCTGAAATTGCAGGAGTAACAAAAACTACAATATCAAGATACTTTAACGGTGGATATATAAAAAAAGAAACTAAAGACAAAATAACTAAAATAATAAAAAAATATAATTATGAGCCTAATACTTTTGCTAGATTAAAAGCAAGACAAAGCTATATAATAGGAATTATAGTGCCTGCTTTAGATTCAACAATTACATCTAGGGTACTTACTGGCTTAGAAAAGACTTTTAGAGAAAAAAATTATATGCCGATAATAATGAACACAAATCATGAAAATGAATTAGAAGTTAAATATATAGAAAAATTAAAGAGATTAAATGTTGATGGTATAGTATTAAGTGCTACATATATTACAGATGAGCATAAGAAAATATTAAAAAAACTAGATATACCTTTTGTAATTTATGGGCAAGAATATGCTGATGGTATAAGTATCATTAATGATGATTATAATGCGGGTATTGAGATAGGAGAATATATTGCTAAGAGAAATCATAATAATATAGGTTTCATTAGTGTTGATGAAAAAGATGTTGCTATTGGGGTTAATAGAAAAAATGGAGTTATATGCGGCTTAAAAAAATATGGAATAGAGAATATAAATATTGAATTAGCAGACTTTTCTTATGATAGTGCTAAAATTGCAGCTAAAAATTTATTAAAAAATAAAAAATTGGATGCTATAGTATGTTCTACAGATAGGCAAGCTCATAGTGTTTATATGGTTGCAAAAGAAATGGGGCTTAAAATTCCAGATGATATATCTGTAATATCTTTTGGTGGATATGAGATTGATGAAATAATAGAGCCTGAACTTTCTACTATAAAATTTGATTCATTTAATGCTGGTGTATCTGCTGCTAATACTTTAATAAATTTAATTAATAACATAAAAGTAGAACAAGTATTCTATGTTGATTACAAATTTATAGAAGGCAAAAGCGTGAAATAAATATAAGTTGCAAAATTATTTTTTTATTTACTTTTTTATATTTTTCTTGGATTATTAACATTTAAAAATTGTTTTCATTTAATTATTATGTATTAAATTAAATAAAAATGGCTATATAAAGTATATATATCTACTCATTTAACATTTTTTATTAAATAAATTCTTAATCTTTCATTTTTTTATCTATAATTTTTATTAAAACAACACATACTAATATAGCAATAATAAAAGGCAAAGCAAAAATAAAAGAAATATTAGGGGAAGCAGAAGCTCCGTCAAATTTAATAGCATAAAACATATAACCATAATTAAAAGCTACAACAGTAACCATCATATAAGAAAATAAATATGTTATAATTCTAATAGTTTTTATAATTCTTTCTTTGTTATTCATTTTGTTAATCTTATTAATTATTTTAAATATAAAAAATCCCAACAGAAAAATCTATTGGGATAAAAATATATAATATATACCCGGCAACGTTCTACTCTCCCGTAAAGCTACCCTTACAGTACCATCGACGATGAAAGGCTTAACTGCCGTGTTCGGAATGGGAACGGGTGTATCACTTTCTCTATGGTCACCGAAATAATATTAGCAAATTAAAGAACAATTTGATGATATTGCCAGATATATAGGAGCGTAGATTGTCTCATTCTTGTTATATGTTTTCTTTTTAGTGTGTTTATAAGAAGAAAACGATAATATGGTCAAGCCATTGGTCTGATTAGTGCTGCTCAGCTGAACAGGTATTTCTTCCCTGCTTACACTTGCAGTCTATCAACGTCGTAGTCTCCAACGAAACTCATAGGGAAAATTAATCTTGAAGGAGGCTTCCCACTTAGATGCTTTCAGCGGTTATCCCGTCCGCACATAGCTACTCTGCGATGCTCTTGGCAGAACAACAGATACACCAGAGGTGCGTTCATTTCGGTCCTCTCGTACTAAAAATGACTCTTCTCAATTTTCCAACGCCCGCAACGGATAGGGACCAAACTGTCTCACGACGTTCTGAACCCAGCTCGCGTACCGCTTTAATTGGCGAACAGCCAAACCCTTGGGACCTGCTCCAGCCCCAGGATGCGATGAGCCGACATCGAGGTGCCAAACCTCCCCGTCGATATGAACTCTTGGGGGAGATAAGCCTGTTATCCCCGGAGTACCTTTTGTCCGTTTAGCGATGGCCCTTCCACTCGGGACCACCGGATCACTAAGACCTGCTTTCGCACCTGCTCGAGATGTCTCTCTCGCAGTTAAGCCACCTTATGCCTTTATACTCTACTACCGATTTCTATTCGGTTTGAGGTGACCTTTGCACGCCTCCGTTACTCTTTAGGAGGCGACCGCCCCAGTCAAACTACCCGCCTGACAATGTCCGACTGCCGGATAACGGTTAATCGTTAGAATCCCATTTTGCGAAGGATGGTATTTCAACGATGGCTCCATGAAAGCTGGCGCTCCCACTTCAAAGCCTCCCATCTATTCTACACATCACAAAACAAAACTCAATGTCAAGTTATAGTAAAGGTTCACGGGGTCTTTCCGTCCTGTTGCGGGTAATCAGCATCTTCACTGATAATTCAATTTCACCGAGTTCTTCCCCGAGACAGTGCCCGGATCGTTACACCATTCGTGCAGGTCGGAACTTACCCGACAAGGAATTTCGCTACCTTAGGACCGTCATAGTTACGGCCGCCGTTTACTGGGGCTTCAATTCGAAGCTTCGCTTACGCTAACCTCTCCTTTTAACCTTCCAGCACTGGGCAGGTGTCAATCCCTATACATCCATTTACATGTTTGCAGAGATCTGTGTTTTTGTTAAACAGTCGGCCAGGCCTTTTCACTGCGACTCTCCTCCCGATATTGCTACCGAGATTCAAGCGTCTCTTTTTCCGAAGTTACAAGACTAATTTGCAGAGTTCCTTAGGGAAGATTATCTCGAGCGCCTTAGAATACTCATCTCACCCACCTGTGTCGGTTTGCGGTACGATTATAATATGCCTAACCTTAGAAATTATTTCTAGACAGCCTAATTCACGCAACTTCCTGAACCCGAAAGCCCAGTCACTATCCACCTCAACCTTAAAGCAGCAAGCATTTACTCGCCACAAGTCTCGGCTATTCGACGAGGATAACCATCACCTCGCGTACGCAAACAATCTGTGTCATTCCATCGAAACATACTATAGTACAGGAATATTTACCTGTTTCCCATCGACTACGCTTTTCAGCCTCATCTTAGGGGTCGACTAACCCTAGGCAGATTAGCTTTACCTAGGAAACCTTGGGTTTGCGGCGAACGGGTTTCGCACCCGTTTTCTCGTTACTCATGCCTGCATCCTCACTTCTTATACCTCCAGCATACCTTACGATACACCTTCAACGGCTTAAAGAACGCTCTCCTACCAATCATAGATTAACTCTATAATTCCCTAGCTTCGGTACTATGTTTGAGCCCCGTTACATTTTCGGCGCAAAAACACTCGACCAGTGAGCTGTTACGCACTCTTTAAAGGAATGGCTGCTTCTAAGCCAACCTCCTGGCTGTTTAAGTATTCTCACATCCTTTCCCACTTAACATAGATTTTGGGACCTTAGCTGAGGATTTGGGCTGTTTCCCTTTTGACAATGACGCTTATCCGCCGCTGTCTAACTGCCATGTTCTTAACTTACGGTATTCGGAGTTTAGTTGGGTTTGGTACTCGGTTAGGAGCCCTAGTCCATTTAGTGCTCTACCCCCGCAAGTAAACACATAACGCTGCCCCTAAAGACATTTCGGAGAGAACCAGCTATCTCCAAGTTTGATTAGCCTTTCACTCCTACCCACAAGTCATCCAAAGCCTTTTCACGGCCACTGGTTCGCACCTCCACTCAATGTTACTCGAGTTTCGCACTGCTCATAGGTAGATCACTTGGCTTCGGGTCGTATAGCATGCAACTAATTTCGCCCTATTAAGGCTCGCTTTCACTACGACTACAAGGCTATTACCTCTTAATCTTGCTACATACTATAAGTCGCAGGCTCATTCTACAAAAGGCACGCCATCAGGCCTTCTACTATTGCTAGCAGGGTTCCCTCTGACTACTTGTAAGCTTAAGGTTTCAGGTTCTATTTAATAACCCTCAACGGGAGACTTTTCACCTTTCCCTCACGGTACTCTACACTATTGGTCACTGGTTAGTATTTTGCCTTGGATAGTGGTCTACCCAGATTCAAACAGGGTTTCACGTGCCCCGCCCTACTCAGGAACGGCAAAACCTTGTATATATGATTTCGTGTACAGGGCTATCACCCACTATGGCCTGCTTTTCCAAAACAGTTCCACTATCATATATAGCAAAGTCGATATATGTAAGTATACCACTCACCGCCCTACAACACCGCAATAACAACGCCTTACAACTTGACATTATTACGGTTTAGGCTCTTCCCCTTTCGCTCGCCACTACTGAGGGAATCTCAATTTTGATTACTCTTCCTCCAGGTACTTAGATGTTTCAGTTCCCTGGGTGTCGCCTCATACACCTATGGATTCAGTGCATGATATAGAAGGCTTGCTTCTATAGGTTTTCCCATTCGGTGATCTACGGATCATAGAATATTTGCTTCTCCCCGTAGCTTATCGCAGCTTGTCACGACCTTCATCGCCTTCCAGTGCCTAGGCATCCACCTTAAGCCCTTACTTACTTGACCATATTATCCTTTCCTTCTTATCTCTAAGTTCTTAAGTCTAATACGTCTTGAATGAGACTTCTTAGCTAATTAAAGCTGTTTCTTCTAATTCTTTAGTAACGTCCGCTTAATTGTTTCTACTCTAAGACACACAATCTAATTGTGTTTTCTTTTCTTATCAAGTGAAGATTTTTATAATCGCTGACTTTCCGCTTCTTAATTGGAAAATACTTTATAAAAATCTACGCTCTTATATATCTGTCAAAGATCATCTTTTGTTTCTCATTGATGTTTTTTATTTATCATCAATGTTTTACCAGTATAGCATACAGCTAAAAAAACGCAATACTATTTTCCGCCTCAAATACACTTTTTTTTCTGTTTTTTCTTTAAAATTTATTATATATTATACATTTTATACATATTTTTAAACCTAAATTTCAAAAATAAAATTAAAACAAAATATTAACCAAAAAATTCGCTTTTTTTTGAGAAAAAACTTATAATTATATTATTATTTTTAAAAATTTAGAGAGTTTCATATGAATATGCCAGAAGAAAACGGAATAAAAAATCTTACACCAAATACTACTATATATTATGAAGGTGAAAAAATTAAAAACATTTCTATAATCACTAAAGGTGATATTGATGTTTATATATCTTCTAGAGAATTAATCGGTATAGAAGATGAAGAAGAAATTATGAAATATAGCTGTAAACTTTTTTCTATACCTAGAAATATTATGATTGGAATTGGATCATTTATATACGATTCTAATTATATATTTTCTTTCAAATCTAAAAATGACAATGAAATATATACAATAAATATTCCTGATATAGAATATATAAAAACATTCTTCAATAGCAATAAAACATATATGACAAATATGTACCATTCTCTTGCTTATCTTATAATGAAAACTTACGATGAGTATATTAAAATTAAAAAAATTAATGATGAGATTAGAATAGTAACTACAAATCTTGGTGTTATGTATTTTAATTTAAATGCTAAAAATAGAAATATTAAATCTGAATTGTTTCTAAAAACAAAAGAAGTTTTTGAATATGCTACAAATGATGGTTTTAATTTTCCTACTGATTTTGACTCTGATTTTATAAAAGAAGACCATGAAGAGATATACAATAATAATAAAAATAAAATCATTGAAAAAAATGAAAAATTAGAATTTGAAATTGAATATATAAAAATATTTTTAACTATGCCTAAAGAAATTAAATCTTCTTTCTTTGGATATGATGTTAATATGACTTTGTCGGCTACTGCTATATTATACGAAACTTTAAAAGATATAGCTTATATGCTTAAATCTGAATTTATAAGCACTATGGAAAATATAGCTTTTCTATATTCAAATAATCAAGAATCTCTATTTGGTGAATATTCTAAAATGGCTTTTGAATTAGAAAAACAGGGTAAAAGTTATGAAGTATGGGCTAGATATTCTAGATATATAGCAAATACTACAAAAGATATATGCGAAAAAATTAAAAATAAATATGACTATGATTTAAATATTGACATAGATGAATTAGAAAGCACTATAAAAAAACTTACACAAAATATAAACTCTAGCAATAATGAAACTAGCGAAGAAAATAATGTTCAAGTAGTCATGGGTGTGGAAGATATTCCTGAAGAGATTAAAAAACCTAGCAAAAAAATAATAGAAATAGCAGGAATACCTGAAGATAGAGCCTCTACATTCTTTAAATCTTTAAATGCATTCAAAAAATTAAAAGATAAATTTAGCACTGAAGATGATGCTAGAAAAATTAGAAGAAGTGTTACAAATGTATTCTTTGAAGTTTATAAAGAAATAGCTAAAAAATACATCATAAACAACGAAAAAAGTAAATTACTCTCTATGTTCTTAAACTTCGGATATATGGACGATCAATTACTTACACCAAATCAAATTGTTGATTTATACGAAGTTAAAGATAAAACATCTACTAAAAGAATTAATGTATATTATATAGACGAATGGCTTCAAAAAATTTATGATAAAGAAGAGCCTCCTTCAGTTAATGGTTTTGGTCAGGATTATAGAGAAGCTTTGAGAGAAATGAAAAAAAGAGGAACTATTAGCGATCAAGAATTGGAAGAGCATTGGGAAAGCCCTCTTAGAAGACTTGAATATGAAGTGGACAATATGATTGAAACTACTCATAGATTATGTTATGGTCAAATAAGTGTTTACTTCCCTATTCTTCATAAGGATATGGTAATTAAAGATTTTAAAGATTCTCTAATAAAAAGAGAAACTATGGAAAACACTTTAAACTCTATATTAGAAATAGATTTTTCTGCATTCTACAGAGAAGTTTTATATAAAAATAAAGAATTAAACATAGAAAAAGAACTTGTTATGCAGGAGGTGTTGCCAAACATTATATTAATGCCTACATACGGTTCTCGTGCTATGATGTGGGAAGAGCTTTCAAGCAGACAAAAAAACAGCACTGCTAGATTCCTACTTCCTATATTCACATCAGAAGATTTGGAAGGTTTAACTCTCCCTATGATGGGGGCTTTTAGATGGGAACTTTGTAAAACTATGCTTGGTCCTGCTTGGAATGATATTACTCAAATGTCTATTACTTCAGAATACAGCGATTATATTCAGTTCTACAAGAAAAACAGAAACCTCTCTGACGATGCTAAAGAAAAATTAAAAGTACAAATAAAAAAATGCAGAAATAATTTAAGAGAAGTATTTGTATCAGATTATGTTATATGGCTTAAATACGAAAGTAAAGGTATTATGCGTCTAAACAGAGTAGCAAGAGGTATATTATACAGACAAGTACCTTTTGCTAAAAATATAAGAGATGAACTTGAAAAACAACCTATGTTTGCTGATATGGCTAATAGATTTAAAAACATAAGAAATAAAAAAGCCACTGAATTAGAAAATAGATATTTCAAATTCACTAAAACAGGTAATCCTTTGCCTGAAGAGCTGCAAAATCATATAGATTTTTATAAGAAAATGTAACTATAATAAAATTGACAAAAAAATAGTTTTTATATATAATATTACTCTATATAATAATATTTTAAACTCAATTTCTATTTTTTATGGAGATAAAAAAAATGCAGCTTAATAAAAATATATTAGAAGTACCATATTCTCTAATAAGAGGACTCACAGAAAAAGCAGAAAAAAAACAAGACAGCATAATGCTTACAATAGGAGAACCAGATTTACAGCCTCCAAAAGAATTAATTGATTATGGATGTGAATATGCTAAAACTCATGCTCTTCCATATACTCAATCTGGAGGAAGTGAACATTTAAGAGATTTAGTTGCTAAGCATTATAACAAATATTATGGTTCAAATGTTAATGCGAAGAACATCACTATGCATATTGGTTCTATGGAAGGTATATCATCTGTATTTAGAACTATATTAAATATTGATGATGAAGTTATAATACCTACTCCGTTTTTCTCACCATATGAACAGGCAGTTAAATTATCTTATGGTAAAGTAGTATTTTTAGACACAAGAGAAGATAATCTTGTATTAAAGCCTGAAAAGATAGAAAAAGTTATAACTAATAAAACAAAAGCAATTCTTTTTAGTAATCCTGGAAACCCATCTGGATACATGCTAAAAAAAGAAGAGATTGATGAGCTTGTAAAATATTTTGAGAAAAAAGATATATTTATTATAGCCGATGAAATATATTCTGCTATATCATTTTATCCTTTTACATCATTTGCTTCTTATCCTTCTATTAAAGATAAAGTCATAATATTAAATGGGTTTTCAAAATCTCATTCTATGACTGGTTGGCGAATAGGATACAGCATCACTCCAGAAGATGTAAGAAAATATTTGGTTAATGCTAGTTTTAATAATGTGGGTAGTATGGTTAGTTTATCTTGTGCTATTGCTGAGTATGCTTTAGAAAAATATCCTGTGATAGAAAGTTTTAGAGATATTTATAAAGATAGAGCATTCACAATGTCAAAAGAATTAACAGATTTAGGTTTTGATGTAATAGAGCCTAGGGGAGCTTTTTATTTATTTGTAGGATACAGTAAGTTTTCTAAAGAGCCTTCGCTTGATTTTTCTATGAGATTATTAGATGAAACTGGTGTTGCTGTTGTACCGGGTATTGCTTTTGGAAGTGAAAATTATTTTAGAATAGCTTTAACACAGGATATACCTGTATTAAAAGAGGCTGTTAAGAGAATAAAAGATTTTTTACATAAATAAAATATTTTATTTAAAATAATAAAAAATAATATTATGGGGCTTTGAAAGCCCCTTGTTTTTTGGGTTGTGTTTTAATTTTTTATTAATAAATATGGTTATATATATTTAAAAAATAACTATTATATTGCCTATTATTTTTTATATTTAAAAATATATTATAAAAACATATTAAATTTTGACAAAATAATTAGTTTGTTTATAATGTAAAAACATATTTTGGAGAAAATAAAATGAGTGAAAATAATAAAAACAATGATATAGAAAAAAATGAAAATACAGAAAATAATATAGAAAATAAAACTATTGAAACATCTCAAGAAGAAAATTCTGATAATGCAATATCAATAGTTGAAGATAAACTTCCATCAAGATTAATAATAATACCTGTGATGGGAAAGCCATTATTTCCTGGACTTTATGCACCATTTCCAATACCAGCTTCTCAGGCTAATGCTGTAAATAGAGCCATCGCAGAAAATGATGGTTTTTTAGGGCTTAATTTGTATATACAAGATGAACCAAGAGACATAAAAAAAACAAGCATAGATGAAATATATAAAGTTGGTGTTGTTGTAAAAGTATTTAAAAAACTTAATCTTCCAGATGGAGGGCTTAACCTTCTTATTAATTCAATTAAAAGATATAAAATAATTAGATACATTTCTACAGACCCTGTAATTAGAGCAGAGCCATTATATATACCAGACATAATGACAACAAGCAACGATAAAGAAGCAAAAGAGATAAAAGCATATACAAGAGCTTTACTTTCTGAGGTAAAATCATTAAGTGAGAGCAATCCACTTTTTACAGAAGAGATGCGTCTTACTATGGTGAATGTTGATGACCCTGGTAAATTAGCAGATTTTGTTACTTCTATGATAAATGTTGAAAGAGCTAATCAGCAAGAAATATTAGAAACTTTTGATGTGCAGGAGAGATTAGAAAAAGTTTTACTGCTTCTTCAAAAAGAGAGAGAGATAACAAAACTTCAGCAAAAAATTCAAGGAAGCATTAACTCTAAAATACAAAAACAGCAAAGAGATTATTTCTTAAAAGAGCAGTTAAAAGAGATAAAAAAAGAATTAGGCTATGACACAGACCCTAAACAAAAAGACATAGATAAATATAAAAAAGAGTTAAAAGAATTAAAAATTGTAGATGAAGTAAGAGAGAGAATGGAGCAAGAAATAGAAAAGATTTCAACAATAGATACACATTCTCCAGAGTATACTGTTTCAAAAAATTATCTTGATACACTATTTGCATTGCCTTGGAACAAAGAAAATAAAGAGAGAGAAGACATAACAAAAAGCAAAAAAATATTAGACAGAGATCATTATGGTTTGGAAGATGTAAAAGAGAGAATATATGAGTTTTTGGCAGTGAGAAAACTAAACCCAGAGAAAAAATCTTCAATACTATGTTTTGTAGGTCCTCCGGGAGTTGGTAAAACATCTATAGGAAAAAGCATTGCAGAGGCATTAGATAGGCCTTTCTTTAGATTTTCATTAGGCGGTATGAGAGATGAGGCAGAAATTAAAGGGCACAGAAGAACATATATTGGTGCTATGCCCGGTAAAATAATTGAGGCTCTAAAAATTGTTAAATCTAAAAATCCTGTTTTAATGCTTGATGAAATAGATAAATTGGGTGCGAGTTTTCAGGGCGACCCTTCTAGTGCATTACTTGAAGTGTTAGACCCAGAACAGAACTCTTCTTTTAGAGATCATTATCTTGATTTGCCTTTTGATTTATCTAATATTTTGTTTATTACAACAGCAAATACATTAGACACTATTCCAAGACCTTTGCTTGATAGAATGGAAGTAATTAGGCTATCAGGCTACATCATGGAAGAGAAGTTAAAAATTGCTGCGAAATATATAATACCAAGACAATTAAAGGCACATGGTTTAATTGCTAAAAATATTAAGTTTACAAACAAAGCAATAGCAGATATAGTTAATGGTTATGCTAGAGAGGCGGGAGTTCGTAACTTCGAGAGAATGATAGAGAAAATATGCAGAAAAATTGCAGCCGATGTAGTATCAAACAATAAAGAAAATTATAATATAACAATAGATTCTAAAGATTTAGAAAAGTATTTAAAAAAGCCAATATTTACAGAAGACTTTACAGAAAAAGATTTAAAGCCGGGAAATGCAATAGGTTTAGCTTGGACTTCTATGGGCGGAGCTACTTTAACTATAGAATCTATTAAAGTACAAGAGAAAAAAGATGCAGGCACTATAAACATAACAGGACAGCTTGGAGAGGTGATGACAGAGAGTGTGCAGATTGCCTACAGCTATGTAAAAAGTGTTGCTAAAAATTACGGCGTTGATGAGAATTACTTTAATGACGCTGTAATACACCTGCACATACCAGAAGGTGCTACTCCAAAAGACGGTCCTTCTGCTGGTATTACTTTAGCTACTGCTTTATTATCGCTTGCTATGAATAAAGTTATTAGAAATGATACTGCTATGACAGGAGAGCTTTCTCTCAATGGAAAAGTTCTTCCTATTGGAGGGCTTAAAGAAAAGACTATAGCAGCTAAGAGATTAGGTTTTATTAAGCATATTATAATACCTTTTGAAAATAAAAGAGATTTAGATGAAATACCTGATAAAGTTAAAAGCTCTCTTATTTTCCACCCTGTAAAAGATGTAGAAGAGGTGTTTAACTTTATGTTTAAATTAAATAACTATAATAAAAAAACTGATAAAGCATCAAGTAAATCCAAAAAAACAAAAAAATAATAATTAAAATATTTATAATATAAAAGGCTTAAACTTAAAAGTTTGAGTCTTTTTTATTATTATTAAAGGATTATTGATATTTTAAAAATTAATATAGATAGTATGCATATAAATAAAAATTCTGTTAAATCAAAAAAATCAAAATAATTAAAACAAAAAATAAATAAAAACTTTATTGATTTTTAGTGCTTGAAATTGTGTTAATTTTTTTATATAATGTTTTTCGTGTGTTTTTTATAAAAAAAAATTACAGATATTTTTACTAGGAGGAAATATTTATGGCTTCAGTTATTATTGTAGGTACACAGTGGGGTGATGAAGGCAAGGGAAAAATTGTTGATTATCTTGCTAATAAGGCTCAGTATGTAGTTCGTTCTCAGGGCGGAAGTAATGCAGGACACACCGTTGTTGTTGATAATATCAAATATAAATTAAGACTTCTTCCTTCTGGAATACTTCATAAAGATAAAGTATGCATTATAGGTAATGGCGTTGTAATAGAGCCTAAGGTTTTTTTAAGCGAGATTGACGGCCTTATAGAGAAAAAAGTTAATATGTCTAATTTAAAAATATCTAACAGAGCTCATGTTCTTATGCCTTATCATAAAATATTAGATGAACTTCAGGAAGAGGATTTGGGAGAAAATAAACTCGGCACTACAAAAAACGGAATAGGCCCTTGTTATATGGATAAAGCAAGCCGTTTAGGCATAAGAATAGTTGACTTAATGAATAAAGAAACATTTGCTAAAAAATTAAAGTTTAATGTTGAGCTTAAAAATAAACTTCTTAAAAAGCTTTATAACCACGAAGGAATTAATTATGAAGAATTATTAAAAGAGTATTTAGAATATGCAGAAAGATTAAGACCTTATGTTGCCGACACTACTACAATATTAAATAAGGCAATAAAAGAAAAGAAGAATATATTATTTGAAGGTGCTCAGGCTACAATGCTTGACTTAGACCATGGAACTTACCCATTTGTAACATCATCATACCCTGCTGCGGGCGGTGCTTGTACTGGTTCTGGTGTCGGACCTAGAAAGATAGATAATGTTATAGGGGTTGTTAAGGCTTATTCTACTAGAGTTGGAGAGGGACCTTTCCCTTCAGAGCTTTTTGATGATGTTGGGCAGTTTATAAGAGATAAAGGCGGTGAATACGGCACTGTTACAGGAAGGCCAAGAAGGTGCGGATGGCTTGATGCTTGTGTGATAAAATATGCTTCTTATGTTAATGGGCTTGATTCTGTAGCTATTACTAGACTTGATATATTAGACGAATTGGATAAACTAAAAATATGCGTTGCCTACAGATACAACGGCGAAATATTAGAAGATTATCCTGCTGACTTGGATATACTTTCAAAAGTTGAACCTGTATACGAAGAGTTTGACGGCTGGAAAACAAGCACTGCAAATATTAGAGAATATGATAAGCTTCCAGAAAATGCTAAAAAATACTTAAAAAGGTTAAGCGAAGTAATTGACACAGAAATATCTATAGTGTCTGTTGGAGCCGGAAGAGATGAGACTATAATTATTAAAGATATTTTTTAATTGAATATTAAAGTTATTTTATAGTGCTTTTGACTTTTAGCTTCTATTTTGCTATAATATATTTATGAATGAGTTTAAAATCACTGCAGATACATTAAATAAAAAAAATGACTGTTTTGTAAGATATCTTTTTTCAAATCTCGGCAACGAGAAAATAGTATTAAATTTTATTAATGCTGTTATGGATAATTTGAACTTCAAAACTTTTGAAACTTTAGAGATACTGAACCCATTTAATTTGCAGAAATATCTTAATTCAAAAGAAAGCGTAGTAGATATAAAATGCACAGCTGATACTGGAGAAGTTGTTATAATAGAGATACAATTACAAGGCAATGAAACTTTTATTAAAAGAACATTATTTTATTGGGCAAGCAATTATAGTTTAAATTTAAATAAAGGTGATGATTATAATAAGCTTCTTCCTGTGATAAGCATAAATATTTTAGACTTTGTTTTATTTGATGGTATAGAAGATTGCTACAGCTGCTATATATTAAAAGAATTAAAACATAATAAAATACTTACAGATCATTGTCAATTTCATTTTTTGGAATTGCCGAAATTTAATTATGATAAACAACTAAATAAAGATTTAAATAGTTGGTACAAATTTTTTATTGGAGGAGAGAGAATGTCAAACCTAATAAAAGAAAATACAATATTTGATGAAGTAGATAAGAAATGCAAATCATTTATATCAGAAAATCCGCTTCTTGATGTATATAAGATAAAGGAAGCAGAAGAATATTTTCAAAGAGAAACACTACATAGAGAATGGGAGAAAGGTATAGAACAAGGCAGAGAAGAAGGCAGAGAAGAAGGCAGAGAAGAAGGCAGAGAAGAAGGCAGAGAAGAAGGCAGAGAAGAAGGCAGAGAAGAAGGCAGAGAAGAAGGCAGAGAAGAAGGTAAAAAATACAGCACATTGATAATAGCAAAAGCGATGAAAGATAAGGGAATGGATACAAAAACTATAGCTGAGCTAACAGGCTTAAATGAAGAGGAAATAAATAACCTTTAATTATATAATAGAGTTGTATAAAATATGTCAAACCTAATAAAAGAAAATACAATATTTGATGAAGTAGATAAGAAATGCAAATCATTTATATCAGAAAATCCGCTTCTTGATGTATATAAGATAAAAGAAGCAGAAGAATATTTCCAAAGAGAAACACTACATAGAGAATGGGAAAAAGGTATAGAACAAGGTATAGAACAAGGTATAGAACAAGGCATAGAGAAAGGTATAGAACAAGGTATAGAGCAAGGCATAGAACAAGGTATAGAGCAAGGCATAGAGAAAGGCATAGAGAAAGGTATAGAACAAGGCATAGAGAAAGGCAAAAAATACAGCACATTAATAATAGCAAAAGCGATGAAAGATAAGGGAATGGACGCAAGCACAATAATGGAGCTAACAGGATTAAATGAAGAGGAAATAAAGAATCTTTGATTTATCAATTTTTGTTTTTAAAAATATAGATATTTTTTATATATGAAGATAGAACATTTATAAAGCCAGAACACTTGCACTTTTTGCAACTTTGACGAAGTCCGCACCGCGTAATGCGGGAAAAAGTTGAATAAAAAGACTTATTACATATTTTAAAACTTTTAATTTTATTAAAAATATTTTTTTAGTTTTTTATTTGCGGGGCTTTGCCCCGCACCCCACTTCTTTTATTGGTATAAAAGAATCAAAAGGACTGCATTTTATTATAAATTTTATAATTTAATTGTATATTAAAAGGTACTCCTCCGCACGTATAAGAAGCTATAATTGAAGCATAGCATTACCGTGCGGAAAACTTATATGGCGAATACTTCAGAGAAAAAATAATTGTGAATAAAAAAGCATTCCTCCGCACGCGTAGAAGGTTATGATTAAAACAGAGTATTACCGTGCGGCAAGCCGCCGACCGTAGGGAGTGCACAGCTAGGCGAGTAGTGGTACAGCTCGTACGCGACAAAAAAGTTGATAGAAAATTATTAGATAATTTAGAATCTAATATTATGGATAATTTGATTCTTAAATATATAGAAAAATCTTTATTATCATGTTCATTTATTTTTATAAATCATATAATTGCTTAAAAATTTATTCAAACTTCTCAAACTTAGCTGTATATTTATATGGGATTACATCAACATTCAAGTCTATCGTAAAATAAACATTCTTTTTCTTTTGAGGGTTATCGGGTATATTTAAAGTAACATCTTTTCTAAAAAAGTTTACTCTGCTTTTCTCTCTTAAGCATAAATAAAATGTAAAACTGCTTTTTTTGGATAACATAATAGGGAAAGTTACATAAGGCGTAAGTTTTAACTCTTTGCCTAATTTATCAGAAGCCCATCCCAATATAGGATCATAATTTTTATCACTAGTATCTGAATCGCCATTATAACTATCAATCCCTTCGCTGCCTTCTCCTACTTGTACTTCAATAATTTGAGGATAATATATTTTAGAAAGATTTATAGCAGTGCTGGCAAAACCATAAACATTTGTTTTTTCATTTAGTTTCTCAGATTTGCCTTTGAGCCTGAAATATATTTGAACTTCAGAATATGCAATAGGTTTATTATTATTGCCGTTATTGGGTCTTGTAGGCGAAGTTTCATTACAACCGCCCAATACTATTATCATCAATATTATTATAGTCTTAAATAAGATTTTTATATTTTCCATATATCTTTAAACTGCTTTGTTTGTTTTTTGTTATAACATAAATTTTCAAATACAGCAACAAGGGAATTTGGTATCTATATATAAAATAAACCCATTTACTAAATATTAAACAAGGGGCTTAATAACAAGGGGCTTAAGCCCCTTGTTTGTTATGATATGATGCAAAGGAACAAGGGGATTTCCCAAAGGGACGCAGACACGAAGCCCCTTGTTATTCCTATCTCTTTTATAAAATAAATAAAAAAGGGAGGCAATAACCCCCCCTTGTTTTTTTAAGCTTTTAACACTCTATTATAGAGCAGGTAAATACCAAGTAATACCAGTAGAAGTTTCAAAATATACTGGAGCTAAATTTTCATTAGCTTTTGCAGCAGTTTGACCAGTAACATTACCGTTTACATCCATCTCAAAATACCATTCCAAATCTTTAACAGGAGTGATATAAAGCTCAGCATAAGCTCCCCAAGTTAATGCATGACTCATTTCTTGGTTAGCAGCAACTTTAGTTTTAGAACCAGCTAGAGTGTAGCCTAAAGAAGGCTCAAAATATAAGCTGACATAATCACTATTAGCAGCTAAAGATAAAACAGGTCTAATTGAAAACTCATATGGACTTACATCATATATATCAGATTGTTTTAGAGTATCTGGTATACCTAGAACTTCAGCTTCAGCAGTGTATTGTTTACGAGTAGCACCTTTTAAAGCTGTGTGATATTCTACTCTAATATATGGGTTAATGTTAACATCGCCTACTTGAGTATTTAAGAAAAAGAATCTTGCTTGTATGCCGAAAGCTTCAGAAACTTCTTTAATACCTGTAGCTGTATATTCTTTTGAATTATTTCTATAGTAAACAAATAATCTTACAGCATTGAAAGCATCTATTCCTGTATAATATCTGAATTGAATATCATTGAAAGCTACGCCTGTATATTTAGCACCAGTAGCACCACCTAATTTATCAGTTACAGCTACCTGTATAGGAGCAACAAATCTTATACTATTATTTAGAGCATTAAGAGTTAATACTGGAGTATGCACTTGTAAATTTTCATTAATATAAGTAAAGTTATAGCCGACACCGACACCTATAACATCAGAAGTATAACCTATACCGGCAGAAAGTGTAGGTTTAAAATCTGTAGTAGTAGTAGTACCATTGTTATTTGCATCAAGAATAGCACCTAAATATCCTCTGTCTGCTTTAAAACCGAATGTACCTTTAATTGTACCGTTTCCAAGAACAAAACCTAATTGATCCATTCTTGCTCTGAATTGATTACCATCTGTAAGGAAGTTAATCCAAGCATTGCCTTTGCCGTACATACCAAAAACTGAAGTACTTGCTATAGTCAATAAAGCCATAGCGGTTAATAAAACCTTTTTCATTTTTTTTCTCCTAAATTTTTTTATAGTTATACCCTTTAGGGCATTAACTCCTAAATAAAAAATAAATAAAAATGTTCTCACTTAAGAGAACTAATTACTCATAGCTTTAAATATATAGAATTTTTTTAAAATGTCAATACTATTTTTGATAAATTTAGGGTAAAACCACCAATTTGTCTATAAAGTAACAGCAAAAAATGCATTTTGTAAAATATTTTTTTAAATTTCACAAATTAACATAATATAAAACAATTTAATTGATATATAAAAATATAAAAAATAAGGGGGTTGCTCCCATATCTAACAACAAGGGGCTTAAGCCCCTTGTTTGTTATGATATGATGTAATTTATATTCATTAGATTAACAAATTGGGTGTACTTAGTATATAATTACCATTTTTGATAAATTTCAAATAAAACTCTTGATTTGTCTATAAAGCAGCAGCAAAAAATGCATTTTGTAAAATATTTTTTTAGATTTTTATAAATTAACATAATACATAACAACTAAATACATATAAAAAAATAAGGGGTTTTCCCAAAGGAACAAGGGGCTTAAGCCCCTTGTTATGATATGATGTAATTTATATTCATTAGATTAACAAATTGGGTGTACTTAGTATATAATTACCAATTAATACCTAAAATCTATTCTCAGTTTTTTCTTCATTTATTTTATTGTATTATCATTATAACTTTGACAAAGAATTATGAATTTAGTATAATATAAATATGAAAGAAATAATAACCGTAGACACTCTAAACAAGAAAAACGACTGTTTCGTTCGTTATTTATTTTCTAATTTGGGAAATGAAGATATAGTATTAAACTTTATAAATTCCACTATGCTTGACTTAGACTTCAAAACTTTTGTGAAAGTTGAAATACTTAATCCTTTTAATCTACAGAAATATTTGAATAGTAAAGAGTCTATAGTGGACATTAAATGCACTACGGAAACGGGTGAAGTAGTTATGATAGAGATTCAAATTCAAGGCAATGAATCTTTTACTAATAGAGTTTTATTTTACTGGGCTAATGGATATAGTTTAATTTTAAATAAAGGAGAAAGTTATAATAAACTCGCTCCTGTTATAAGCATTAATATTTTAGACTTTATTTTATTTGATGGTATAGAAGATTGTCATACCTGTTATGTTCTTAAAGAATTAAAACATAATAAAATACTTACTGATCATTGTCAATTGCATTTTTTGGAATTGCCAAAGTTTAATATAAATAAAACATTTGGAAATAGTTTAAATAGTTGGTATAAATTTCTAACGGGGGTAGAAAGCATGTCTAATTTAATAAAAGAAAACACAATATTTGAGGAAGTTGAAAAAAGATGTAAGTCTTTTATATCCGATAATCCTTTGCTTGATGCTTACAGAAGAAAGGAAACAGATGAATACTTTCATAGAGACACATTGAATAGAGAAAGAGAAATTGGCTTTAATGAAGGAATGAGAAAAAGAGATATACTAATTGCTAAAGGAATGAAATCTAAAGGAATGAATTTTGAACTTATAAGTGAGTTAACTGGGCTAACAATAGAAGAAATAGAAGAAATAGAAAAGTTATAAAACATATATTCCATTTCAATTTATGCGGGAAATAGCGGTAATGATATTGAATATACCCTTACACATTATGCTATTAATAGGTATCTAAATATTAAGTATTTTATAATTTTTTTCATAATCTTCCTTTACTATCTATTACTAAAAAATGAAACTCAAACTTTATAATATAATTTATAAATTAAAAGTCAGCATAATATTAAAAAAATACATCAGCATAAAATTAAAAATCTCTAAAATATTTTATTAAAAAAATAATAAAAAGTAAAAAATAAATTTGACTTTATTTATAATATACCTATACTATGTACATACAAAAAATAAAAATGGGAGATTATTTAATGAAAAAAATACTAATAGTCGGCGGAGTAGCAGGCGGTGCTAAAGTAATAGAATATTAGAATTAATAAATATTTAATAATGAAGAAAGAAACTATATTCTTTTTTCATTATTAATTTTTTATAATTATTTAAAGAGAAAAATATATCTTTCCTGTTTCTATATTCGCTTTTACAACAAAAATCTTAACCCTGTCCCCAAGCTCATACATCTTTACTTTATCAATATAAATACTTTGCATATCCTCATAAAATCTATAATTAGCACCAACATAAGTTGCCTCAATAAAACCTTCTATATCAAGCCCCTCTATCTCAACTGTAATGCCGTTTCTTGAAAGCAAACTAATAAAGCCGTAATATTCATCTCCAAGCCTGTCTTTCATATACCTTGCCGCTTTTATTTGTCTTAAATTCCTCTCTGCCTTTTTTGATGTTCTGTCAAGCAAAGTACATTCATCTGCTATCGTCTTATATTTGTTATCATCATTAGCATATGTTTTTTTATCTATAATATAATCTTTTACAATTCTATGTATTATTAAATCAACATACCTTCTTATAGGTGAAGTAAAGTAAGTATAATAATCAAAACCCAAACCAAAATGACTTTTATGAACTACACTATATGATGATGGAGTCATAGAACGCATTAAAACACCTGTAAGAAGTTTCTCTTCTGACTTTCCTTTTATATTTTCTAAAAAGTCGATTAAATCATAATTATTTTCATCTAACTTTTTTAATTCATAGCCTTTATTATGTGCTAATATTTTAAAATTATTAAATCTATAATTATCAGGTGCGCCATGATAGCGGTATATTATACCCTCATAATCTTTTAACTTTTTTGCTATTTCACTATTAGCCAAAAGCATTAAAGACTCTATTATAAGCATAGACTCTTTTTTCTCTTCTGCATAAAACTCTATAGGAACTCCATTATCATCTAATACTATATTAATATCATCATTCTCAAATTCTACACCCTTGCTTCTTTTTTTATGCAATATATTTTTTACTTCCAAAGTATTGTTTATAAGCTCAATAAGCCAATCTTCATCATTAGCTTTTTTGTTTATAATATCTTCTGTATAATTGTAAGATAATTTTTTGTCTGAGTTTATAATGCTTTTAACTACATCGCTTTCCAAAATATTCCCATCTTTATCAATAACGCAAATCAAAGTCAAAGTAAATCTATCAACTTTTTCATTGAGCGAAATTATTCCATTTGAAAGAATCTCTGGAAACATGTTATATACTTTATCTATTAAGTAAGTGGAGTTCCCTCTTTTTTTTGCTTCTATGTCAAGAGGAGAATCAGCCTCTATAAAATGGCTGACATCAGAAATATGAACATACACTTTATAATTATCTTCTGTTTTCTCTATACTAAAAGCATCATCTAAGTCTTTTGAATGCTCTGAGTCTATTGTAACAGTTTTTAGATTTCTAAAATCAACTCTGTCAGTAGTATCATTAAAATTAGCATTGTTATTAATATTATCTGCTAGTTTCAATAATTCATCAGAAAAGTTTAATTTAATATTATAAGCATCTGCTATTATCTCTGAATCTAATTTAGCATTATCTATATTAATATTTATTTTTTTGGCATGAACTGTGGTTTTTACAGCTTCTTTGTTGGCACTATTTGGGTTTATGAATAAATGCCCAGCTTTAGTTACTTTAAGTAAATTACTGTCAGTTTTTTGTATATATCCATCGCTGATTGCTTTTCTTATTAAATTAGTAAGAGAAGTTTTTTCTAATGGAGTTTTGGCATTAAATTTTATAAATACATTATAGTCCATTTGATTTTTAGACAATTTTGCTATAAGTTCTTCTATGGTTTTCATAAATACTCTCTAAAAAATAATAATAAATTATACTAAAGTGATTGCATTTTGTCAAAAATTATTTTTATAATTTTGAATATTAGCGGATGATAGTATCAGCAAATATTTTACTCTATATATTGGAATATGTATTAACTATAAAATAATACCTGCATTTTAGCATAAAAAATGCAGTCTTTTTGGTTCTTTGTGGCAATACCTAAAGGTACTTCCTTCGGTCGCAAAAGAACTGGGGTGTGGGGGCTAGTCCCCACAAATATTTTAAATTTACAAAATATAACTTTTAACAAACTTAAGAATTTAGTATATATCTAAACAACTATATTTTGTCATATAGGTTTTTATTTTATTCAACTTTTTCCCGCAGCAAAAAGTTGCAAAAAGTGCGAGTAAAAAAACAATACTAAATAATAATATTATATTTTATATATAGTTATAGATTATATGTTTCTAGTAAAATATAGTAAGCCTATTAACATAAAAAATACAATCAAAAATTATAAACTTACAATTTCACTATATTTATTCGTTTGTAACTAACTTCTCTTCGCTGCCGTTTACAGCACCGTCTTTATCAACCTTCACTGTAAATATCTTAGATACGCCCTTCTCTTCAGCTGTAATTCCATAATAAGCATCGGCTATAGTGGCAGATACCTCATCATGCGTGATAATTAAAAATTGAGTTTTATCTGATAAGCCCTTAACCATATTCTTGTATCTTATAATGTTCGCACCGTCTAAAGCAGCATCCACCTCATCGAGTATACAAAATGGACTAGGTCTATACAAAAATATAGCAAATACCAAAGCAAGTCCTGTCATAGTAAGCTCACCGCCAGAATATGACACTATGTTTTCCATTTTCTTGCCCGGCGGCTGTGCGAATATATCAATAGGACTGTTTAATAAATCTTCTTCGTTTTGTATTTTTAAGCCGGCATTACCGCCGCCAAATAAGATTTTAAATGTCTCAGAGAATTTTTTGTTTATTTCGTTAAATGTTTTAAGAAAATCTTCTCCTGCCTTTTTGTTGGCATCAGCGATTATTTTTAATATCTCTTCTTTTGATTTTTCTAAATCCTCTTTTTGCTTGCTTAAAAACTCAAATCTATTTTTTGCTTCTTGATATTCATCAAGTGCCATCTCATTAATATGACCTAAATTCTTAATCTTGTCATTAATAGTGTTTAGTTTATTTCTAAAAACTTCTTCATCAATTAATCCTTCAGTAACAGCTTCATACTCTTTCAAATTAATGGCATTAGTTTCATAGAAATTATTATATATATCATTTATCTTGTCTTTTGTCTGATTAATTCTCTCGCTTATTCTTGTAATATTCTCATTTGTTTCGTTTAACTTTTTTATATGTTTAGAATGATTAACATCAAAGTTAGATAAAGCAGATTCAGCTTTTTTAATTTCACTAGCTTTTAATCTTGCTTCACTCTCCATTTTTGTTTTTTTCTTTTCTAATTCTTTAAAATTGTTTATATTGTCTTTAAGCTCTTTATCTAATAATTTATAATCTTCTTCTTGTTTTTGTATCTTATCATTTAATGTTGCAAACTCTTCTTCTACAATGGCAATGCTTTTTATTATCATTTCTTTTCTATCTTCAGATGCTTTTTTATTTGTTTCATATTTTGCTTTTGCTATTGTGAGTGTAGTAAGATTAGAGTTTGACAAATTAATATTTTCTGTTGCTTTTTTTATTTCATTATTAAGCTCTTCTATTCTTTCAATATTGCTCTGAATAGAAGATTCCAAAGAAGCTATCTCTTTATCTATAGCCTCTTTTTGCATATAAGTACCCTCTTTATCAAACAGCAAATCAACAAATGGGTCTTTTATTTTAGTGTATTCTTTAAAAATATCTTGCAAAAGTAAAGCATCTCTTTTCTCTGTATCAAGCATCTCTTTTAAGTTTCTTACAAATGATGATAAAGAATTAAAACTAAGTTCATTAAGATTATCCAAAACACCATCTTCTTCAAACTCTTTTATTGTGTTCATTTTGGTGTTAATAGAGCCAAGTAAGTTATTAAAACCTATATCAATATCTGCCTCATGCTTTCCTATATTCTGATAAAAACTATTACCCATTATGTCTTTTTTCTTTTCATCAATCTCGGTAATTATTTTATTTATCACTTCAAGCTGTCTTTCTCTCGCATCGGCTATTTTTAAAGTATTGTTTTGATTGTTTTGTGTGAGTATTGCTATTTCATCATTACAGCTAGCTATTTTATTTTGCTCGCTTGCAATATTGCTCTCTTCTACCTCTTGTTCTTTTAATGCTAATTCAATATTTTCTAATATATTTTTTATGTCTTTATCTAATTCTAATATTTGATTTTTATCTTCTTCTATTCTTTTAGCTAAAGTATTTTTTCTATTAATAGTTTCTTCTTTTTCTTTAAACTTATTTTCTAATTGTATTTTTAATTGGCTAGACATTTTTTCTATATGGCTAAGCTCTGTTTCTATTAATGACACTTGTTTATCAAGCTCTATAGATAAAGTTCTCGTCTCTTCAAATTTCAATAGTTCCTGCTGTTTTTGTTTGTCCAAATCTAATAGGTTCTTTTCAAGTTCCTGCTTTTTATTGTTAAGCTCTTCAAGATTTTTATTATAATCCTCTAAAGTAATTTTTGCCTTTTTTATTTGATTAACATTTATGCTTATGCTTATCTTTTTCTTATCATCTATAAGCGAATAATACTTCTCTGTGCGTGCCGCTTGGTCTTTCAATGATTTATAATTTTTTTCAGCATTTTTTATATCTATTTTAACATTATCAAGGTTTCTCTCAGAATCTTCAAGCTTTTTGGTAGCCTCTCTTCTTCTCTCAAGATATTTACTAATACCCGCAGCATTTTCTATTATACTTCTTCTCTCTTCAGGCTTTTGTTTGGCAATTTCAGAAACTGTTCCCTGTTTAATTACAGAATATGCATTTTTACCAAGCCCTGTGTCAAGAAACATATCCACTATATCTTTAAGCCTCACCTGCTCATCATTAATATAATATTCTGATAAGCCCTTTCTATAATACTTCCTAGTAACTATTATCTCATCTTTGTCATATTTTTTTATCCATCTTGAAGTATTATCCAATGTTAAAGCTACTTGAGCCAAAGAAGATGGTTTTCTAGTGTCTGTACCATGAAATATAACACTCTCAAGCCCTTTAGAACTATCAATTCTTAATCTGCTGGCAGACTGCTCTCCCATTACCCATAAAAAGGCCTCTACTATATTACTCTTTCCTATACCATTAGGACCAAGCACTACAGTAACGCCCTCATTAAACTCTATATTAGTTTCTATGGCAAATGATTTGAATCCGTGCAAATTAAGATTCTTTATATACATCTTCTTTCCTGTTTTCTATATACTAATTAACAAATTTATAATAATTATCGTCATCTACAATAATTAATTACAGTATAAATATTAAAACATTATAACAATCGTATTAAAAAAAAGCAATGAATTTATAATTATAATAATCTTTACTGCTCTTCTAAATTTTTCTTAGAGACTATAATGCCATAACCTGTAATTTCTAATTCTACATTATCATTAAGCACAATAGTAAAAAACTTATCTTCTCTGGTTATAGAAGTTATTTTTGAAAAAGGATATTCATTATCTATTACCTTAACCATGCTTCTATGTATACAGCTTCTCGGTATCCCATTTGGATTATTTTCTAAATTGTCTATTTTTATGCTTTTCCAAAGTCCGCTTTGATAAAATATAATATTAAAGCCCAATTTAGTATTAACTTCATATCCACCGCCATTTTGATACAAGCTAACAGTATCTACACTATCTCCCTCTAAATTAAGATTAATAAAATTCTTAGCCTGAAGCGGTAAAGAAGCCTCTGTAAGGTTTTGTGTGTATAAAAAGGAATACAAAATTATAAAAAACAGTAAAACTTTCTTCATATTAGTAAAAAAGCGAATATTATATATATTTTTTATTTATATATTCGTATTTTATCTATTTTAATTTAATTATATTATATAAAAATTAAGGCTACAGCATAAAGCCATAGCCTCAATATGAACACACAACTTGAGAATTATCTTAAAAATTATTTCAAAGCATTAATTTTTTTCATCATCTCAGATTTTTTAACACTAGCTCTATTGCTATGAATAACAGATTTTCTAGCGGCTTTGTCTAAAGCACTAGCATATTTATTATATTCAGCTATAGAAGCATTTTTATCATTAGCATCAATAGATTTTAATACTTTCTTTTTTTGAGTATTTAAAAAACTTTTAATTTTTCTGTTATAAAGATTTCTAGTAGAGTTCTGTCTTAATCTCTTAGCAGCAGATTTAATATTAGGCATTCATCACACTCCAATGAAAAATAGTTAAAATAAAAATCGGAGTTAACGGGGCTCGAACCCGCGACCTCCTGCGTGACAGGCAGGCGCTCTAACCAAACTGAGCTACAACTCCAAAAAACTTTTTAAGTTTAACCATTATACTACAATTATATTTTTTGTCAAGTGCAAAACAACTATTTTTATATAAAAAATAATTCCGATATATTTATTAAATATATATACTTTTCAAATATTTTTATGTTCTAGATAAAAAATATTTGACATAAAACACAAAAATATTATAGTTAAAAAATTAAAAATATTATTAGGATTTTATTTATATGGCAACAATAAGAGAAATAGCTAAAATAGCAGGTGTTTCTATAGCAACAGTTGATAGAGCTTTAAATAATAGAGGCAGAATAGATCCTAATGTAGAGCAAAAAATACTTAATATAGCTAAATCATTAAATTATAAACCTAATAAAATTGCTAAATCTCTAGCTATAAGTAAAAAAGAAACTAAAAATAGCAGCTATTCTTAATACTTATAATAATATCTTTTTTGAAGATATTATTGAAGGTATAAAAATGGCTAAAAAAGAAATAGAAGAATTTGGAATGTCCATTATCATCAAACGATGTAAAGACTTTGATGCAGATAATCAATTAGAACTTATTGAAGAAGCAATAAAAGAAGGCGCTAATGCTATGGCAATAGTTGCTATAAATGATGCGAAAGTTATAAATAAAATATCTGAACTTCATAATAATAACTTTCCTGTAGTGCTTTTAAACTCTTTTATAAATACTAAAGATTGCATAGCTTATGTGGGATGCAATTATGATTTGGCAGGTGAGATAGCAGCTTCGCTTTTAAACATCATATCAAACGGAAATAATATTAATTTATTAGTTTTTTCAAATAATTTTAATAAAATGCTTGGTAATAAAAAACGTGTGGATAGTTTAGTAATAAGATTAAAATCTGATTATGAAAATATAAATATACAAGATATAATAGAAATGGAAAAAGATAATAATCTTAATTTTAATAAAAGCAAAGATAATTTATTAAAATATATGGATACAGATGTTGTTATATGCCCGGGTGCTGAAACAAGTAAATATGTTATAAATGCTATTAAAGAATTAGGATTATATAAAAAAATAAAAATTATCACCTATGATTTTTCTGATGTTGTAAAAGATGGGCTTTTAGACAGAGGAATAATAGCTTCTATAACGCAAAACCCTAAAGAACAAGGATATAAAGCAATAAAAGTTTTATTTGAATACCTTCTTACAAAAACAATTCCAGCTAAAAAATCTACATATATAGAAACACAAGTTATATTTAGAGAAAATTTATTATAATTTATAAAAATAATAAAATTAATTTACCACCATTTTATTAATTCTGTTATCTCTTCTCTATACTCAACGAATTTAGAGTCAGCTATATTTCTAGGATGTTCCAAATCTATATGTATTTCTTTTTTTATAGTAGTTGGTTTATTAGTCAACACTAACACTCTTTCTCCTAAATATACAGCCTCTTCAATATTATGTGTAATAAATATAATAGTAGTTTCTAAAGTTTTCCATATATTTAAAAGCTCATCTTCCAATTTAAATCTTAAAGAAACATCTAATTGTCCATAAGGCTCATCCATCAATAAAAGCTCAGGCTCAACAGCAAATGCCCTCGCTATAACAACCCTTTGAAGCATACTAGCAGAAAGTTCACTAGGATAGAAATTTCTAAACTTTTCAAGTCCAACCATTTTTATTACCTTATCAGCTCTTTCTTCTATTATATCTTGAGGAAGTTTTTTTATTTTCAAACCAAATTTAACATTCTCCTCAACCTTAAGCCAAGGCATAGTGGAATACTCTTGAAATATATATGCTATATCATGCTTTTTTAAATCAACATGCTCTCCGTCTATTTGTATAGCACCATAAGTTGGTTTGTATAATTTAGTAAGACTATTCAAAAATGTGGTTTTTCCGCATCCTGTAGGACCTACTATGCATAAAAACTCACCCTTCATAACATTAAATGATATATCATTTAAAACCAATAAATCTCCAAACTTCTTTGTTAATCTTGAAACTTTTACTTTTACTTCTCTATTATCGTTTGTCATAAATATATCCTTTTAATGAATATGATTAATTATAAAGTTATATCCATATTGTCATTTATCTCATTTCTAATCTTCAAAAAATCAGGGTCTGTTAATTTTCTAGGTCTAGGCAAATCTATAATATATTCTTTTTTTACTACAGTAGGACAATTAGTAAGAAGTATTATCCTATCGCCCAAATAAACAGCCTCTTCTATATTATTAGTAACAAACACAACAGTTCTTTTTTCTTTCTGCCAAATCTTTTCAATCTCTTCTTCCATCATATATCTAGTTTGAGCGTCCAAATGTCCAAAAGGCTCATCAAGAAGCATAACCACAGGCTCATTACAATACGCTCTAGCTATACCTACCCTCTGACGCATACCTCCAGATAATTGATTAGGGTAACTATTCTCAAACCCATTAAGCCCTACCAAATCTATATAATATTTTGCCTTCTCTCTTCTCTCTTTCTTTGATATTCCTCTAGCCCTAGGACCAAACTCCACATTCTCCATAACAGTCAAAAAAGGAAATAAAGCAGTAGTCTGATATACAACTCCCCTTTCAGGGTGAGGTTCGGTTACCTTTTTTCCATTAACTTCTATATCAGAATTCTCTGTTGTTTCAAGCCCAGCTATCAAATTAATTAAAGTAGTTTTTCCGCATTGTCCTGGTCCAAATAATACAACAAACTCATTTTCTTTAACCTCAAGACTTATATCTTTAATAACTTCTTTATAACCATGTTCACTAAAAAATACTTTATTAACATGATTCATTTTTATAATATTTTTATTTTCCATAAATTATAACCCACCTCAATTAATTAAATACTAGTAGAATTCCATATTGTTAATCTCTTTTCTATATATCTCATTAAAGAAGATAATAATAAACCAACTAATCCTATAGTTATCATACCAGCTAAAACCTGAGGTATATTTGCCGTATCATAACCTCTTATTATAACCCAACCTACACCAGCAAAAGAACTCACCATCTCTGCCGCTAATACTCCCATCCAACTTACAGAAAAACCAACCTGCATCCCATTAAATATCTGAGGCACAGAAGCAGGCAATATAACATGCAAAAATATATCCGTATCATTAGAACCCAACATCCTAGCAGCCCCTATAAGAGTAGGATTAACTTGAGAACTTCCAGCATAAGAGTTTAAAGTAACATTAACAAAAGTACCAATAAATATTATAAACACCTTAGGCACTTCCCCTATTCCAAACCAAAGTATAGCCATAGGTATCCAAGCTATAGGAGGAATTTGCCTAAATACTTCAAAAAATGGTCTTACTATAGCCCTTGCATATTTATTAACTCCCATAGATATTCCTAATATAATACCGCTCACAGCACCTATAGCAAAACCAGTTAATACTCTAAATATACTTATTAATATATGACCTAATATAGTTTGCTGACCTATATCATTAGTCAAGCTCCATATTAAAAACTTAAATACTTCTAACGGTTTAGGAGTAGTAATTTTAATAGGGGTATAAGTTGTTAATAATTGCCATACAACAAGAAACCCTATAATGGAAATAACCGCCCAAATAGGTTTTTCAAAATCAGATAATTTAACTCTTTTTTTATCTTTATTTTTCATAAACTAACCTCTAATTATCTTTTAACATATTTCTTTTCTAAATAACCTAAACCAACAGATAAAATTGCTCCAACAGACCCTATTGTAAGCATACCTACTATTATTAAATCAGCTCTAGCTAACTGTCTGTTTAATTGTATCATAAATCCCAACCCTCTGCTTGCAGTAAGCATCTCAGCAGCACACAATGAAGTCCAAGAAGCTCCTAATGACACTCTAAGACCTGTAAATATATAAGGCAAAGCCGTTGGTATGGCTACTTCTTTAAGCATCTGTCTTCTTGATGCCCCAAAAGTTTGTGCTACCCATAAATGCACTTGAGTAGTGGCTTTTATTCCGCTGTAAGTATTAATTACACAAGGTACAAATGCTGACATAAACACTATTGCAGATTTTGCTCCTAATCCTATTCCAAACCATAATATCATCATAGGTATCCAAGCTATTGTAGGTATTGGTCTTATAAGGTCAAATAATGGTGTTGCTACTAAATTAAATTTTCTAAACCAAGCCATACATATTCCAATAGGTATACCTATAAAAGCTCCTAAAAAATAACCTGTTAATGCTACCTGTAAAGAAGCAAATATATGTTGAAACAATGTACCATTATCTGGTGCTTTATTTGTAAGTTTATAAATAAAAGATTTAAAAACAGTATAGGGACTTGGAAGAGAATATGAAGGAAATAATTTAAATACATCTGTTATTAATTGCCATATTATAAGAAATACTATGACAGATATTACAGATATAATAAAAAACTTATTTCTCTCTTTCTTTTTGGATGCTATGACAATTTTTTCTTTTTCTTCTAATGAAATATTTATCATATTCTCTTCCATAATGTTCCCCTTATATTTATGCTTAATTTAAGCGAGTATCATTGTCTATTAAATTATTTATTAATTTAAAGCTTTTGACAATAATTCTGTATCTACGTTTTTATCTACAACTGGTAATTTATCTTCTGTGATAAGTGATTGGCTTGCAAAGAAATCGGCTGTTATTCTAACAGAATCTCCTATTTTTATATTTTTTATCTCTTCAGTTGTAACAAAAGGACGAGTTTTAACTTCAGACTGACAAGCCTCTATAGTAGATGTTGAACCGTTTTTTGTGTACCAATTCAATAATTCTTGAGCAGCCATATTAGGGTCAGCTTGTAATGCATCGCATGATTCTAAAAATGCTTTAATATATAAAACTATAGTATCTTTTTTATTTTTAAAAGCTTCATCAGATACTATTATTGAGTCGTACTGAGGTATATTTAAAGTTGTTAAACTAGAAACTATTTTCATTCCATCAGCTTCGGCAGAGAAAGAAGTTGGAGGATTTAATGCAGCAGCATCTATTTTTTTAGCTTTTAAAGCCTGATATGCTTGAGGGAATTCCATATGAACTATATTAACTGTATTAGGATCAACATTTATAGCTCTAAGCCAATGTATAACATTTAAATGTGATATTGTTCCAGTAGGCACAGCTATAGTTTTACCTTTTAAAGTAGCAGCATCTCCATAAACTTCTGGAAAATCTTTATTAACGCCTTTAACTGTTAATATATCAGAATCAGGATTAACTAATACTTCTATACCGCCTTCAGAGTGTCCTATATCTGCAACTACATGAGCATTATAATTAGCCAAAGAATATACAGAAGCAGCACTTAATGTACCAACCTCCCATAAACCAGCACCTAATGCTTCATTCATAGGACCGCCTGATGGAAAATATACTGTTTCAATCTTAAAACCATATTTTTCATCTAATTTGTTATTAATCATATACTCAATAGGTACTGAGTTTAAAAAAGGCATTACAGCCACTTTTAATGTTTTTGCATCTCCAGAAGATGATGCACCTTTATTAGCACATGAAGCTAATAAAAACAAACATGTGATTAAAACTAATGAAGTAATAATTTTCCTGATTTTCTCATTTTGATATCCCCTTAAAATTATTTATTTAAAAATTACTAATTTACCATATAAAAAAGAATTACCAATTAGCATATCTTTCGTTTAGAGGATCACTGCACTCTATCATCTTATGACACATCTCTAATAATAATTTATTCTTTATTCTATCATAATCTTTATTAAAAAATAAATTATTTTCTTCATTAGGGTCATTCTCTAAATCATAAAACTCTCCATATCCCTCATTTAAAAATATTGAAAGTTTATATCTTTTAGTTCTATAAGTTTTAATAAATATACCTATGTCATGAGCATCATAAGTAATAATAGCCCCTTTCTCATAGGTTTTATTCTTACTCTCCCCAGTTAAAATATTCTTTAAACTATATCCCTGTATACCATAAGGAATTTCTTTTCCTAACATATCCAATATTGTTGGTACTATATCAATATTTTCTATTATCTCATCACTTCTGTTTTTTACTATACCCTTACCATAAAATAATAATGGAACTTTTATCAAACAATCATACATAAAAGGTCCTTTTCTTAAAAGTCCATAATCTCCTAAATATTCTCCATGATCGCTTGTAAATATTATTATTGTATTATCAAGTTCATTTTTCTCTTTTAACTTATCTATTATTCTTCCTACTTGGGCATCTATAAAACTTATCATTCCATAGTAAAGTTTTTTTATCTCTTCTATCTCTTCTTCACTATGAGCATGTTCTTCTCCGCCGCCTGGCCAATATCCCCTATCTCCCTGTTTAGTTAAATGTTCTGGTCTGTTTTTATCCAATTTTAATTTACTATTAAGGTCTTTAGGTTTTATGTTTTTATAAATATCATAATATTTTTTTATAGGGTCGAATGGATGATGCGGATCAACAAAACTAACCCACATAAATAAAGGCTTTTCAAAATTAAATTTATCTATCTCTTCTATACCCTTTTGTGCAGTCCAATATGTTTGATGAAATTCCTCTTTTATAGGATTAATTCCATTAGTTCCTTTACCTGTTTCTAAATTGCACCCGTAACTGTTAGCAAAATCTAAATATTCGCCTTGTTTATCATCTTCTGTTATATGAGTTATATCAAATCCGTAATATGTATTATCTCTTTCTCTTACTCTATCCCTTTTTGCTACATCCTCGAATTCCCAATTAAGGTTCTTTAACTGTGGTCTAAAATGCATTTTTCCTACAGCTATATTGAAATAACCCTCTTTTTTTAAATAATCTGCCAATGTTATTTCATCTTCATTTAATTCTGTACCTATATTCCAAGCACCTATATTCATAGGATATCTTCCTGTAAAAATAGATGCTCTTGAAGACGTACATACAGGACTTGTACAAAAAGAATTCTCAAATATAGTTCCGTTTTCTGCTAATTCATTTAATACTGGTGTTTTCACTTCATCATTGATATAGCCTATAGAATCAGCCCTCATTTGGTCTGCGGTGATTAGCAATATATTCGTTTTTTTATTCATAATTTACCTATGCGTGTACTGTTACACTTGATAGTATGGTAAATAAATATATGCTTGTCAATTTTTAAGTAAATAATATTTATATTTTTTAATATTTTTACTATGGATTTTATATATAAATATAAAATAATTATTATGAATATATAATTAATCTTGTATATGTATAATAGTATGCTCATTATTTTAACTAAAGTATAATAATTAATAAATTTTATAATGCACGGGAGCCAAACATATTGCAGTTAGGAATTCCTTAATTTATTAAAGAAAACAAAAGGTGTATCATAATTTAAAGCAGAGTGTATTCGTTTACGCATCTGCGGGCATTCGCCTAATTGAAAAAATGATTATATTTTTGTATGTTTTTATTTGCTTTCTGTAAAGTTAGTTCTTTAGTACAAAAATCATAAAATTCTTTTTGGTCTTGTCCTTGTGTACTCTCTACTACACCATTATACCAAGTGGAGGCTACTGGGCTGTAAACTCTCTTAATATAGTTCTTCTTACAAAATATATCTAATGGATGTTTGGTATTAAATGAATGTTTACGGTAAGTAAATTCTGTACCATTATTACCACAGGCACTTCTTTCGGTCGCACTTTGAATACAATGTATTCTAAAAGGAAAATAATCTACAAGTCGTTTCATAAAATCAATGGTACTGTAAGGACTTTTTTCATCATATAAATATCTGAAGCTCATTCTCGTTGCTATATCTACAGCAGTAAACTGATAATAACGTATTTCACCAAAGAAAGCATATGACGAAGTCCGCAGAGCGTGACATCTATTTGTATCTTTTCTCCTGCTTCTTTAAAGTTTTGTGCATGTTTTCCATTATGCTTCCTCTTAATTTTTTTCTTTTTGCTCCTATACAAATTATTTTCTTTTAGAACAGTTTCTATAGCTGTTGTTCCTACTTTAATGTATTCTAACTCTAATTGTTTTTTTATTTTAAATTTACCATAACCATATAATTTTCTTATTTCAATTATTCTTTTAATAATCTTTTTATTTTTCAATTTATTCTTATTAGTTTTAGGTTTAGTAGATTTAGGTTTTATAATAGAACAAGTTTCTAATTGTCTTTTCCAATAGTAATATGTTCTAATACTAATCTTATGTTTTAAAGCTAATATTTCTTTATTCTTAACTTTATTAATTTTTATAACTATCTTTTTTCTTTGATTTGAAGTATATTCTTTCATAGGTATTCCTTTAAATTTAAACTATATATATTATAAGGAATACCTACTTTTTTAAACTAAAAAAACGTGCAATATCTGTGGCTCCTAAACATTATAATTAAATTTGTTGACTTTTTTACTTATTACTATAAAATAAACTATATTTTAATATATCTACAAATTTCATTTATTGTATATAGGATTATTTTATTTTTATATAGAGGATACTATGCAAGTTTCTAAAGAGTGGCTTGAAAAATATTCTAAAATAAAAAATATGCTAAAAGCACAAGATAATTTAGAAGAAGCATTCACAAAAAAAGAAATAAATGATGCAAAATTAGAAATATTAGATTTAGGCGAAGTTAATATAGAAAGCGGAAAAATTGTAGTATGCGATCCCTTGGCTTATTTAGATAAAGAATCCTTATCCTTTATACAAGAAATTAAACCAAATAAATATAAAGTGTTTGCTGGTGTGTTAGAAGATGAAGAGAGATATGCTATTGTAAAACTTCAAATATCAGACAAAGCCCCTAAATATTATGATTTGGCATTAACTGGCGTAGAAGAGTTAAAACATGTAGAAGATGGGGATTTTTTTGGTTTTCCTGTAGATGCGGGTATGGCTTGTATATGCGATTATAATGCTCTTAATGATTTTATAAAATTTGAAGATAAATTAATAGAATCAAAAGGAGATGATTATAATAGGTATGATGATTTATTTGCAGATTTATTAGAAGATAATGCTAAAAAATATCCTAAATACCAAAGTGAATATGGCGATTGGCTTAATTTTGATATACCAGAAAGTAAATATAATATAGTTTTGTTTCAAAGCGGATATGGTGATGGTTTTTATCCTTCATACTTTGGTTATGATGATAATGATGAAATTTGTGCTTTATATATTGTTTTTATAGATTTATTTGCTGATGATTAACAGTTTTATGAAATCTTGTAATAAATATTTTATTTAATAGAACATTAGGAGTATATAAAATAATATGAACGTTTTAGATTATATAAAATACAATTTTTTTAATATAAGAACTCCGAGCTTGGTAGAAAAGGTACGTTTACAGGAATATGCTGCTAGAATACAAAATAATAAATATCATTTTGTAGATTTAAAAACAGGTGCTTTAACAGATACACTAGCTAAGTTTGTATTTGATATGTATAAAGTCGTTGGTCCGCTTCTACATTCTTTAAAAGAAGAATTTATTATTAAAGACGGTAAACAATTTTCATATTATTTAATAGAAGTATCTTTTAATGATGAAATAAAAAATCTATATCTCACGCTTAATAAAGAATATATGACAGAAAAACTTAATAGCGGAGAGAAAATTAATGATGTATTTAATGATGTGAAGAACAATTTCAGTAAGTTCAAAAAGTTTATTAGCAGCGATAATGGAAGGGAAATAAATTTAACATTTAATTTGCTTAAAGATTTTGCTACAATATCAAATTTTGACTTCTTTTTATTTTTAAGAGCTTTTTGTCCTTCTTTTGTAGACGGAGCATATAATTCTAATCCTACATTTAAAAATACATCAAATATTCAGGTAGTGGATGATTTAATAAGGCTAGATGAAGCTGTAAAAAGCATAGTAATAAGAAAAGAATTAGCTACTGCTTTAAAAATATTTCAAAAATACATAGGTGTGCCAGAAATACCTGAAAATAATATAAAAACTTTTTTGGCTAGAGTAAAATATTTGCAAACCCCAAATTTATTAAGTGATATCATTGTTTATTTATTAAAAGATTTCACATATAAATCTCCATCAAACTCATCTAATGTGAATATCTTTGTAAATTATATTACAGATTGTACAAATAATTTAAAAAGAGATATGAATGAAATAGTTTCCGAAATAAAAGCTAATAAAATTACTAGTATGAGAGAAAAGACTTTCAGCGGAATTGAAATAATGAAGATGAGTAATATTAATGATGATAAAAATGAGCTTTTAGAAAAATATGAATGCAACACTTTTACTTGTATAGAGCCTTTAGAATATATAAAAACTTTTGTTGTAGAGATATTTGATATAAAATATAAAGCTCCTTTAAATGATATGTTTTTGGGAGTAGATTTTGTTAATAAAGAGAGAAACTCTATGGGGCTTGATGCTTTCTATACTTTAAACGATTCTAATACAGAAATTGTTAATTTTGATGCACAATTAAGCCCAGAATCTGAAAACTTCAAAAGATTTAAGGGCTGGACTATCACAAAAAATAAAGCCCTAACAAGCAGAGAATTAATAGAAGTTATGGTCAAAAAATTAGATGAAGAGGGAAACAAAATTATTATTAATGCTTATAATTCTGTACTAGATTTAACAAGTATAGTAAAAAATGTTATAGAAGACTATAATAATGGCAGTAAAAATGAAATTCTTAATGCTAATAAAATACCTACTTTAGAAAGATTCAATTTAAATATAGCTAAAGAAATGCTTGATGATTTTGAAAACTTTATATCATTATTAAAAAACTTTGTAAGATGATAATAAATATTTAGAGAGTTCGTATGTATAAAAAATATAAAACAGCTATTAACATTACTATTGGTATAATTATAAGTATTATTTGTTTATACTTTGCTTTTAGAGGCATTGATATAAAAGGGTCTATTGAAGTAGTAAAAAATATTAATGTAACATATTTTATTATATCTTTAATATTAAGTGTGGCTATAATTACATTAAGAGGTTTAAGATGGGAATGCTTTATACCTTTAAATAAGCCTATTAAAAAGAGAACTATTGTAATGGCTACCTATATAGGTTTTATGGCTAATAATATACTTCCAGCTAAACTTGGTGAGGTTGCACGAGCTTATATATTAGGAATTAAAGAGGACGTTAGTAAATCTGCTTTAATAGCTTCTGTTGTTACAGAGAGATTATTTGATGTTATTGTTGGAGGAGTTATACTTACTATTTCAGTGGCATTTATTCCAAATCTTCCAAAAACTGTAACTTATGCTGCTACTCTTTTATTTGTTGTATCAATTGTTGGTTTTTTGGTATTAATGTTTTTAGTATGGCAGAGAGAGTTTGCTCATAAAGTTTTTCATAAAGTGTTTGGTATACTGCCTCAAAAAATTGCCTCTAAGCTAATAGAGTTCTCTTGTAACTTTATAGACGGCATAGGGTTAAAAAATGATCCTAAACATATATTTTTGATATTTTTATATACAATTCTTTATCTTATAGGTCAGATACTTACTATAGGTTTCCTTTTAATGTCTTTTAATATAAAATCTTCTCCAATTATAGCATTATACGTATTTGCTATGGGAGGCTTTGGATTTGCTGTACCTTCTGCACCTTCTGGAATAGGACCTTTTGAATGGGCTATTATTTTTGGGCTTTCATTAATAGGAGTAGAAAAAACTGTAGCAGCTCCTTATGCTTTGGTTTATCATATGATGGGTATTGTACCTATTACTATAGTGGGATTTATATTCCTATTTATTATGGGTATTAACTTAAAAGATGTTACATCACAAAAGCAATGATTTTTGAGTTTTAATATAAAAATATAATATATATGTTATTTTAATTGTATCTATATTATAAAATTTATAGAAAAATTAATAGTTTATTTTTTATATAATGCTTTTTATAAACCTAAAGATAATAAAATCTTAATTACTTGAAACAAATAAAAAATTTTAAATACTATAATTCAGTACATAATCAAAAAACTAAATATTAATTATAGTTTTAAAAATATTATATACTTTTTATATATTAAAATATTTACATAAAATTTTATATATAAGATTCTAAACTTGAAAAATACATATAAAATATTTAATAATTATATGTTTTATATACAATTTTAACACAATATGAGAGTTGTATTATATTATAATTATTAAATATATTACAATATACTTGACATAGTATATATAAATGTTATAATTTGGCACAATAAAACATATTTTAGGAGATAAAAAAATGTCAAGATTTACAATTCCTAGAGATTTATACTATGGCGATAATGCTATGGAAGAGTTAAAAAATTTAAAAGGTTATAAAAAAGCTATAATAGTTACAGGCGGTTCATCTATGAAAAGAGGTGGATTCCTTGATAAATGTGAAAAGATATTAAAGGATACTGGTTTAGAAGTTAAAATATTTGATGGTGTAGAACCTGACCCTTCTATAGAGACAGTTTATAGAGGAGCTGAGGCTATGAGAGAGTTTAATCCGGATGTAATAGTGGCATTAGGCGGCGGTTCTGCTTTAGATGCTGCTAAAGCTATGTGGGTGTTTTATGAATATCCTGAGAAAAAATTCGATGATATTAAAACTCCTTTCACTATGCCTAAACTTAGAAAGAAAGCTATTTTTGCTGCTATTCCTTCTACAAGCGGTACAGCTTCAGAAGTTACTGCTTTCTCAGTTATCACTGATTATTCTACAAACATTAAATACCCTTTAGCAGACTTTGAGATTACTCCAGACATTGCTATACTTGATTATTCTATTCCTATGACAATGCCTGAAACAGTTTCTGCCGACACTGGTATGGACGCTTTAACTCACTCTATAGAAGCTTATGTAGCAGGACTTAGAACTGACATAACAGATGCTTTAGCTATGAAAGCAATAGATATGATTGTTCATAATATAGAAAAAGCAGTTAAAGGCGATAAAGAAGGAAGAGCTAAACTACATGTTGCTCAATGTTTAGCTGGTATGTCTTTCTCTAATGCTTTACTTGGTATAGTACACAGTTTAGCTCATAAAACAGGGGCTGAGTTTCATATAACTCATGGCAGATGTAATGCCATACTTCTTCCTTATGTTATAGAGTATAACTCAAAAGTTTGTGCTGACAGATTTGCTGATATAGCTAGAATGCTTAAACTTTCTGGAAATACTGATGCAGAACTTACTGCTGCTTTAGTAAATAAAGTTAAAGAATTGAATGTTAAATTAGGCATTAAACAAACTTACAAAGATAACGGCGTAACTGAAGATCATTTCAAACAAAAATGCGATGATATAGCTAAGAATGCAGTTGCTGACCCTTGTACTGGTTCTAATCCAAGAGAAACTGATGCTGCTAATATGAAAAAAGTATTAGAAGCTGCTTATTATGGTAATGCTGTTAACTTCTAATTAATATATTTAAATCATAGTTTTCCCCCGAGTATTATTTATATAATGCTTGGGGTTTTTATTTTTAAATTATATTATAAAGATTTGAATTTTAACATTTTTTACATATACTTAATTATGAATATTAATATGAAGGAATTTATTTATGGAAGACAAAATAAAAACAGAAGAGTTTCAAAAGATTATGGCTGATATACTTGAAGGATATGAGAAATTAGAGAATAAACAGGATTTAGACACATATTTACAGGAAAAACTAAAAGAGTATGGAGTTGGAGAAAGCGATGAAGAAAGGAATTCTATAATATCTAAATTTGGTATTACATTAAGAGGAATTGCAGATAAATTCAAAAGCCTCATTAGTTTTAAAAATAAAGGAAAATCAAATGCCCAATGGCTTAATCAGGATTTAGAAAAAAGCATGGAAGGTTTAGAAGAAGAGGATAAAACTATCATACTAGGAAGTGTCAATAAAGCTTTAAAAGAAGCTAAAAACGAGCATTTAAAAATACTTGAAAAATCTAAAAAAATGAAAGAAGAAAATAATAATTAAATTGGGGGATAGTATGTCAGAAGAAATAAAAAATAATGAATATGATTTAACTACAGAGGAAGGAAGAAAAGCATTATTACAAGATACAGCTAATGATATAAGAGATAATTCTCTAATAGGTGCTATTGAGTTTTCGGATGGATATGACAAAATAAAAATAAATACGGATCATAAAGAAATAAAAGAACTTAAGGAATATATAACATCAAATATAGATGATGAAAAAGATGAAGATGTAAAAAAGGTTGTAAGTACAGCAACATATATAGCTTCTCAAAAGGGATATTTAGGCGATAAAATGAAAGATAAAAAACCTGACGATATTGCCCGTATAGTTGATAATTCTTTAACAACTACGAAGGTTGCATACAAAGTTGCTACTGGAGAAATAGATGCAGAAGAGGTAATTGATTATACAGTTGATAGAACCACTGCACAAGTTGGCGAGATAGTGAGTACAAAGATAGAAGAAGCGACAACAACTACAGGAACGGTTATAGGAACTAATATAGGAACTGCTGCTGGAACGGCGGTTGGAACAGTAGTAGGAACTGCAGTTGGAAAATATGCAGGCAGTGCAATAGGAGACTCAATAGGAAGTGTTTTAGGACCTATAGGAGCTGCAGCTGGTGCGGTTGTGGGAGCAGTTGCAGGAAGTTCTATAGGAAAAGCTATAGGCGGAGTAGTTAAAAAAGGAATTGAGATAGTAGGCGGTGCAGTAAAAGCAGTAGGACGAGCTATAGGCGGAGCTGTGAGAGCTGTGGGCAGTGCTATAAGAAGGGTTGCATCTTTCTTTGGTTTTTAATATTTAGATAAAATTAAGGAGTTCATTAAATGTTGAAAAGAATTAAATTTAATCTTTTGCTTGGAAACAAGTACTGCAAAAATATTGATGAGGTAAAAAATAATTTTAATATTCATGATATATTAGATTATTTTGATAAGGGTATTTTAGAGAAATGGCTTACAGCACAGAATTTAAATGATATTAATGAAAAAGTATCAGCTATTGATAAAAATGCAGATATTTATAAAAGAGTTAATAGCTTGATGGAAATATTTTATGAAGATGAAAACAATATAAAAGAAATGTCAAAAGAAGCTACCTACATGATAGAGTTTGAAAATAAAAGAAAAGACGATTTAGAAGTTTTCAGCAAAAATAATTTTAAGGAAAAAGAAGTAGTTGATAATTATTTTAAAAATTATGAAGACATAATTAATCTTATAATGGAAAAAAAAGAAGATTATGAATTTATAAAATCATCTGTAAAAAATATCAGTGATAATTTTATGAATGCATTTAAATATAATTATTTTGATTTATTTTTAAATCTTTATAAAGAAGATAATTATTTTTCTATACTATCAATATTATCAAACAAAAAAACTAGAGAATATTTTACAGAAGATAAGGATGTAATGAAAAATCTAAATGAAATGTTTTCACATTCATATTCAGTTTCAGGTACAAAAAAAATCTAGGTTTGGATTGTATGAAAATAAATTGGATAATGATAGTTATTTGTTAAAAAAAATACAAATTTACTCACAAAATACAAAAAAACATTTCTCTACAGTTGTTGAAAATAAAAAATGTTTAATACTTCATATAGATAGCGGGTGTAATGTAACTAGTTTTAAAGACAAGAGCAAAGAATATTCTTCTGATGATATTAATAATAAGTTTTTAATATTAGACGGTATTACTTATATGGGTACTAGCGATTCTGCACAATTAATATATATGGAGATATGATATGGAAAATAATGATATAAAAGAAAAATTAGCTTCGTATATATATGCTTTAAGACCAATAATTTATATTAATCATTTTGATTTTGAAAAGATTGATAAAATTATATTTGATGTTTCAAATGGATATAAAGTTTATGAATGGGTAAATACTAATCTCACTTATAAATGGGAGAAAGATAAAGAAACTGGAGAATTAATTAAAAAATTTTCCACTTCCAAAGATATAACAAGTTTTTTAAAATTGGAACATGACAATGACGGCAATCATTTTATAGTTTTTAAAAATATTAACAACCATTTAAAAGATAATGAAGTTTTATCATGGCTTACAGATATAGCCCATAAAAATATGAAAGATAATGATTATAATGTTACTATATTTATAATCTCTTCTTCTCTTTACATACCTAATGAAATAGAGAAATATACTACAATTCTTGATATACCTTATCCTAAATATGATGATATTTCAAAAATATTAGATGAATATATAGAAAATTTTAATCTTACTCTTGAAAAAGAAGTTAGAGATGAGATAACAGCTTCATTAAGAGGATTAAGCGAATTTGAAATTAAGCAAATATTAAATTTGGCTTATCAGCAAAAAGGATTTATATCTTTAGAAGACCAAAGTTTAATATTAAAGGAAAAAGAGCAGACTATAAAAAAATCTGGCATTATAGAGATAGTAAATTATAAAGGCGGACTTGATAATATAGGAGGACTTGATAATTTAAAAGATTATATTATAGATAAGGCTCATATATTCCAAAGTTTGGGGAAGGCAATGAAGTTTGGAGTGGATATTCCAAAGGGTATTTTGCTTGTAGGGCTTCCGGGCTGCGGAAAATCTTTAGCTTCCAAATCAATAGCTAATATTTTTAAAACACCGCTTTTAAGGCTTGATATTGGTAAATTAATGGGTAAATATGTGGGTGAGAGTGAGGAGAATTTAAGAAAGGCAATAAAAATAGCTGAGGCAGTTACTCCATGCGTTTTATGGATTGATGAGATTGAAAAGGCTTTTGCTGGTATAGGCGGAACAGGAGGTGCAAGCGATATAACAACTAGGCTTTTAGGCTATATACTTACTTGGCTTCAGGAGAAAGATTCTACTGTTTATGTGGTTGCCACTTCAAATGATATAACAAAACTTCCTGCTGAGTTTTTTAGAAAGGGGAGATTTGATGAATTATTTAGAATAGAGCTTCCTAATTCAAAAGAAAGAAAAGAGATTTTTGAACTTCATTTGAAGAAAAGAAATCAGGATATTTCAAAATTGGATATTATTAGCTTACTTGATAAAACAGAAGGTTATTCAGGTACTGATATTGAGTCTATTATTCAGCATGCTATAGAGAAATGTTTTATAGAAGATTGCAAAAAAATGGAAACTAAAGATTTAGAAGATGCTATGGAAGATTTCAAATGTATATCAGTAACATTCAAAGATAAACTTGAAAATATGAAAAAGAATTTAGATAAATATGATATGAAATATGCTTCTAAAAAATAATATATTTTTATTTTAAAATGATAATTAAAAAGGTTATATATAATTTATAAAAAATGACTTGACAAAAAAAAGTATTGTATTATGATAGCCTTAAAATTACTATAAAATGGAGTAAATATGGAAAAATTAGAATGTTTTAGTTTTTTTAATATTATAGAGATATTAAATGGATATTTTGCTAAATTTGATGATGATTTCGATGATGATTATGACGATGAAGAAGATTATGATGATGACGACTATGATGATGATTATGATGATGATTATGATGATGATGACTTTGATGATGACTTTGATGATGACTTTGATGACGATTTTGATGATGATTATGATGATGATTTAGATGATGATGATTATTATGATGATGATGACGACTATGATGATGACGACTATGATGATGATGATTTTGATGATGACTTTGATGACGATGATTTCGATGACGATGATTTCGATGACGATGATTTCGATGATGATGAAGATTAATAATATATTATTAAGCAATATTAATAGTGAATATTAATATTGCTTGTAATTGCAGGTTTTTTAATGGCTGAAAGAAATAATAATAGATTTAAAAATTATAATAATTTCCATAACAAGAAAAAAAAAGATAATTCCTATAATAATAGAAAGAAAAATAACCATAATCAATATAGAAATAAAAAAACTATAGAAGAATATGAAAAAATATATCTTAGTAATAAGATGAAAGATAAATCAGAGAAATCTATATGCCCTATATGTAATGAGCCTATATATATACCAGAAGAAGCTATAACACATAATACTACAAATAAACTAGCACATTTTGAATGTATATTAAAAGAAATAAAAAGCAGTAATGAAGAAGAAATGGAAGAAAATGATAAAATAGTTTATTTAGGCTCTGGTACTTTTGGAATCATACAAGAGAGGAAAAATTCTAAAGGCACTAAACTTTTTGTAAGAAAGAGAATAAATTACGAAAATAGAAAAGTTAAAAAGGTAGAAGACGATTCCGATCCTGAAGAGGAGGATTTATTTAATGTATAATATGCCTAAGGGATTTTCCTCAGCGGCAATAAAAGCAGGTCTAAAAAACAATGATTATGACCTTGCTATAATAAAAAGTGAATTACCAAGCACTATATCTGCATTATATACACAAAACAAATTACAGGCAGCTCCTATACAATTTTCTAAAAATAATGATAAAAATAAAATTGAATTATTAATAGTAAATAGTAAATCCGCTAATTCTCTCACTGGTAAAAAAGGCTATCAAGATGTTTTAGATATTGCTAAACATTCTAGTAATATTTTTAAGTGTAAAAAAGAAAATATGATGATGGCTTCCACTGGTATTATAGGCATTCCTTTGGAAGTAGAAAAGATAAAAAATGCTATTAGTAATGCTATATTAAATACAGGCTTTGATGAAAACATCATAAAAGCAATTCAAACTAGAGATAGAATAGATAAAGTATATAAAACACAACTTCAAATAGAAGATAAAACTGCAAATTTTTTAGCAATAGCTAAAGGAAGTTCAATAGTTCATCCTAATATGGCTACTGTGTTATTGTTTATATTTACAGATTTGAATATAGAGAAGAAGAGTTTAAATAAAGCTTTTAAATATGCAGTAGAGCATACATTAAATAGAATATCAATAGACGGAGAAACATCAACTAATGATATGGCTTTAATAATGGCAAACGGAGCATTAGAAAATAAAGCTATTAATGAAAAAAACAAAAAGCTATTTTTGGAATTACAGCAAAAATTAGAAGAGATATGTGCCGTTATATCTAAGATGATACTATTAGATGGTGAGGGAATGAGTAAAACTATTATGGTATCTGTAAAAAAGGCTAAAACTCAAAAAGATGCTTTGGAAATAGCAAGACAAATATCAAATTCTAATCTTGTAAAAATTTTATTTATATCAAATGAAATAGATTATCGTAAGCTATTATCAACTATAGGTAATATGAACGTTAATATAGATAAAATGTCTATAACAGTAGATAATATTAATATTTGTAAAAATGGTAAAATAAATGAAAATCAAGATGAATTAAAAATATTAAATAATAGTTTAAATAAAGATAAAAACGAACATCATATTATATTAGAGTGCGGATATAATACAAAGTTTGAAGACTATTATTATTTTACAGATATAAGTCAAGAATATATATCAATACATTCAAGTTATAATATTTAATTTATACACAAATCATTTTATTAACTTATGCAGATTATATATATACAATCTACTTTTTGTTGCACTTTACATATACTTCTTATATACACATATATTGGTTAATAAAACAATATTAAAAAACTAGCTTTCTACAAATTTTTAAATTTTTAGAAATATTAACTTCTTATATTGCCAACAGTAGGGTCGTATATTACTTCTTCTGGAAGAGTATATATATTGTTATTTTGATTATTTCTTTCATTTGTATAAACATTATTTTCATCTAACGGAGCATAATAATAATCTTCTTCTTCATCTGCCATATTAGTTATATCATTATTATTATTTCTTCTAGTACCGCTTCTTATATGGTCAATATTACATTGAGTGCTAAGGTCAATATTTCCTCCAACAGTAAGAGGAGTAGTATTAATACAAGTATGATTTCTAGGAAGTCCAGAATCCTGACAAATCTCTACAATAAAAACATCTTCTGGCACTTTCCAATGAAACTCTCTTTTATCTAGAGGCGTAATAGCATCTAAATATTGAAATGTAGCCAAAGCAGTAGTAGCTCCTCCTGTAACATTATTAGGAAGAACATCATTTCTATCGCTTCCAATCCAAGCAACAGTTACAATCTCATCATTATAGGCAACAAACCAGTTATCTCTATGCTCACTTGTAGTACCTGTTTTAGCAGAATATGAAGGACTTTGAAAACCATATGTACTAGCACTTCTATATGCTGTGCCTCCGGGAGCTATTACTTTTTGAAGAGTGGAGTTTAAAAAATAATATGATGCTTGTGAAGTTGAGCTTATTTTTTTTAGAGTTCTATCTGCAAGAGCTGTTACACTTAATTCATTTCCATCTATATCTATTACTTTATCTACTATATAGTTATTGTATCTTACGCCATTATTAGCAAGCCCCCCATAAGCAGTAGCTAAATCTAAAGGACTCATCTCTATAGTACCTAATCCAATAGACAATGCATTTGGTATATATGCATCATCTCCAAAAAACTCTCTCGCATGATCAACAAAATAAGTAAGCCCAATATCATTTAATAATTTAACAGCAACAGTGTTTATAGATTTTGTTAAAGCAGTTTCTAAAGTAATTTCGCCCATATATCTTCTATTAAAGTTTCTAGGAGAATATGCAGGCTTACCCGGTCCTTGCGGGTAACTGTAATTTGTATCAAGCATAGTAGAAAAAGGCTGAGCACCTCCTTCAAATGCATACAAATATATAAAAGGCTTTATTACACTTCCTATTTGTCTTTTTGCCTGCACTGCCCTATTAAACTGGTTTTGCAAAGTGTATCCGTCCCCTCCTATCATTACAAGTACACCGCCTGTTTTAGGGTCTATAGAAACCATTGCACCTTGATAGCTTCTGTTTGAAGCAGATGCTTGAAGATTTCTTATTTTTTCTTTCATCACAGCATCTGCCACTCTGTAATATCTTTCATTTATTGTTGTATATATTTTAAGCCCAGATAAAGCAAGCTCATCTTTGTTAAAATAATTTAAAAGCTCTTGCCTAACATATTCATTAGCATAGGGTGTTCTGTTTACAGTCATTTTCCACTGAGCACCTTTTACCTGTTTGCTAATGTTTGTATATTTTTGGTCGAATAATTCTAATTCTGCATTTTTAGTGTTTTCATCTATCACTTTATTTTTAACGAGTCTTGATAAAATTTGTTCAACTTTTTTTCTGCTGTTGTCTGGATTATTTACTATAGAATAATATGTAGGGTTTGGAAGCATACCAACCATTATGGCAAATTCTAATAATCTGCATTGCCTTAAAGGTTTCTGAAAATAATAATTAGCAGCTGCCTCAAAACCATAATTTCCATCTCCCAAATAAACAGTATTAAAATACATAGCAAGTATTTCTTTTTTTGTATATTTAGCCTCTATTTCTCTTGCCGCAAACATTTCAAATAATTTTCTCTCTATTGTTCTTTCACTTTTTGTAAATAATAATTTTGCTAATTGCTGTGTGAGAGTAGAACCTCCTCCAACTATCTTTCTCGTTAGAATAGTCTGTATTGCTAAATATGCAGACCTAAAATAGTTTATACCCTTATGCGAATAAAATTTTTGGTCTTCCATTAAAAGAAGTGTTTTTTCTAATAGTGGATTAATATCATCAACATTTACAACCTCATAAGCAGGAGGCATATATTCCCCTATGAGTATATTGTTTTTATCATAAATCTTTGTAGGAGGAGAATCACCAAAAGGGTTTAGAGGATTAAAATATCTTATTCTCTTTTCATTTCCTCTTATTACTATTATATTGTAATATTCCTCAAGCATAGCCATACTTTGATCTCTTTTAGAACCCCAATCTTTATAAATATTTCCTACATACAAACTAACTATTATGCCGCCAACAGCAGAGATTAAAAGTACAACAATGAATATGCTTATTAAAAATTTTTTAAGTTTTGATTTTTTCTTTTTTATAGTTTTATCTTTACTAATCATTATACACCAATTAACATAATATTTTTTTAATATAATACTATGATATAATTAACTTTGCAAGCTAATATACATCAATTTTTTGTATCTTATAAAAAACAAATCCTTAATAAATATAGTAAAAAATACAAAAAAAGCATCAATAATAATAATATTATATGATGCTCTTTTTTATTTTACATAAAATTTAAGAATAATTATTTAATTACTTCTTTTACTCTGCTTAAAACATTTTCTCCAGATACACCATATTTTACTTTTAATTCTGTAGATTTACCAGATTCAGTGAAAGTGTCTCTGCATCCAACTATTTTTAAAGGAGCAGCATCTTTATACTCAGCAAGCACCTCAGCTACAGCACTTCCCAAACCACCTATAACGCTATGATTCTCTAAAGTTACAACACATTTAACTTGTTTAGCATTTTCTACTATATTTTTAGTGTCTAAAGGTTTTAAAGAACGAACATGTATTAAACGATAAGTGATGTTATTTTTCTCTAATAAATTAACAGCATCCACTGCCTGTTCAAAAGAAGAACCATCAAAAAATAATGCAACATCATCACCAGTTTTAGCTATTTCTTTATTTGTAATATCAAAATTAGCCTCTTCAGGAGAGTTATAAATAATAGGTACAGGCTCTCTTGATACTCTTATATAATAAAGCCCTTTATTATTGAAAGCATAATTAATAGCAGATTTAACATCATTTTCATCAAGAGGAAGAAGTACATTCATATTTGGTATACAACGTATTATAGCCATATCCTGTGTAGCTTGGTGGCTTGCACCGTCAGGACCAGCATCTAAACCTGGGTGAGTAGCTATAATTTTAAGATTAGCTTTAGTGTAGGCAGCCTGTCTAATTTGAGTCCATACAGTACCGCTTGCAAATATAGCAAAATTAACATATACAGGATACATTCCTTCCAATGCTAAACCAGTAGCAGCACTTAAAGAACTTTGCTCACCAATACCCAATTCCCAATAATTTTTTGGAAAAGTTTTAGTTACATCATAAGCAGATGTTGATGTACCTAAATCATTATCTATTACAATTATCTTATTATTTTTTTCTATTAAACTAGTTAAATGTTTACCTATTACCGCTCTAGGAGCAGAAGTTTTTTCTATGTTTATCATAAATATTATTCCCCTTTTTTATTACATATCTAAATCTTTTTTTGCTTGCTCAAAATCTTTATCATTTATAGTTAAAGAATGGCAATTAGGGTTATTTTCCAAGAAAGAAACACCTTTACCTTTTACAGTTTTCATTATAATAGCAACAGGTTTTCCGCTTAATGTATCTAATTTGTCTAATGCTTCAACAACATCTTTCATATTGTTTCCGTCTTTTACTGTTATAACATTCCAATTAAAGCTTTTGAATTTATCTTCTAAAGAGCCTAAATTAATAACTTCATTAACAGGGTCATGTGAAGATAGTCCATTATTATCTATAATAGCAACTAAATTGTCTAATTTAAAATGAGCAGCTTGTTGGGTAGTTTCCCAAATTTGTCCTTCATGAAGTTCAGCATCACCACATAAAGCAAATATCTTATTAGGGTTATTGTTAAACTTTCTAGCATAAGCCATACCCATAGCCACAGCTAACCCCTGACCTAAAAGACCAGTATTCATCTCTGTTTCTGGTATCTTATTGATATCTGGGTGTCCTTGAAGATGACTGTTAATATGCTTTAATGTTTTTAGCTCTTCCATAGGTATAATTCCTAGATTAGCTAATATAGCATATTGCATAACAACAACATGTCCTTTAGATAATACAAAACGAGATCTGCCGCTTTCTTTAAAATTAATATATTTGTCATATACAGCAACAGCCATATCCATAGCAGATAAAGATCCGCCTATATGTGCAACACCTTTTGCATCATACACCATTTGAAGAAATATTTGTCTGCATTTTTTTGCTTTTTTTTCTAATTCTTCTATAGAACTCATTAAAAATCCTCCAATTTAATACTAAAATTGAATTATTAAAACTAAATAATTAGTTTATACTTCAAATGTAATTATATAGATTTACTAAAAAAAATTCAATATGATATATTTTCATAATATAATAAAAGAACCCCATAATAATAAATATCAAAGGATTCTAAAATTTTTTAATATTTAAAAATAGTTATTTTTTTAATGCATTAGACATTTTTTTATTATAAAATTTAGGAGCTAATATTGCCATTATACACATTATTACAAAACCTGTTAACAAAGAGAAGAAAGGATTTAAAGTGATACCTCCAACTATAACTCCCACAAATGAAGCAATAGCTACCAAACTTGCATAAGGAAGCTGTGTGCTAACATGTTCAAGTAAAGGGCAGTTACTTCCAGTAGAAGAAAGTATTGTAGTATCAGATATAGGAGAACAGTGGTCGCCAAATACAGCACCAGAAACTAAAGAACCTACACTAATGAGTAGTACATTCAAAAGCTGATCTCCTGTATAACCATTAGCATTAGCAAGACCTGTAGCAATAGGTATCACTATAGGAATAAGTATAGCAAAAGTACCCCAGCTTGTTCCAGTAGAGAAAGCTATAACACATCCAAGCAAATAACCAATAGCAGGAAGCAGCCAAAGCGGGAAACCGCCACCTTTAACCACCTCAGATAAGAAAGAAGCTAATCCTAAACCGCCTTCTTCTGGTGATGATTTTATAACATTACCAATAGTCCAAGCCAAAGCTAATACAACCAAAGCAGGCACCATAGATTTTATACCTTCCATTATGGCATTACCAGCAGAACGAACACTTAAAAGTTTTCTTGCAACATAATAAATATACATTATCATAAGCGAAATAACTGCTCCATAAAATAAAGCCTTAGAAGCATCTGTTTGTATAAAAGCATTTGTAACAGTAGTGCTGTTAAAAGCTTGAGATAAAGTTTCTATACCGTCAGAGCCAATTAAACCCATATATGTAGTAATAGGGAACATTGCTATACAAGCCAATATTAATACCAATATAGCTATAACCATATCATACCACTTAGCACTGTCGCCTGAAATAGTCTCTAAATTACCAGGACAAGAACCATACAAATCCTCATTAAATAATTTGCCGTTAGCCGCATCATCTTCACTTCTTTTCATAGGGCCGAAATCTTTAAAAAACAAAGATATAAGAACTACAAAAGCCAAAGCTAAAAGAGGATAAACAGAATAAGGTATCATCTTTATAAAGAATATAAACTCACTCATATTCAAAGATTCAAACCCATTAGAATCTCTAATATAACTCATCACCGTTACAACCCAAGTAGATATAGGGGCAAGTATACAAACAGGAGCAGCAGTAGAATCTAATATATAAGCAAGTTTAGCCCTAGAAATCTTTTTTTCATCGAAAGCAGGACGCATTACAGTACCCACAGAAAGACTATTAAAATAATCATCTATAAATATAATAAGCCCAAAAAACCAAGTAAATATTAATACACTCTTTTTAGTTTTAAGGTATTTGCTAGCCCATAAACCAAAAGCCTTAGTAGCACCTGTTTTTGAAAGCATGCTAACAAATGCACCAAGCAAAGCACAAAATAAAAGTATTCTCACATTCCAAGAATCCCCAGTCATAGCAGCAACTTTATCGGTAAATATAGTGATAGCAGTAAATATGTTTCCATGTGAAAGTATTAAAGTACCAGAAAGTATACCAACCGTTAAAGAGATTATTACCTCTTTTGTAAGAAGGGCGAGTATTATAGCCAAAAGCGGCGGTATAATACCAAATAAACCGTAATGTTCCATTTTTTGAGTAACTCCTATTTTTTTATATATTACATTCAAATAAAAAAGCCCCCTATATTTAAGGGAGCTTTTAAATTGCTAAACCACGAATAATGAATAAATAATTTAACACTCCCAAACGATAAGAGGTTTATTTTGTTTCTTAAATTTATTCATCATTTTCCTACTTTCTTTTTATAGTAACTGATTCTACTACAAAATATTAACTTTGTCAATAACAAAAAATAATATAATATGTTTAGGAGCCACAGATATTGCACGTTTTTTAGTTTAAAAAAGTAGATATTCCTTATAATTTAAATTACTAGAAATAAACAAAAATTAATATCTATAAAATAATGTACTATAAATCATAAAAAAGCTAATATTAATTATTAATATAGTAAAAAATAAAAAACTATAAGATTTAAAATTTAATATCGGTATTAAAAATTATTCTTAATGTAAGAAACAATTAAAAGAAATAGGTAAAATAAAAAATAAAACCAAAAAACCTAAAAATAATACAAAAAATATATAAAAATTATATTAAAGAGTTTATATTCCAGTGGCTTCACTTTGTTATAAGTTGTAGTATAAAGCAGACAAAGACAAGACCAAAAAGAATTTTATAACTTTTGCAATCAAGAATTAACTTTAAAGAAATTTAATTTGAAATAAAAAATATGATGATTTTTTTCAATTACAAACGAATACATTATACTTTAAGAAATTAAGTAGTATTTAAATACAATAATAACTCACTCTTGTGTAATAAAAAATCCGCAAGAGCTTGTATATAACTCCTACGGATTTTATTTATTCACTTTTATTAATTAATATTAAGCACCTAAAACACCACTGATTAAGAATGCTGTAGCGAAAGAAACGATAGCGTAAAGTTCTGGGAATACAGCAACGATGATAGTGTTACCAAATACATCATAACCATTACCTATAGCCTCAACACCATTAGCACAAACTTTACCTTGGAATATAGCTGAAACCATACAAGCTAAACCAACAGCAATACCAGCACCCAATATAGCAGCACCTTGGAAGATAGTGATGTCAGCAGTCAAATAAGGCTGCATAATGAAGAAAGCAGCAAAACCATAAAGACCTTGTGTACCAGGCAAAGCACTTAAAACAAGACAGCTACCAAATGCATCTTTATTTTTTTTCAAAGCTCCAACAGTAGTCATAGCAGAAATAGAAGTACCAACCGCACTACCAATACCAGACATACCTACCATTATACCCGCTCCTATATATCCTAATAAAAGTGCTGTGTTCATTGTAAAACCCATAGTTAAAATCTCCTTTTTAGATTATTTTCTTTTTTAATTATTAAATATTTATATATAAAAAACTAATTAAGCTACCTTTTTAAGTGGCTTATACTCTTTTCCGCCGCCCTCAAAACCAACATTATTGTAGAACTCTACAAATGTTAATCTCAAAGGGTGTACCAAAGCACCAAGTATGTTTAATGCGAATATTGCTATGTGTCCAAATACTAGGAATACAACCATTATAACAGCACCAACACCCGGTATAGCTTTGAAACTCATGCCTATTTGGTTTATTACTAATGCCAATATAGAACCAGAAGCACCTAAAGCAAACAAACGAATATAAGAAAGTGTGTCCCCCATTATACCAGTTGCCGCAAAATAAACACCAAGTATAGAGTTTAATACATCTGGCTTTTTACCAACATTAGAAAGTATTACTAAGAATACCAAACCAACAATCATAGCTATATAATATATAGAGCTGAATTGTTTGATAACTTGCATTTTCTGCATATCACCCAAGAACCATAAAACAAGGCTTGGTATAAATAAAAGTTTACCAATAGCTCCAAATATATCACCTATAGAACTAGTTTTAATTCTATCTATAACACCAACTACTAAAGCAAAACATATATGAAGTACCCCTATAAGTAATGCTGTATTAAATGGAGTTAAGAACCAATTTTCTTTTATGTCTGTAATTATTAAATACTTACTTAAAGTAGCAAATAAAGGTATTTGAGTATTAGAAGGTATGCTCACACCAAAGAAACTACCTCCATTTATAATACCCATAATAGTAGTACATATTCCAAGTGTTAAAGCAAGTATACCAATACCTCTTAATTGTCCCTTTAACACAGTAAATAATCCTACTAAAGCTACTATAGTTAATACTAAACCATAACCAGAGTCCCCAAAACAATAAGCGAAAAATAACGGATAGAAAACTGCTATCATAGGAGTTAAATCTATCTCGAAATAATTAGGCAATTGGAACAACTTTGTAATAAGCTCATAAGCAGAAGAATACTTATTGTTTTTAAGCTCAACAGGTACATTATCATCTTTTGTAGGCTCTTCCATTATGTAAGCTATTTTTTTGCTGTCGAGTAAAGTTTTAACTTCGCTCTCTTTATCTTTAGGTACATAAGCTTCAACATAAAGTATCTTGCCTTCAGTAACCTCACTAGCTACAAAACTCTCTTTAGCCTCTTCAAAATGATTCTGCAAATTAAGACTATCAACTTCTTTATTAATAGCTTCTATATATACCTGATTTTTTATTATATCATTTTCAATATCTTCTATTTTTTTATCAAGTTCAGATATTTGAGTTTTTAATTCATCATAAGATTTATTAGGCATATTAATAATGTCAAAAGCAATTGCCTCTTCGCTGCCCTCTTTTTTAAAAGCAACAAAATAAACCTTACCAGCCTCTTCTTTTATAGCATAAGTAAATATGCCGCCAAAATTATAAGCTTCATACTCTTTTATAGGAGCATTAAAAAATGATATATCATAAGAAGTTTTTTCTTTTAAGTTGTTAATCTTATCAAAGCTAAAACTTCCAAAAGGAGCTATAATAGATAATTCTTTTTTAAGATTATCTCTTTCAGCTTTTAATTTATCAGAAGATTGAGATAACTGTAAAATATTGTCTATTACATCAGATGCTTTTTTATTAGTATCAGCTGCTTTTAGGCTAGATATATCTTTTTTAGCTTTTTTAGCATCAGATAAAGCATTATTTATAATAGTTTTAGCTCTATTAGCATCATTTTTTTGAGCGGCAATATTTTCTATATTTTCAGATGAAACGCCGTTAGCAATTTCTATATGCACAACTCCAAGAGAAGCTAAATCATTTAGAGTTTTTTCCCTATCCTCATGAAAGACAAAGAGAGAGAGTTTCTTCATTTTTCTAATCATAAAGACGCCTCCTTAGCTCTGTTTCTTTCTTTTACTATCTTTTGAGAAGACTTACTTAAATTTTCTTCATCTTCCATATACCTTTTAATTTTGATTATAGCTGTTTTATACTCAGGAATTTGTACTTTCTCATAAAGGTTAACTTTCTGAGTAGTTTTTTTCCTAGCATAAGCCAAAGCATTAAGCCTATTTTCTGTCATTTCAATTTTTATTTGTAATGTCATAAGCAGCTCAAACATATTAATGGCAAGCCTAATCCAAGAAGGCATATTAAACATGCTGACATTTTCAATATCAAAGTCTATTCCTGTTAATATAGAAACCTTAACACCCGCAATATTTTTTTTCTCAGAGTTTACATTTCTAATCTTAACAATCTCAGGAAACTCAGTCCAAAAACCATTATAGTTTTGATTTTGTTTCACAAGGGCTTGATATTCTTCTTTAAGTAATTCAATCTCAGCGGTAATCTTTCTCACCTCAAGACGAAGTGCTGCCTCTTTACTTTTCAAAGTAGGCAAAGCTTTCTCACGAATGGAAAGCTGGCGTCTTAGGTTTTGAAGAGCCGTTTTATTGTATTGAAACTTTAATGCCATATTTTTTAACCTACTTTTAAAAATTAATTATTTGTCCATTTACCGTATTGCTCTACTAAGGATTCTTTTATACCAACTTCTGCTTTACTAAAGTATTTGGACATTAATTCCCAGCCTGTTTCTAACATCTCATCAATTTTAATGTTAATGTCTATTGCAAGTAATCTTTCAGAATATTCAGCAGCATATTTCAAACATCTTTCATCATATTCAGTTAAGTCGAAACCGTTTTCTTTCTTCATTTTAGCATTAGCAGCATCTGAATAAAGACGAACTAAAGTGTTCATTACAGCAGGGTGGTCTTCTCTAGTTTTCTTACCTATAACCAACTGTTTCAAACGTGAAAGACTTCTGAATGGGTCAATGATTGTTTTACCTATGTCAGAGTCACGTCTTAAGTAAAGCTGACCTTCAGTGATGTAACCAGTGTTGTCTGGTACAGCATGAGTAATATCACCTTCGTTAAGAGTAGTAACAGCGATAATAGTAATAGAACCGCCGTCAGGGAACTGAGCTGCTTTTTCGTAGATTTTAGCAAGGTCAGAATATAATGAACCTGGCATAGAGTCTTTAGAAGGAATCTGGTCCATTTTGTTTGATACTATAGCTAAAGCGTCAGCATAAAGAGTCATGTCTGTAAGAAGTACAAGAACTTTTTGCTTATGCTCAACTGCGAAATATTCTGCAGCTGTACAAGCCATATCAGGTATCAAAAGTCTTTCTACTGGAGGGTCATCAGTAGTGTTGATGAAACATATAATTTTATCTAATGCTCCAGCTTCAGTAAATGTATTTTTAAATGATAAATAGTCATCGTTAGAAAGTCCCATACCGCCAAGGATAATCTTGTCAGCTTCAGCTCTCAAAGCAACCTGTGCAAGTACTGCGTTATAAGGCTGGTCTGGGTCTGCGAAGAATGGGATTTTTTGTCCTGTTACAAGTGTGTTGTTAAGGTCAATTCCGGCAATACCAGTAGCAATAAGTTCAGAAGGCTGTTTTCTTCTAACAGGGTTTACTGAAGGTCCTCCGATTTCTACCTCTTTACCTTCAACTTCAGCACCTCCGTCTATAGGCTCGCCATAAGCATTAAAAAATCTTCCTGCAAGAAGTTCGCTTACTTTAAGTATAGGAGGTCTGCCTAAAAATACAACTTCAGCGTTTGTAGGTATACCTTCAGTACCTTGGAAAACCTGAAGCGTAACAATATCTCCAATCATTTTTACAACCTGAGCAGGTCTGCCGGCTACTAGAGCCATCTCATCGTTACCAACATTTTCTGCTCTTAAAGATACAGTTGCTTTAGTAATTTGTACTAATTTTGTATATACTTTTTGAAATGCTTTAGGCATGTGTTATACTCCTTTCAGCAAATATTGATTCCATCTCAGCTGTGTATTTTTTATGTTCTTCAGACTTATATATAGAATAATTCATCTGTTTAAATGCGTTAATAAGTCTTTTGAAATAAGTACCTACTTCACTGTAATCATCAAATCTGTAATCAGCTTCTACAACTTTCATAACTTGATTTAATAATTCTTTTTGTCTCTCTATTGGACAGTTTTTATCTACTTTATCGAAAGCATCTTGCTGTAATAATACAAAGTCTATAAGTTCCGCCTTCCATAAACGTTGATGATATTCAAGAGGTACTGCGTCATCACCTAAAATGCTTATTTGGTCATTAGCTTCCTGACCTCTCCTAGCAATATCTTTCGCTCTAATAACTTTATCAGCCCAACCTTTTTCTATATAAGTATCTGAAAACTCTACAAACTCTGGATATTCTATATATTTAGAATAAGAATCTAATGGGTCAACAGCAGGATATCTTTTACTGTCAGCACGTTTTTGTGATAATGCGTAGAAACATCTAGCTGCTTTACGAGTAGATTCTGTTACAGGCTCTTTCAAGTTACCGCCTGCAGGTGATACTGTACCTATGAATGTAATAGAACCTGTTTCTCCATTATTTAAGTATACGAAACCTGCTCTAGCATAGAAACTAGAAATAATAGCAGGCAAGTCGATAGGGAATGCATCCGGTCCTGGCAGCTCTTCAAGTCTGTTAGACATCTCTCTTAAAGCTTGTGCCCAACGAGAAGTAGAGTCAGCAAGAAGAAGTACTTTAAGTCCCATTGACCTATAATATTCAGCTACTGTCATACCTACATAAACTGAAGCTTCACGGGCAGCAACAGGCATGTTTGAAGTGTTACAGATGATTGTAGTTCTTTCCATCAAGCTTCTTCCAGTTCTTGGGTCAATAAGCTCTGGAAATTCTGTAAATATTTCTACTACCTCATTAGCCCTTTCACCGCAAGCTGTCATTATAATCAAGTCAGCATTAGCGTTAGTAGCCAAAGCGTGCTGCAATACTGTTTTACCTGCACCGAATGGTCCCGGAATAAATCCTGTACCGCCTTCAGTAATAGGGTTAAATGTATCTATAGTTCTGACACCAGTCTCTAACAATTTGAATGGTCTTGGCTTTTCTTTGTAAGCTTTAATAGTAAGTTTTACAGGCCAAGTTTGAACCATTGTTACATTAACTTTTTCGCCTTTAGAATCTTTTATAACAGCAAGTGCATCCTCTAAACCATAATTTCCAGCAGAAACTACGCTTTCAACAACACCTTTACCTTCAAATTTGAAAGGAACCATTATTTTGTGGTCAATCCAACCCTCTTTAACAGCACCAATCCAATCTCCTGCCTCAACTTCTTCACCAACTTTAGCTATAGGTGTAAAGTCGTATCTCGCATCTTTATCTTCAGTAAGATTGTTATATTTACCTCTCTCTAAGAATACACCCTTTAATTTATCAAGGTCATTTTGAAGTCCGTCAAAGTTTTTACCTAAAAGTCCAGGTCCTAATTCAATCTCTAACATTGAACCAGTAAACTCTACGGCATCGCCTAATTTCATTCCCCTTGTAGATTCAAATACCTGAGCACTAGCACTAGTACCTGATATTTTAATAACCTCTGCCATTAGTTTGGCTTCCCCACAAGATACAAAACATATCTCGTTCTGTGAAACGGGTCCGTCTACCTCTATTGAAATTAGGTTTGATATAATAGCAGTTACTTTACCTTTAGTCATTTCTATCTCCTAATTAATTTACATTTTATAATGACGCTTTGCTTTTTAATGTTTCTACAAGCGTCTCTAAATGTTTCTTACCTTCCTCTTCATCTCTTCCGTTGATACTAACGGCATAGTTAAGATTTATATAATAAGCAAAAATATTATCTGTTGTGAAAGATTTTATAGATGTTAACTTATCCAAAAACTCCCCTACCAAAGAACATTCTATATTTTCCATATTATATGGATCAGCCTTATCTGATGAGTTAAATGTCTCTATAATAGTGTTAATATAAGGTATCTCTCTACCTACACCAAAATCGGAAGCTGTAGATTTGCTTAATGCAGATATTAAAGAATAATCGCCTATAAGCTCTTTAGCTATCTTATCACTATTAAAACCTAAAGCCCTGCAATTTAAAGCTGCTAAAACATTCTTCATATCTCTCATAAATAATGCATAATTCTTTATAAAATTATTACCGCTATTTATCATCTCTTCATAATACAAATTCAATAAACTGTTTTCTATATGTCTAACACTTTCCCATTCAACATTCTTATTATCTTCTAAAAATTTGCTCATATATGTTGGTAAATTAGATATATTATTGTATTTTTGTATCTCCTCTTTACTAAATATACAAGGCTCTAAATGCTTTGTATAAGGGCTGAATAATCCCTTTTGTTTTGCTATAGCATTTACTAAATTTTTATTGTCATTTTGATAAATAAGATATTTAAAAAACTTAGCATCTTTAGCACTTAAACTAGATAATATACTTTGAGTAATTTCATTAATATCATACTTAGCCTTAGCATCAGATAATTTAACTTCTGGAAGACCTGAGATAAGATAATAATATGATCCCATACTCGCCCCTTTTATTTACTAAATATTACTTCTTCTGTTTTAGCTTTGATATAATCACTGAAAAACTCTACAAAATCCTCATCTGTAAATTGTAGTTGATAATTGCCATTATTTGGTACTATTTTAAATCCATTTGATAATTTCTTATCAAAGTTAATACTAGCATTATTAATAGCAGATTTTATAGATTTCTCAAATGCTGCATCTATATCTGCTTTCTTTGATTCTGGGAAATATACTGTTACATCAGAGTTACCTGAAGCTATATCCCATTTTTTTACTACCTCTAAAATTAAATCTTTTAAAAATGCAGTATCAGCAAAAGCTCCCTTTAATCCTTCTTCCAATACTTTAGAGGTAACCAATTCTTTTACTCTTTGCTTTAAAGCACTTATTGACTGCTCACCTGCCATACGAACATCAGTTATAGTGTTCTTATTAAGCTCTTCTGATTTTCTTTGTGCTTCTTTAATAATTTCTTCTGATTTTGATTCTGCTTCTTTTATAATTCTGTCAGCTTCATTTTTAGCGTTAGAAATTATTTCATCAGCTTTCTTATTAGATTTTTCAACACCGTCTTGATATATACGTTCTAGAAGAGAGTCAAGTTTTTTATCTTCAGCCATGATATCTCCTTAACTTATAAATTATGTAATTATAAACATTTACGATATTTGACTATTGTAATCAATTATGAAAAAAAATGCAAGCAAAATACAAAAAATATAATTATCTGTATTATCTATGGAACTTATTTAATATGGTATTTATACATACATATAAATTATAGCATTGCATAATATACTACATATTATAGAAGAAATAAGTAATTATTGAATACAATATATTTTTTTGAAATACATTTTTAATTTATAAGTTAAACAAAAAGTTATTTTTCTCACATTATGAATTGATTTTTATAAAAAAATGTATTATAATCAAATGAGAACTAGTTCAATTATTTTTAGAAGGTGATGATTATGGATAATGTAAAATTTATAAAAGCAAATCAAGTTGGTGAACTGATTGCTAATAACTCTTTCATAGGGTTATGCGGATTTGTTGGTATCGGCTCTGCTGAAGAAATTTTAACTCAAATTGAAAAATCCTTTTTAGAAAAAGGAAGCCCTAATAATTTAAGCATCATTTTTGCTGCTGGAATTGGGGATAGTAAAGGAAGAGGAGCAGGACATTTTGGTCATAAAGGTCTTGTAAAAAGAGTTGTTGCAGGACACTGGGGATTAGCTCCAAGTCTTGGCGAATTAGCAAACAACAATGAAATCGAAGCTTATAATCTTCCTCAAGGTGTTATTTCCCAAATGTTTAGAGAAATGGCAGCAGGAAAACCTGGAGCTCTTTCACATGTAGGTCTTGGAACTTTTATTGATCCTGAACTTCAAGGTGGAAAACTTAATAGTGTAACAACTGAAGATATTGTTGAAAGATGTAAATTTAGCGGTAAAGATTTATTATTCTATCATGCTCCAAAACTAGATTATGCTATATTAAGAGGTACTTCTGCTGATGAAGATGGAAACATATCTTTTGAAGAAGAAGCACTTACACTTGAAGCTTTATCCGTAGCAACTGCCACTAAAAATAATGGGGGAAAAGTTTTTGTACAAGTTAAAAGAAAACTAAAAAGAGGAACTATTCCTCCAAAAGAAGTAAAAATACCTGGCATTTTGGTAGACTATGTAGTTGTAGCTGAAAATCCTGATAACCATATGCAGACATTTGGTGAATATTTTAATGAAGGATATGTAAAAAACAACTTCGTTGTAGAAGGAAGCCTTAAAGAAGTAAAACTCGATGAGAGAAAAATTATTTCAAGAAGATGTGCAATGCTTCTAGATAAGAGCAAAAAAATACTTAATTATGGTATAGGAATGCCAGAAGTTATAGCAATGGTAATTAATGAAGAAGGTCAGGAACAATATTTCACACCTACTGTTGAGCCAGGAGCAATTGGAGGTACTCCTATGGGAGGACTTAGCTTCGGAGCAACATTTAATGCAACAGCAATAGTTGATCAGCCATATCAATTTGATTTCTATGACGGCGGCGGTTTGGATATGGCATTTTTGGGACTTGCACAATGCGACCAATATGGAAATATAAACGTTTCTAAATTTGGACCAAAAATTGCAGGATGCGGAGGATTTATTAATATCACTCAAAATGCAAAAGAAGTAGTATTTTTAGGAACTTTCACAACTGGAGGATTAAAAATAGGTGTTGAAAATGGCGAACTTAGAATTCTTCAGGAAGGAAAAGTTAAGAAATTTGTAAAAGATGTAGAACAAGTTACATTCAGCGGTAATATTGCTAATAAAAACAATAAAAAAGTTACCTATATAACTGAAAGAGCTGTTTTCACTCTTGTTAAAGAAGGATTAAAACTTGTAGAAATAGCTCCGGGCGTAGATCTTCAAAAAGATGTGTTGGATCAAATGGAATTCAAGCCTATAGTGCCTAAAGACTTGAAGAAAATGGATTCAAAAATATTTATTGATAAGAAAATGGGATTAGTATTTTAATAAAAAATAAAAAAGGAGTATCCATATGGTATTTGGAACAATTGGTATTATATTATCGCTAATACTTTTAATGTATTTAGCGTATAGGGGAATTTCGGTTTTAATTATAGCACCTATTCTTGCTTGTTTTGCAGCAATAATGAGCGGTATTGATAGCGGAAGTATCCACATTTTAGCTACCTACACAGAAACTTTTATGAGTAGTTTAGCTGGATATGTAAGAAATTATTTCCCTATTTTCTTACTAGGAGCTATATTCGGTAAGGTAATGGACCATACAGGTTCAGCAAAAAGTATTTCATATTTTATTTGTGATAAGTTCGGTAAAGAAAAAGCTATACTTGCTATAGTTCTTGCTTGTGCTGTACTTACTTACGGCGGAGTATCTTTATTCGTTGTATCTTTTGCTATTTATCCTGTTGCAGCAGCTTTATTTAGAGAATCAAGAATCCCTAAAAGATTCATTCCTGGAGCAATCGCTTGCGGAGCTTTCACTTTCACAATGACTGGTTTGCCTGGATCACCTCAAATTCAAAATGCTATTCCTATGCAATATTTTGGAACTGACGCTTATGCCGCTCCAGTTCTTGGTATAATTGGTTCTATAATAATGGGAACAAGCGGAATTATGTGGTTACAAAGAAGAGCAAAAAAAGCTATGGCTAAAGGTGAAGGATATGGAGTACATCAAAATGAGCCAACAATAAATAATGAAAATTTACAAAATATACCCCCATTCGGAATTGCTATTCTTCCTATAATATTAGTTTTAGTTGTAGGTCTTGTTACTTCTAAATTAATATTCCCTAAATTAGATTTCTCTTATCTTGAAAGTTACGGTACTACTGCTGGTAAAGTTTTAGGAAACTGGAGCTTAATCATAGCATTAGTAGTTTCTATAGTAGTGGCAATTATTGTTAACTTCAAAAGAATGGATAATGTTATTAAAACTCTTACTGAAGGTGTATCTGGTTCATTCCTTGCTGTAATGAACACAGCTTCTGAGGTTGGTTATGGAAACGTTATAGCTTCTATGGCAGCATTTGCTGTTGTAAAAGGTGCTTTATTAGGACTTTCTTCTAACCCTCTTGTATCAGAAGCAGTTTCTGTATCTGCTCTTGCTGGTATAACAGGTTCAGCATCTGGCGGATTAAGTATAGCACTTGAAGCTCTTGCTGATACATATTTGAAAGATGCTTTAGCTGCTAACATAGACCCTCAGGTTCTTCACAGAATAGCTTCTATGGCTTGCGGAGGTCTCGATACTATGCCTCACAACGGTGCGGTTATTACTGTTCTTGCTGTTACTGGAATGACTCACAGAGAATCTTATGGTGATATTGCAGTGTGTACAGCCATAATTCCTGTAATAACTGTTGCAATTTGTATTGTACTTGCTAGCTTTGGTGTTGTATGATTAAAAAATAGAATATATAATATATTATAATTTAATATATAAAAAAACATTAAATATTTGGCAATATATCTGAAAAGAAATTTTGCCAAATATTTAAAATTTAATTTATATTTTTATATTTATGTTGTATAATATATCATATAATATTTTTATAGGAGAAATAATCATGAAATTTGAAGATTTAAAAGTTGGAATGAAGGCTGAAGTTGCTAAAACTATAACTGAAACCGACGTAATCCTATATGCAGGAATTACACTTGATACAAATCCAGCTCACTTAAATGAAACTCATGCACAGCAAACTATGTTCAAACATAGAATAGCTCACGGAATGCTTACTGCAGGACTTGTATCTGCTGTATTAGGAACAAAACTTCCAGGTGAAGGAAGTATTTATATGGGGCAAGAGTTGAAATTTACAGCTCCTGTATATTTTGGAGATACGATTACAGCTACTGCTGAAATCATAGAACTTATCCCTGAAAAAAACAGAGTAATTCTTTCTACTACTTGTACAAATCAAGATGGAAAAGTTGTTTTAAGCGGAAAAGCTACTATAATGAAAAAATAACAAAAATAATTTATAATAAATAAAAAAAATTGATAAAGTAATTATCAGGAGGATTAGAAATGGAATTTAGTTTGTCTAAAACACATGAACTTTTCAGACAAATGATCAGAGAATTTGCTGAAAAAGAGGTAAAACCTTTAGCAACAGAGCTTGACGAGGAAGAAAGATTCCCTGTTGAAACTGTTAAGAAAATGGCTGAAATTGGACTTATGGGCATACCTATTCCTAAAGAATATGGCGGAGCTGGCGGAGATAATTTAATGTACGCTATGGCTGTTGAAGAATTATCAAGAGTTTGCGGTACTACTGGCGTTATTCTTTCTGCTCACACTTCTCTTGGAACTTGGCCTATATTACAATTCGGTACAGATGCTCAAAAACAAAAATATGTACCTAAATTGGCTAGCGGTGAATGGCTTGGTGCATTCGGACTTACTGAACCTAATGCCGGTACAGATGCTGCAGGTCAGCAAACAGTAGCTGTATTAGATGAAGCTGCTCAAGAATGGGTTATCAATGGTTCTAAAATCTTCATAACAAATTCAGGATATGCTGATGTATATGTAATATTTGCTATGACAGACAAATCACAAGGACTAAAAGGTATTTCTGCTTTCATAATAGAAAAAGGAACTCCAGGATTTACTGTTGGTAAAAAAGAGAAAAAATTAGGTATTAGAGGTTCTGCAACTTGCGAATTAATATTTGAAAATGCAAGAATACCAAAAGATAATTTATTAGGCGAATTAGGAAAAGGTTTTAAAATTGCTATGATGACTCTTGACGGAGGAAGAATAGGAATTGCTTCTCAGGCATTAGGACTTGCACAAGGAGCTCTTGATGAAACTGTTTCTTATGTAAAAGAAAGAAAACAGTTTGGAAGATCTATAGCTAATTTCCAAAACACTCAATTCCAATTAGCTAACCTTGAAGTAAAAGTGGAAGCTGCAAGACTTTTAGTTTACAAAGCAGCATGGAGAGAAAGCAACCATCTTCCATATTCTGTAGATGCTGCAAGAGCTAAATTATTTGCTGCAGAAACTGCAATGGAAGTAACTACTAAAGCTGTTCAGCTTCACGGCGGATACGGATATACTAGAGAATATCCTGTTGAAAGAATGATGAGAGATGCTAAAATTACTGAAATCTATGAAGGTACATCAGAAGTTCAAAGAATGGTAATAGCAGGAAACCTTTTAAGATAAGCCAATTAGTAAATAAAATATTTATGGAGGAATAGAAATGAAAATAGTAGTTTGTATAAAACAGGTTCCAGATACAACTGAAATTAAACTAGACCCTGTAAAAGGTACATTAATAAGAGATGGAGTTCCTAGTATAATGAACCCTGATGATAAAGGCGGATTAGAAGAAGCTCTAAAATTAAAAGATAAATACGGTGCCCATGTAACTGTAATAACTATGGGACCTCCTCAAGCTGAAGCTATATTAAGAGAAGCTTATGCTATGGGAGCAGACAGAGCTATCCTTATAACAGATAGAAAATTCGGCGGTGCTGATACTTTAGCTACTTCTAATACATTAGCTGTTGCTTTGAAATCTTTAGAATATGATATTATTATTTCAGGAAGACAAGCTATAGACGGTGATACTGCTCAAGTTGGTCCGCAAATAGCTGAACATTTACAAATACCTCAAGTTTCTTATGCTAAAGAAATTCAATATAATGATGCTGATAAATCATTAACTATAAAAAGAGTAATAGAAGACGGATATTATTTATTAAACGTTCAATTACCTGCATTAGTAACAGTATTATCAGAAGCTAACAGCCCTAGATATATGAGAGTTAAAGGAATAGTTGAAGCTTATGATAAAGAAATTGAAATCTGGTCTTCAGAAACTATAAAAATTGACCCTTCTTTAATAGGTCTTACTGGTTCTCCTACAAAAGTTAAAAAATCATTTACTAAAGGAGCTAAACAAGCTGGTAAAGTATTTGAAGTGGATACAAAAGAAGCTGTTAATATCATAATTGAAAAATTAAAAGAAAAATTTGTTATTTAATTTTTAATTTTTAATTAACAAAAGAACCTTAGAAAAGGAGATAGATAATGAATTTAAGTGATTATAAAGGAATATTAGTATTTGCAGAGCAAAGAGACGGTGTAATTCAAAACGTAGGTTTAGAATTAATCGGCGAAGCAAAAAAACTTGCTGCTAAATTAAATGTATCTGTAACAGCAGCTTTAATAGGAAATAAAATAGAAGCTTTAGCTCAAACTTTAGTTGAATATGGTGCTGATAAAGTAGTAGTTGTTGACAATGAACTTTTAAAGCAATATGATACTGAAGCTTATGCTCAAGCTTTAAAAGCAATAATAGATGCTAAAAAACCTGAAATAGTATTATTAGGTGCTACTACTTTAGGAAGAGATTTAGCTCCTAGGGTATCTTCAAGACTTGCTACAGGACTTACTGCTGACTGTACTAAACTAGACATAGATGACGAAACAAAAGTTTTCGGAATGACAAGACCTGCATTCGGTGGAAACTTGATGGCTACTATTGTTTGTCCTGACCATAGACCTCAAATGGCTACTGTAAGACCTGGTGTAATGCAAAAACTGCCTAAAGAAGAAGGTAAAAAAGGAGAAGTTGAAGTATTACCTGTAACAATAGATGCTTCTAAAATTAAAGTGAAAATCCTAGATGTAGTAAAAGAAACTGCTAAAAAAATTGACATCACTGAAGCTAAGATATTGGTATCTGGCGGTAGAGGTGTTGGTTCTAAAGAAAACTTCAAAAATCTTGAGGCTGTTGCTTCTAAAATAGGTGCTATAGTTTCTGGTTCAAGAGCTGCTGTTGATGCTGGATTTATAGAACAATCTAGACAAGTTGGACAAACTGGTAAAACTGTAAGACCTAATATATATTTCGCTTGCGGTATATCTGGTGCTATTCAGCACATGGCTGGTATGGAAGAATCTGAATACATTATTGCTATAAACAAAGATAAAGATGCTCCTATGTTTGGAATCGCTGATTTAGGTATAGTAGGTGATGTTAATAAAGTACTTCCTCTATTAGCTGAAGAGATAGCAAAAGCAATAGAAGCTAAAAAAGCTAATTAATTCAATTTAACTTTTAATTAAAAAATAAAGCCAATAGATAGAACATATTTTTATCTATTGGCTATTTTTTTAATAATATAATTAATTTTGTATTCCCAATTTTATTAAAAAACTTTCTAAATATTATAAAAAATTTTTAATTATATAAAAGACAATGAAATTTAATTTAATCATTATTTATATACGATAATATATAATAAAAAATTATTAAAATAAGTTAAGGAATAATTTATGAAAAAAGAGGAAAATATATCAAAGGTACTTATATCTGAAGAAAATATAAATAAAAAAGTTAAAGAATTAGCACAAAAAATAAATAATGACTATAGAGATAAAACACCTTGTTTAATAGGGCTTCTTAAGGGTTCTTTTGTATTTATTGCAGATTTAGCAAGAGAAATTGAAACAAATATAGAAGTTGATTTTATGATAGTATCTAGTTATGGAAATGATAAGATAGGTTCTGAAATTAAAATACTTAAAGATGTTGACATACCTCTTACAGGTAAAGATGTTATTATAGTAGAAGATATTATTGATACTGGTTATACTTTAGAGAAGATTTGCGAAATTTTAAAAACAAGAAATGTGGCTTCATTAAAAATATGCACACTTCTTAATAAGCCGTCAAGAAGAAAAGTTGATATAAAAATTGATTACAACGGCTTTGATATAAAAGATGAGTTTGTTGTAGGATACGGCATTGACTATGCTCAGAAATACAGGAACTTGCCTTATATTGGAGTAGTTGAATAAATTTTAGAGTTAAAATAATTTTTACTCACCGCACGCAGAATTAAATTAACAACATAAATAAATTTACAATTCTAATTTTATTAGATAGTAAATATGCATTAACCGTGCGTTAAACAGATTTTAAAACTAATAAAAACTTGGGTGGGGAAGCTAAGATAAAATTATAATTTTAAATATTAATAAAATTATAATTTCAAAAAAAGCATAAAAAATAAAGGGCGGGAATGTGAATAAAATTCAAAGGTTATTTTATCAACTTTTTCCCGTAGCAAAAAGTTGCAAAAAGTACAAATTATTTCGCTTATTCGTATACATTTCGCGAAAGTGCAAGTATTTAAAATATATATGAATAATACCATATATTTTTAGCTATACTTCATAAAAATGTAGTCTTTTTGCTTCTTTGGGTCACCAAAAGAAGTGGGGTGCGGGGCAAAGCCCTGCAAACAATAAAAAAGATAAAAATCTTATTATTCTTTTTCCCACAGCAAAAAGAACCAAAAAGTGCAAGTTAAGAAAGTAATACTAACTATATTTTACATACTAAATATTAAAACAATATAAATATTTATTTAGAAATAAATTTTAAAAAAATTATCACTCTCTGCTGAAATTTTGGTATATAAACTTAAAAGGTATATATATTTTACCGTTTTCTGCATAATCACGTACCAAACCCTGTGGAGGCGGTTTTAATTTCTTAGCATATTCTATAGCCTTTGAGCATGAATTGTCTAAACTGCTTTGACCCAATTTTGAATTACTTAAAAACTTCTCAAAAATAATATTTCCGTCCAAATCTATTGATATAAGCACTTCCACTTCATCGCTTCTTAAAAGACCCAAAAAATGTGCCTGATTTGGAATAGTTAAATACCAAGAATCTCTTATAGAGCCAACTAAAGTATAAAAATACCAAAAATATTCTTGTGCCTTTGTGCCGAGTTGTATGCTTCCTGTTTCACTGGATAATACTACCGCCCTGTCTGCTCCATCTTCAAATGATGCAGGTATCTTTGTATCGCCTTTAAGACCGGGATTTTTGGGCTTGTAAGGAACTATATCTTCTCTGCTTATATCATTACCTAAATCATTTTGTTTTTGTAAATTGTTATTATTATTTGGAGTTATATTATCTCGTCTTTCAACTATTGGGCTGTTAGCTCCGTCCCCCAAAAAAGAAAACACTGAAGCATCTGAAAATACTTTTGAAGGTGTTACATTTACTTCCCCTCTTGATACTAATGACTTGTCTGAAGCAAATGGAGTATCTTCGTTGTTTTCCTCTTCTTCTACATCTGGAGTTTCTACTAAAAACATATAATCATCTTTTTTATTTTTCTCTTCTTCTAAAATCTTTTTTAATTCATCATTATACGCAAACAAAGATTCCATTATATAAGTATTTACCAAACTCCATAAAAATATATGAAGTATAAATGCAACTATTACTGCGAATATAGTATCTTTCTTTTTAACTATTATAGTTTTTAATTTACCTAAAAAATCTTTCATAATATGTTTTATAATAAAAAGCTATATGTTCAATTATAAATTAAAACTCTAAAAATTTGAATATAGTCAAATGATTTAATATTTACTAAAGTGATTATATTTTATCAAAAACTTAATTTTTTATTTTTAATACTTACGGGGACTAGCCCCACCCTTCGAAGCGTACCCATAGGGTAAAAACTTTGACGAAGTCCGCACAGCGAACATCTATTTGTACCTTTTCTCCTGCTTCTTTAATATAAGGTATTGACATAAAATTATAGATTTGCTATAATTTTCTATATGATTAAGAGTAAATTATTTAGTATTTCATCAATGAGCTTAACTCTCACAGCTCACAGCTCACAGCTCACAGCTCACAGCTCACAGCTCACAGCTCACAGCTCACAGCTCACAGCTCACAGCATAATTCTCTAAAAAAATATTATCAATTATTAAATACACTTTTATATTTTGTATTGCAATCTTTTGCTAGGTTAATCAATTCTATTAAGACAATTATTCACACTAAAGCAATTTTGTTTGCTTTTTCAAGTTTTGCAATAAGCATTAGCAATAATGTTTATAATAAAAAAATAAATAATGAGAGTTCTATATGAACAAAAAGATTTTATCAATATTTGTAATGATAATGGCTTTATCATTATTCGGCGTAAGTTGTAGTAATGAGAATTCTACAGGAACAGGAGGAAACAACTCAGGCACTACAGACGGATCAGGTACACCTACACCTAAACCTACACCTACACCGCCAACAAAAGAAGAAGTTAAGTTTCAAGGAACATGGAGGGGAGAATTAGTAAAAATAAGCGGTGATGCTATTATGCCAGAATCAACTAGATCAGAGTTTACAATTAATGCAGACGGCAGTATAAAAGATAACGATACTCAACAAACAATAACTTTAGATAAAATTAATAAAGTATCTGATAATGTATTTCAATTTACTTCTAAAAGAGTAAAAGGTAGAACAATAATGACTTTAAAACATAAAGTTGATTTTACAGATAATAATGCTCCTAAAGATACTTTAGTATGGACTAGGGAAGTATTTACTCTGGATAATCAAGTGCAATTATATTCAGCTACTTATGAAGGAACATTAGCAAAAGCACAATAATATATTAATAAAAGCCTGTCTTAATATTTATTAGGGAGGGCTTTTTATTAGACTTATTTCAGAAGAGCTTAATAAAATTAGTTATATAATTTTAAGTATAATTTTAGTATATAAAATTGCAGTTCTTTTGCTTCTTTGTGCCAACAAAAGAAGTGGGGGTGTGTACCCTAAGGGCACGCTTCGCAGGAGATAAAGCCCCGCAGATATATTAATTTACAAAATTATCAAAAACTTTCGTTAGTTGCTATATATAAATCACCATTAGAATCAACTATATAGGCTTCTCTGTAATTATAATTCTCATTAGTGAAAAAATTAGTGCCCATAAGAAAAGCAGTTGTAGATAAAGCATCAGCCTCCTCTGCATTGGTGTGTACAATGGTAGCTGATATTGCATTATAAGTAGGGGAGCCTATTTTAGCATCTATTATATGATGATAATTAGTGCCGTTTTCTGTAAAAAATCTCTCATAATCGCCGCTTGTTACTATAGTATAATTTGTTGCCTGTATTAAAGCTAAATATCCATCTTCATCATTTCTTGGATTCCTTATTGCTATCACCCAAGGATTGCCCTTAGAGTTTACTCCATTAGCATAAGTATCTCCGCCATAATCTATTAAATAGTTTTTTATATTGTAATTTTTAAATATATCTATTAGCTTTGTAACAATATAACCTTTTCCGTAGGAGCCAAAATCAAAAGTTAAATTATCCCTAAGCTCTATAAACTTTTTACCGTTGTTAGTTATAATGCTCACTTTAGAATAATCTATTTTTTTTAATGCACTTTCAATCTCTTCTCTCTTTGGTACAGTCTGATTTTCTTTAACACCAAAACCCCAAAGTTCAATTAACGGCCTCACACTTATATCAAAAGAAGGATTTATTTTAGAATATCTCAACCCCGTTTCAAATAAATGTGCCATATCCTCAGAAACTTCTACTTTGAGAACATCTTCTTTATTTTCTAAACTTTTTTTATTGATAATTGCTATTTCACTCTTTTCATTATACGGATTTAATATATTATCCATTCTGTTAATTTCATTTGTTATAGAAGCAACCAAATCATACATTTTTTTTTCTGTAGTTTGAGCTGTGATGTTTAATATGGTGTCGCTTATTGCTATTGTTGTAGATATATATTTTTCTTTATTTCTATAAATAAAAAGTGTAACAATTAATGCCGCTGCTGCAACTAAAATTAATAGATAATATTTTTTCTTTGATGTCATAAAATCTTCTCTCTATGCTAATTATTCTTTTTAATAAACTTATTAAATTATAATATAGTTAAACAACCATGTTTTGTCAAAAATAAATTTTTTATTTTTAGATATTTACGGGGACTAGCCCCTTGCGAAGCACACACCGTGCAGCACCCCCACTTCTTTTATTGGTATAAAAGAAGCAAAAGAACTGCATTTTAGTCTAAATATAAATATTGTTTTTTATTAAAATATATTGATAATATGTAAAAATCTAGTATTTGTACTTTTTGCAACTTTTTGCTACGGGAAAAAGTTGAATAAAATAAATTTATACTAAAACTCTTCTATCTTCTTTGTAATAAAACTTATAATATTTTCTTTTGATACTTTTATAGGCTCATTGTCTTTTTCAAAATATATAAAGTTTCCGTCTGTACTTCCTGCCACACCAAAATCTGCATGCTTAGCCTCTCCCGGACCATTAACTACACAACCCATTATAGCAATAGTGATATTTTTCTTTATATTTTGTACATGCTTTTCTATAAAACTAGCAACCTCCTCCACATTCACCTGACATCTTCCGCAAGTAGGGCATGATATTATCTCAACAGAAGACTCTTTTCTTAAACCCAAAAACTTAAGAAGCATCTTTCCTGCCATCACTTCCTCAACAGGGTCCCCAGTAATAGAATATCTTATAGTATCCCCAATCCCTTGCATAAGCAAATATGATAAAGCACTTGTACTCTTAATTAAAGAACTTCTTAATGTACCTGCCTCTGTAACACCTAAATGTATAGGATAATCAAATTTCTCTCTAAATAATGTATTTGCTTCTATTGTTGTTTTTATATCAGATGCTTTTAATGATACTTTTATGTTTGTAAAGTTTAAGTCTTCCATTAGTTTTATATGGTCAGATGCACTTTTTACCATATTTTGAGCATTTACTTCTTTGTATATAGCTCTATCTAAACTTCCGCCATTAACACCAACCCTTATAGTTAAATTTCTGTCTTTTGCCTCTTTTATAACCTCTTTTACTTTATCTTTATCTTTTATATTACCGGGATTAAGCCTCAAAGCATCAATACCGCTTTTCATACTCTCTAAAGCAAGCCTATAATCAAAATGTATATCTGCGATTAAAGGAACTTTAGTTTGTTTTTTTATCTCTTTTATAGCTTTAGCAGCCTCAATATCAAGTACAGCAAGCCTCACAATATCAACGCCAGCCTCTTCTAAAGACTTTAATTGAAGTACAGTTTCTTTAATATTTCTAGTGTCTGTATTTGTCATAGACTGCACACTAACAGGATTTCCGCCGCCTATTAATATATTTCCAACTTTAACTATCTTACTCATCATTTTCCTCATAAACTTATAAATACAATATTGTATTTTATAACCTAATAACAAAATTGTCAAAATATTTTTATATAATAAGTTTTATTTTAATTGCATAAATAATTATATTGAAATTATAATTAAAAATTTATATAATATTTTAATAACAAAATATTAGGATTATAAAATGATTAAAAGATACACTAGAAAAGAGATGGGAGAACTTTGGAGCTTACAAAATGAGTTTCAAGTAATGCTTGATGTAGAGATAGCAGCTTGCGAGGCTATGGCTGAAATTGGAGAGATACCTCAGGAAGCTGTAAAAAATATTAAAGAAAAAGCTACTTTCACAGTTGAAAGAATTGCTGAAATAGAAAAAGAAACTAATCATGATATAATATCATTTGTAACAGCTGTTCAAGAAAATGTAGGCGAAGGCGGACAGTATATACATAAAGGTTTAACTTCAAGTGATGTAAAAGACACTGCATTAGCTGTGATGATGAAAAAATCTGCTGAAATTATATTAGATGATTTAAAAAGATTATCAGAAGTATTATTAAGAAGAGCTAAAGAGCATAAATATACTCCTTGTATAGGAAGAACTCACGGTATACATGCTGAGCCTATGACATTAGGTTTAAAATTCATTTTATGGTATGATGAAAATGAAAGAAATATTAAAAGAGTAGAAGAAGCAAAAAAACAAGTATCCGTTGGTAAGCTTTCTGGTGCGGTTGGAACATACAGCAACATTGACCCTCGCATAGAAGAGATAGTTTGCAAAAAATTGGGAATAGAAGCTGACAGAGTTTCCACTCAAATAATACAAAGAGATAGACATGCACAATATCTTACCACTTTGGCAATAGTTGCTAGTTCATTAGAGAAATTTGCTACAGAAATTAGAAACCTTCAAAGAACTGACATTAGAGAAGCAGAAGAGTATTTCAGCGAAAAACAAAAAGGCTCATCTGCTATGCCTCATAAAAGAAACCCTATCACTTGCGAGAGAATATCTGGTTTAGCTAGACTTGTAAGAGGAAATGCATTAGCTTCTATGGAAGACATCACTCTTTGGCATGAGAGAGATATTAGTCATTCATCAGTAGAACGCGTTATACTTCCAGATTCTACAATTGCTGTAGATTATGCTATTAATAAATTTATTGATATAGTGGACAAACTTTTAATTTACCCTGACGCTATGAAAGCTAATATTGAAAAAACAGGCGGTTTAATTTTCAGCCAAAGAATATTAATAAGTTTAGTTAATAAAGGCATAGATAGAGATAATGCTTACAGATGGGTGCAGAGAAATGCTATGAAAAAATGGCTAAACAATGAAGACTTTAGAGAGAATGTTCACAAAGATGAAGATATAACAAAATATTTAAGCTCTAAAGAAATTGATGACTGTTTTGACTATGCATATTATTTGAGAAATATTGATGTGATAATGAAGCGATTTGGAATATAATTTTTTATTATACTAAAAATTTTTTGGTTTGTGCTGGCTTTGCTCCTATACCCCTATTTCTTTTATTGGTATGAAAGAACCAAAAGAACTGCATTTTTATTATAAATTTTATAATTTAATTGTACATTAAAATGCACTCCCCCGCACGACTAAGAAGTTATAATTAAAGCATAGCATTACCGTGCGGAAAGGTGGTACAGCTCTTACGCGGGAAAAAGAACAACAAAAAATTGATATAGAATAATTGTTTTACTATATACTACAAATTTTTAACTTTTTTTGTTTTAATTGTTTGCATGGATTGTTTCTATTTTAAGAAACTATTTTTTTACATAATTTATAATTAATTTATGAATTTGCTAATTTTTAAAAATAGTATATAATCGTACTAATTCCATATAAGGATTAAGCCTATGATTATCAAATTAATAGAAATGAAAAATGATATAAAAAATAAAAACAAATATCATCAAATTTTTAATGAAGCATTCCCAATAGAAGAGAGATGGAACTTTGATATGATACTTGAAAACAAAAACAACTCAAGTTATAAATTTTATTCTATTTTTAATGATGATAAACCAATAGGCTTAACTATGATTTGGAATTTTGAAGAGTTTTATTACGGAGAGTATCTTGCTATAGATAAAAACCTGAGAGGCAAAAATTACGGCTCAGAAGTATTAACTAAAATATTTAATATGCATAATGATAAATTAATCGTTATAGAAGTAGAGCCTTATGATTTGAATGATATAGCAAAAAGAAGAATTGATTGGTATAAAAGATTCGGACTTATATTATCAGATTATGATTATGATATGCCTTGTATAAAAGACGGCAAAAAAGATACAATGAAAATGCAAATCATGACAAACAGAGAAATAAAATCAAAAGATGAATATAACAATATAATTACAACATTATATAATAAAGTTTATAGTCCGAGATTAGATAATATTAATAATTGGAAAGAGATTTAAAATTATTAAATAGTTTAAATCTTCTTTTTGGGCTAAATATTAATATGATATGCCCTACTATATCTTTTTTATTTATAAGTCCAAAATGCCTACTGTCTTCGCTTGAAGCTATATTATCCCCCAAAACAAAATATTCTCCTTTGCCTATATTATATACTGCATTATCTTCTTCACTAAATATATAATATTTATGCCTTATAAGCTCATCATTTAAATATAGCCCACCTTCAAAAATCTCTACTTTATCACCTTCTTTTCCTATAACACGCTTCACTAAATTATTAGTCCCCCTTCTAAAAACAATAACATCAAAGTTTTTAATCTTATTAAAAAGAAAATTGTTTTTTAAAAGTAAAATCTGATCGCCTTCATAAAAAGTAGGCTCCATAGACTTGTTGCTTACTATATAAGTATCAAAGAAAAATACTCTAATAAAGCCTGCCAAAAATAAGGCAAGCAAAGATGCTAATATTATCTCTAAAATCTGTTTTTTATTCATAAAAATTATTAATTAATTTAAATCTCTCTTCCATTTGTTAATTAAATTAAGTGCCTCTATTGGAGTGATATCATTAATATTTAAGTCTTTAATTTCTTTTTCTATTTCGCTTTCTATTTTTTCTTCAGAGTTTATTTTCTCTTCTTTTTTCTCATCAAATTTAGCATTAAAAGGAAGAATGTCTGGAGATTTTTTATTGTTTATCTCTATATTTTCAACTTGTATACCCGCTTCATTTTCAAGCTTTTTTAATATCTCTGAAGCTCTTTGTATAACCTTATTCGGAGTACCTGCAATTTTTGCTGCATATATACCATAACTAGATTCAGCAGCCCCTTCAATAACTTTTTTCATAAATATTATTTCATCTTTATACTCTTCAACTAATACTTTATAATTCTTAACACCCTCCAAATCTTCAAGCATAGTAAGTTCATGATAATGCGTAGCAAATAATGTTTTTGATTTTTTATTCTCTTCATTTACTAAATACTCAACTATAGCCCAAGCAATAGAAAGCCCATCATAAGTGGAAGTACCTCGCCCTATTTCATCCATTATAACAAGACTTTTATCAGTACAATGATTGAGTATATAAGCAGTTTCATTCATCTCTACCAAAAATGTACTCTCACCCTTCGCTATATTATCACTCGCCCCAACCCTCGTAAATATTCTATCAACTATAGATATTTTAGCACTCTTAGCAGGCACAAATGAACCAATCTGTGCAAGAAGAACTATTAAAGCAGTTTGCCTCAAATATGTACTTTTACCGCTCATGTTAGGTCCTGTAATTATTAACAAATGCTCATTTTTATTATCTAAATATGTATCATTTGCTATAAAGCTTTCGTTTTTTAAATTCGCTTCAACTACAGGGTGTCTTCCTTCTTTTATGTCTATTATTCCATCATCGGTTATAATAGGTTTTGTGTAGTTTTCTTCTGCAGCAAGGCAAGCTAAAGAAGCATAAACATCTATTACTGATATTATCTTTGCCATTTTTAATATAGAGGCTAAATATTCATTAACCTTATTACGAACTTCTATAAATATCTCATATTCTAAAGCATAACTTTTTTCATTGGCTTCGTTTATAGTCTTCTCATATTCCATTAATTTGCTTGTTGTGTATCTCTCGCTTCCTACCAATGTTTGTCTTTTTATAAAATCTTTCGGCACTAATGATATATTAGATTTTGTTATCTCTATATAATATCCTATAACATTATTGTATCTTATTTTAAGATTGTTTATTGTAGTAATTGATTTATATTCATTTTCTAATTCACTTATCCAAGTTCTTCCCTCTCGCCTTGCTTCATTATATTTTTTTAGCTTTTCATCATAATCATCTTTTATAATGTCGCCTTCGTTTAAAACAATTTTAGGATCTTCTAATATGGCTCTTTCAATTAAATCTGTAATAATTTTTATATCGTTTATCTCTTCAAAGTTTACATCATCAAAATTATTAAGCACAAGTTCTGTAATTATCTCTAAAGAAGAAAATAAAAATCTCTTTAAAGATACTAATTCTTTAGGATTAATTCTTCCAAGTGCTAATTTTGAAGCAAGCCTCTCTATATCTCCAACATCAGAAAGCATATCCATTATTATATACATAAACTTCTGATTCTTATAAAAATATTCAACATTATTAAGCCTTTTATTTATCTCATCAATATTAAGCAAAGGCTCTACTATTATTCGCTTTAAATATCTTGCCCCCATAGATGTTTTTGTTTTGTCTATGGTGTCGAATAATGTCATTTTATTATTGTCATTTCTTATAGTTTCCAAAATCTCTAAACTAGATATTGTAGCATAATCTAATGTCATAGAGTCTTTTCTGTTGTAGAGTTTTATGTTTGATATATGCTCTAATGATGTTTTTGATAATTCTTGTAAATAATATATTAAAGAGCCTAAAAGTGAAATAATTAAATGCTTATCTTCTATGCCGAAACTTTTTAATGATATTGTCTTAAAATGATTAGTTAATAATTTATATGCATAAGAATATTCTGCTGTATAATTTGGGGTAGTGCTGAAAAATATATTTGAAAATCTGTTTTGTATTTCTTTTATTATCCTACTTTCTTTTACAGATTCTATAGTCATTATCTCTTTTGGAGAAAACCTTATAATTTCTTCGCATATTTCACCCAAAAAGTCTTTTATGTTGTTGTTATTATTCTCAATTTCTGTAACACACAATTCACCAGTAGATATATCGCATATACCAATAGCAATATTATTCTCACTTTTAGAAACTATTATAGAAACTAAATAATTATTGCTCTTTGATTCCAAATATTTATTTTCTGCAATAGTACCCGGTGTTATCACTTGAGTAACTTCTCTTTTTACTATTCCTTTTGCCGTTTTAGGGTCTTCCATTTGGTCGCATATTGCTATTTTTCTGCCGCTTTTTACTAGTTTTGACAAGTAATTATCTATGGCATGATATGGAACACCTGCCATCGGAACATTTGCCCTCTTTGTAAGGGTAAGCCCCAAAAGATCTGAAACTATCTTAGCATCTTCAAAAAATACTTCGTAAAAATCTCCCATTCTAAACAATAATATACTATCGCTATATTTATTTTTAATCTCTTTATATTGCCTCATCATTGGTGTGAGCTTTTCTTCTTTGTTTAAATTTTCTGATGATTCTTCTGATGAAAAAAAAGTTTCCTGCATATTTTTTATTAAATCCATTAGTTTTTTTATTAAAAAATAGTATATTATATTTATTTAGTTTTATCAAATAAAATTATGTATAAGAAGTATATTATAATAATTTTAATATAATTTTTGCAAAACTATTATGTAAATACCACTTTTATATTGCTTTTTTATATTAAATATTGTATATTATCTATATTGTTTCATACAATATTGCTTATAATTATTTTTATTAAACTTAGTATATATAAAAACACAATATATATAAAAAATACCATTATAGAGAGGATTGAGTAACATGCTTAGTCCTCTCGCTTTTTTTAAACAACATTTTTTTGATTTAATTAAAAATAATCAGAGAAATAAACTTGTTCTTTAGGTATGATGCTTTCTAATAATTTAATTGCTTTAGCTGTTGCTTCTATTCTTCCAATTTTATAAAGGTATGAAGGGCTTTTATAACTCATAAGCATAGCAGTTAGAGTTTTTATGTCCATTTTTATAATATATCTGTCTTTAGAGTTTCTTTTATATTCTTTTGCTATTCTTTTACATACTGTTTTTTTATCCTCATTACTATTATTCCAATAAATCATAAAACTCGCATTATTCCATTTAGCCATATCATCTTTAATTATTAAATTAATTTTTTTGTTTTTAGGTTTTCTTAAGAAAGGATAATTATTAATAAACCCTTTAACATCTGTAATTCTTGCCATAATATATGGTCTTATAGTTTCTTTTATTTCGCTGTCTTCAAGGAGGAATGCTATAGGTTCATTTGTATAGTTATATCCTTTAACCTCATCAACCATAGAAAAATGTGCAGATATATAATTCCAAAGCCCAAGCCTAGCCTCAAAATTAATATAAACCATCTCCTTTACATGAAACACATCATTTTCAATAACATAAACCAAATAACCTTCAGCCTCATTTTTATCATTATAATATAAAGCAACTATAGTGTCATCAACTTCCCATCTCCAATACTCTTCCCACTCCAAATCGCCCCTAATTAAAGCACCATGCCTAGCATAAGAAAATTTATTATAAAGCTCTTTCAAATCTTCACTGTCTGTAGAAACTCTCTCCACTCTCCCTTCGCTTGTCATAGTTTTAGGAAGCTGAGTGTCTTTTATAGTAAAGCTCATTTTGTCGGATATTATTTCCCATCCTTTTCGCCTGTAAAAAGGAATAGAGTAGGGATATAATACAGATATAGTCTGACCCTATTTTTTCATATTTTCAATACTTTTTATCATCAAATCATTCATAAGTCCAAGATTAGAATATTCTGGGTATGTGGCAACTCCTGTAACACCTGCCATTTTGTAAATAACGCCATGTATATTCATTTTTATAGGGTATACTGCTATTTGAGAAGCGAGTTTTTGTCCGTCAAACCATCCTAAAACTTTTGCCTTGCTTAATACTGCCGATTTTGCCTGCTTTATTTCATCAACCTCATAGCCTAAAGTAATAAGCTCATTATTGCTCACTTGAAAAGCGTATCTTAATAAATTATTGAAATCATCTAAATCTTTAAGAGTTAAATATCTAATTTTGAATTTCTTTTTTTTCTTATTTATTAAATCTTCATCAATCATATAAAACCTAAACTTTACATAATTTATAAATAATATTAAATCAAAACTTTATAATTGTCAATTTATACTATATATAAGATACAAATTTACTAAAGTAATAAATTATTATATCGATAAGTTTTACTATAATATATATTAATAGTTTTATAATTATTATCTTATAGAGGTGTTCTTGTGTATAATTCTGTAGTAGGCTATGCTCTTAAAATTATTAAAGGTAATATCTTATTTTCTATTATCATCTTTATAGCAATGTCGCAATTAATGACTATTACTTCTATTTTCGCACTCATGTGGAAATATGAAATACTACTAAACGAAAATATTCCTTTCTTTAGGGCTTTCTCTATATATTCGCTTCTTATTGTGTTATTTATCGTAGTGCTTTTAATTGCTATTATCACTATTATATATATATTCTCAAAAAACAGCCGTATGTTTTCTACTTTGAGAATCTTTGGGGCTGCTAAATTATCTTTAAAAAGGCTTTCTTTATCTTTAAGCTTTTTATACCCTCTTATCTCTTACATCATTTCAAGTTTAGAAATTATTATTATTTATATTAGATACCGCTCTTATATCTTAACTATTATAAACACAGCTGAAGTCTTAAATAATGCTTTTACTATATTTTGTGCTAATGTAGTATTGTTTTTAATATTTATGTTTGGTGCTTTTATTACTAATGCTGTACTTCTAAAAAGAGACCCTTATGAAGATTTGAGAGGAACACTATGAATATAAAAATTATTAACATTTCTAAAACCTTTTCTATAGGTGTAAATAAATTAGATGCTTGTAAAGATATTAGTTTAGATATTAATCAAGGCGATTTTATAAGTTTTGTGGGGCATACTGGAAGTGGTAAAAGCACTCTATTAAGTATTATAGGCGGTATATTAAAGCCTACAAGCGGTTCTATATATTATGACTCATACAAAATTGATAACCCTTCAGAAGAAGTATTATCAAGCTTTAGAAGAGAATATTTTTCTTATATATTTCAATACCCTGTTATTATACCTACAATCAATGTACTAGATAATATTTTAATACCTTTAGCTTTTAAACATAAAATTACAGATGAAAAAATAAATCAAACCAAAGAAAATATAGAACTATTCGGACTAAAAGATAAAATGCACCTAAAAGCAGCACATCTATCAGGCGGTGAAATGAAAAAAGTAGCTATACTAAGAGCTTTAGCCTATGGATGTAAATGTCTAATAGCAGATGAACCCACAAGCGATTTAGACCCAGAAACAACTACTTTACTAATGGAAATATTAACTACTATCAATAATCAAGGAACTACAATCATTATGGTAACGCATGCCCATAATATAGCAGCACATGCTAAAAATGTATATGAAATGTCTGACGGAAAGATTGTTAGATGTCTTAAATAACTATGTAATTTTACAAAAAATATGCACTTTTTTTAAAAAAATATTACTTCTTATGATAATTTTATGCTATCACTATCAAATTACTATTGACAATAATACTGTTTAGTAGTATAATATTTTCAACAAATAAAAAATGAAAAAAGGAGATTTAATTATGTCTTCTCAAATGAACGAACAATTAGAAGCAATTTACAACAAAATAGTAAAAAGAAATCCCGGTGAAGTTGAATTTCACCAAGCAGTAAAAGAAGTATTAAGTACCTTAGAAGTTGTATTAAAGAAAAAGCCTCATTATATTGAACAGAAAATAATAGAAAGAATGTGTGAACCTGAAAGACAAATTATGTTCAGAGTTCCTTGGATGGACGATAAAGGGGAAATACAGGTAAATAGAGGTTTCCGTGTACAATTCTCAAGTGTTATAGGACCATACAAAGGCGGACTTCGTTTTCATCCTTCTGTATATTTAGGTATTATCAAATTTTTAAGTTTTGAACAAATATTTAAAAATGCCTTAACAGGATTACCTATAGGCGGTGGTAAAGGAGGTTCTGACTTTGACCCTAAAGGAAAAAGCGATAATGAAGTTATGCGTTTCTGCCAAAGCTTCATGACAGAACTTCAAAGACATATAGGTTATGATATTGATGTACCAGCAGGGGACATAGGAGTTGGTGCTAGAGAAATAGGATATTTATTCGGTCAATATAAAAGACTTAAAAATAGATTTGAGGCAGGTGTATTGACAGGTAAAGGTTTAGGTTACGGCGGTTCTTTAGTTCGTACTGAAGCTACTGGTTATGGACTTGTATATTTCACTGACCTTATGCTTAAAACTAATGGTAAAAATGGTTTTGAAGGTAAAAAAGTAGTAGTTTCTGGTTCTGGTAACGTTGCTATATATGCTATAGAAAAAGCTAGTCAATTAGGTGCTAAAGTTGTTGCTTGTTCTGACTCTAACGGTGTTATTTATGATGAAAACGGAATTAATTTAGACACTGTAAAAAGATTAAAAGAAGTAGAAAGAAAAAGAATTAAGGAATATGCTGCTGCTCATTCTTCTGCTAAATATATTGAAAATGGAAATATTTGGGATATTGCCTGCGACATTGCTATGCCTTGTGCTACTCAAAATGAACTTAATGCTAAGAGTGCTGAAACATTGGTTAAAAACGGATGTATATCTGTTACTGAAGGAGCTAATATGCCTTGTACTCCTGAAGCTGTTGAGATATTCCAAAAAGCCGGAATATTATTTGCCCCTGGAAAAGCTACTAATGCCGGCGGTGTTGCTACTTCTGCTTTAGAGATGCAGCAAAATGCTTCTATGGATAAATGGGAGTTTGATTATACTGACAAAAAACTTAAAAACATTATGACTAATATACATAATACTTGTTATGCAACTGCTGAAGAGTATGGATTTAAAGGTGATTATTTGAAAGGTGCTAATATAGCAGGATTTGTTAAAGTTGCTGATATTATGATTCCTTATGGGTTAATATAATTACTTAATAGTTAAACGAATAAGGGGCTTAAAAGCCCCTTATTTTTTGTCAATTTTTTGTTGTTCGTTTTCCCGCGTACGATCTGTAACCACTACTCGCCTATCTGGGCACTCCCTACGGTCGGCGGCTTGCCGCACGAAAATACTCTGTTTTAATCATAACCTTCTACACGTGCGGAGGAGTGCTTTTTTATTCACAATTATTTTTTTCTTTGAAGTATTCGCCATATTAGTTTTCCGCACGGTAATGCTATGCTTTAATTATAACTTCTTAATCGTGCGGGGGAGTGCATTTTAATGTACAATTAAATTATAAAATTTATAATAAAAATGCAGTTCTTTTGCTTCTTTGGGTCATACCCACACCTAAAGGTACTTCTTTCAGTCGCAGGCATTTCCTACTGTCGCTAAAAGAAGTGTGGGTATGTACCCTACAGGCATGCTTCGCGAAAGTGCAAACATCTTAACTTTATATGTTGGAATATGTATAAACTATATTGTAATACCAACATTTCAAGCTAAACAATGCAGCCTTTTTGCTTCTTTGCGGCGGCAAAAGAAGTGGGGGATTGGGGGCTAGCCACCAAAAGCAATAAAAACATAAAAAATGAATTTTTACAGACTTAAAATTTTTAGTGTATTTTAAACAATTTTAAAACTATTATTTTATATGATTTTTTTATTCAACTTTTTCCCGCCTTCGCGGTGCGGACTTCGTCAAAGTTTTCGCCCTTCGGGCACGCTTCGCGAAAGTGCAAGTACTATGGCTTTATATATTGGAATATCTATTAGATATAAAATGATATTTCTAATGCAATTCATTTAAAGCAAACCATAAAACTAAAAACTTTTCAATATTAATTTATTATTTAGTAAGGTGTATATATTCTCTATTCTTTTTAGTTACTCTTCCGACAATAACCGCACAGTCTATACCCTCACGCCATAAGTCAGCAAGCATATTCTCAGCATTATCTTTATCTACACATATAAATAATCCGCCAGCAGTTTGCGGGTCAAAAGCAAGCATTTTTAAACTATAATCCACATTCTCATCAACTAAAATATTCTCACCCACATAACGCATATTTGTAAAAGCAGCTCCCGGTATGCATCCCATATCCAACACTTCATAAGTTTTGTTAAACATAGGTAAAGCAGATGTACTTATCTCTATAGTTACATCGCTAGCCTTAGCCATTTTAAACGCATGTCCAGAAAGTCCAAAACCTGTTATATCTGTAGCACATTTTGCATTATATTTGTTCATTACAGCACAAGCCTTTTTATTTAAAGTACTCATAGCATTAAATACATCTGTAATAGCACTTTCTTTTATTAGTCCCTGTCTCATAGCAGCCAAACAAGCACCAGTGCCAAGAGGCTTTGTAAGTATTATAATATCTCCATCTTTAGCAGCGGAGTTTGTAGTAATATTATTAGGATTAGCAAAACCAATAACAGCCATACCATATTTAATTGCTGTATCTGTAATAGTATGCCCTCCTACAACCAATACTCCTGCTTCTGTAGCTTTATCTTGACCGCCTTTTAATATTGTAGCAAGTGTATTAAGAGAATTTTCTTTTGGATACATTGTAATATTTAAAGCTAATTTTGGCTCTCCTCCCATAGCATATATATCGCTTATAGAATTACAAGCAGCAATCTCTCCAAACAAATAAGGGTCAGCCACAACAGGTGGAAAAAAATCTACTGTAAATATAATAGCATTATCTTCTGAAATCTTATAAACACCCGCATCATCACCTATATCAACATCAGATAAAAGATTAGAATCTACTTTTGTTTTTAATAAAGGCGATAATGTTTTTTCAAGCAAATCAGGAGGAATTTTTGCAGAACAGCCTCCCTCTAAAGCACATGATAATAACTCTATTTTATCTTCATTATTGTTTTCAATATCATCTTTCATAAATAATACTTTATTCCTTACAAAATAGTTAATTGTTTATAATTATATTTAAACGACTAAAAATGTCAAATTAAGGTTTTTCAGCATATTTATCAACAAATGCATAATAATCGCATAAAAAATTATAATAAATAAAATATCTATATTTTTTAATTTAAAAGTTTACATTATTTAATTTATATATATAATATACTAAAAATAATTTTGTTTTGGTAAATCTATGAAAACTGCTAAATCTACTCTCAAGGTAAATAAGACAAAGAAAACATTGGAAGACGCTTTAGGTGCTCTACTTGAAGAAAAACCTTTTGAAGAAATTAGAGTTATAGATATATGTTCAAAAGCTAATATGCATAGAAGTACTTTTTATACTTACTTTAATGATAAATACGAGCTTTTAAAATCAAAATTAGATGAGTATGAAGCAAAGTTTTTAGAAGATTTACAAAGATATAAAATAGAAGATAAATTAAAAGATTTTCACATAGATATAATGATAAATATTTTGCAGTATTTTTATTTTAATAGAAAGTATTTAAAAATTATTTTTCAAAATAATAAAGATAATAGCATTACAAAGATATTGCAAAAATATTTAGAAGCTTATGTTGTAGAAGGTGTAAAGGATATGAAGCTTGCTAAACCTGATAAGCCTTATTTCTTTAATGTAATAGTTGCTTTTTATTCTGGAGCTTTTATTACTGTAATTAGCGAATGGATTTTAAATGACTGCACTATTAAACCTGAGGAGCTTGCTGAGTGCATATCTGATATTATTATGCAAAGAATATTTGTATACGAATAAATTCTATATTTTTTAATAAATAAGCAAATAATTTACGATAATATTTACATAATATTTTTACTTTTACTAATTTTATTTATTTTTATTAATATGAGTATATTATGGAGTATGTATTATGAGAAAAGTATTATTTTGTTTATTATTCTCTATTAGTTTTTTTAGTTTATTAAACGCCCAAAATATTACAAAAGACAGTGACTATTCTAAGAATTGGGTTAGTTTTATTAACAGAAAAACTATAGATATGCAAGGTGCTTTATATGAAGGAATACCTGGAGGAAATTTGGTATTAGTTTCAGGAAGGTCTCCTTTTTCACTAATAAAAGAATATCATTTTTTGGGTGCTAGATCATACTCTCAAGTTTATTATACACATCAGGTGCCTTTAAGTCATTTCTATCAAAGTGCTCCTAGTCTTGGAGTGGTATTAGTTGAAGGATATGCTTTAAATGGTTCTAAATTAACTAGATATTTAAATTACATAGATAGTTATCAATCAAAATTAAAAAAATGGGAAGATAATAATATTATATCAAGTAACAATACAAAAATTGCAAAACCAGATGCTAAATGGACAGAATACCCTATACCGCAGCCTGAAGATGTTAACTGGGCAGAGGGTTCTTATGCAGGAGAATTGTATTAAGGTTTTAGCATAGTGCAATATATATTTATTATAGCTGTAATAATTGCTGTTACTACTGTTTTATTTTTTATTACTAATAATAAAATTATTTCTTATGATAAAGATTGGATTAAAACAATTAAGAAGAGAGTTGTAAATGCTGATAAGAAATATGTATTTGAGGATAACGGTGATATTCTTATAGATAATAAAAAAAAACTTACTCTAATAAAAGCTAAAAATAATAAAATGGCTATTTATAGCAATAGTGATTTTATTAATAAGTTTATGCTTGTATTTTCTGCTTATACTTCTGTAAAAGTTACATTTATGGAAGGATATATTATAGATAATAATAAGCTTTATTACACTTATGCTTATAAATCATCATATTATAAAAAGCTAAATGATTGGATGAATAATAATGGGGTTTTTGAATCTAAAGAAGTATGGGTAGCAAATAAGAAAGTTAATTGGAAAACATTTCCTTCTCCAAGAGAAAATGATATAAATTGGGAGAAAAAGGTTTTGATAGGAGATATTGTAAAAATATAAAAAATTTATGGTATAGCTATAGCATTATTGTTAATAGTATTGTATAATACAGAAAATTTTATTTATGGATATATTTATGAAATTAAGATTATCTAAAAGAGCATTGCAAGAAGATTTTCAGGGCGATTTTGTTAAGATGATGCTTGAGGTTGCTGCGAAGGGTAATTTAATATCATTTGCAGGAGGACTTCCTAATCCTTCATCATTTCCTGTGGAGGCTGTAAAAGAGGCTTGTATCAAAGTGCTGTCAAATAATGGAACTGCTGCTTTACAGTATAATAGTGTTGATGGCTATTTACCTTTAAGAGAGTTTATAGCTAACAGGTACAAAAAGAGAGGTATTAATTTAGAGGCTAAAAACATTATTATTACAAATGGTTCTCAGCAGGCATTGGATATTATAGCTTCTGTACTAATTGATGCTGGAGATAATATTATGCTTGAAGACCCTTCATATTTGGCAGCTTTGCAAACTTTTCACTTATATAATGCGAATATTCAAACAGTAAATCTTAAAGAAGATGGTGCTGATGTTGAAGAAGTTAAAAATGTAATAGAAAAATACAACCCTAAATTCTTTTACTCTATTTCTACTTTTCAAAACCCAACAGGAATAACATATACTAATGAAGTTAGAGAAAAAATAGCTAATATAGTGAAAAAGAGTGATACTTTCTTGGTAGAAGATAATCCTTATGGAGAATTAAGATTTAAAGGCGAACATCAAACTTCTTTTGGAAAGTTATTAGGAGAGCAGGCTATACTTCTTGGTACTTTCTCAAAAACAGTTGCTCCGGGTTTAAGATTAGGCTGGATTGCTTCACCTGTAGAAGAGCTTCTTACAAAAATGAAAGACTATAAACAGCTTGTAGATATGCATACTAATATATTTTCTCAGATGGTTGTTGCTGAATATTTAAAAGATAATGATTATGATGAGCATATAAAAACTATTATAGATTTATATGGCAAGCAATGTAATTGTATGCTTGAGTGTTTAGATAAATATATGCCTAAGGATATGCATTGGACACACCCTGAAGGCGGTATGTTTATATGGGCTACTTTGCCTAAAGGTTTGGATGCAATAGAATTGGGTAAGAGAGCTGCAGAAGCAGGAGTTGCAGTTACAGCAGGAGAGCCTTTCTATGAGAGAAAGAGAGGAGAAGGTACTTTTAGATTAAATTATACTAACTCTTCTTTTGAAAATATAGATAAAGGTATTTCAATACTTGGTAAAGTAATAGAAGACATGAAAAAATCTCAATAATTTTCCTTATTATTATAATATATTTTAAAGGGCGGCATTAAAGCCGCCTGTTTTGTTTTAAAGTAAATATATATAACTAAAAATTTTTAAGTTTATCAAAAATATTTTTATGTTTTTTATTCTTGGGGGCTGCCCCCACACCCCTACTTCTTTTGTTGCAACAAAGAAGCAAAAATGCTGCATTGTTTAGCTTAAAATAAATGTATTATTTTATACTTAATACATATTCCTAAAACATTAGCTATAGCATGTGCGTTTTTTGCAACTTTTTTGAGCGACAAAAAAGTTGAATAAAAAAATATAGTTATTTTAAAAGATATTGATTTTAGTTTGTCAGAAAATATTTTTTAAGTTTTTTATTCTCGGGGGCTAGCCCCCGCACCCCCAGTTCTTTTATTGGTATAAAAGAACCAAAAGAACTGCAATCTTTAGCTAAAATATTACTATTATCTTTTTAATATATTCCTAGGATATTAGCTATAGTAATCGCACTTTTGGCAACTTTTTGCTGCGGGAAAAAGTTGAAAAAAATTAAAGATATTCTTAATTAAAAAAATACTAAAAAATTACTAAAGCCTTTTTTTATTAAACCGAAACTTAACATAAGTATTATTTTATTAGGATTATAATTATGAGCATGTTTACAGATACAACTTATGCCAAAACTATGACTATTGCTAAAAAGCTGTTAAATGTTTATGGGCTTAGAGCAGAAGTGATAGCAGATAACATAGCCAATGTTTCTACGCCAAATTTCAAAAGAAGCGATGTTACTTTTGAATATCAATTAGCAAGAGCTTTGGATAGTGAGAAATATGACGGTATTGAGGCAAAAAGAACTGACCCAAGACATTTTCCTTTTAATATGCCTATGGATTATAAAGAAGTATCTCCTACTATTACAGTAGATTATGATACCAACTATAGAAATGATAAAAACAATGTTGATATAGATAAAGAAATGGCTGAAGAGGCTAAAAACACTTTACGTTATCAAATGTTTTCTCAAATAGTGAATGCTCAATATAGAGATATTAGAAGAATGATAGGCAATGCTTAAATATTGTTAATTATTTTGATGATTAATCATTTTGAAGGAGTGAGTAAATGGGAATATTTTCAATAATTAATACATCTGGAAGCGGATTAACTGCTCAAAGAACAAGACTTGATGTTATAGCAGACAACATAGCTAATGTTAATACAACACGCACTACAGAGGGAGGAGCTTTTAGAAGAAGCAGAGTAGTATTTAAGCCAAGAGATGACGGCAACAAATATAGAAGCCCTTTTTTACCGGAAGCTTTGCAGCCTAATGTTGGTACGGGGGTAAGAGTATTCAGCATAGAAAAGGATATGGAAACTGCAACAAGATTTGTATACGACCCTTCACACCCTGATGCTATTAAATATGGTGAGAAGGCAGGATATGTAGAGATGCCTAATGTTAATCCTGTTACAGAGATGGTTGATATGATGGAGGCTTCTAGGGCTTATGAGGCTAACTCTACTATGATTCAATCGGCTAAAACTATGTTTGGAAGTGCTTTGAATATTATTAGATATTAATTATTAAATATATATTTTTGAGGATATTTTTATGGATATTAACAGTGTAATGAGTGCTTATTCTAAAACAGGTAATGTTGGTGATAATTATGGATTTGTATTAAAGACTACAGACCCTCGTCATTATGGACCAGCTCAGATGTTGAGAAGAAGTTCTAGTAATGATTTGATAAGTAATTTTGGTACTATGCTCAGCGATGCAATAGAATCTGTTAATCAAAAGCAAGTTGATAAAGATAATATTATAGTTCAGGCAGGAATTAGACCTGATCAGGTTGATGTTTCTGATGTGATGAACGCTATTGCAGAGGCTGAATTATCACTCAGTTTTACTAGGGCAGTAGTTGATAGAGCTGTAAGAGCTTATCAGGAAGTAACTTCATATAGATAATTTTTTTAATTAAACAAATAATGGAAAAAAAGTTCTCCTTCAAAAAAGAGTTATTAAGGGCAAGCGTTTATGGTTTAATCGCCATAGCGTTTGCCAACTTAATATTCTTATCTATTTATAACAATAATAAAATATATATCACTATAATTTTAATAGCATTAGAAATAATAACAATAATTTTTGCTTATTTATATATATCAAACATCAACAAAAGATATTTAAACTTTATTAGATACAATTCAATATTAGAACATAATATAAAAACAACAGTTACAAAAGAGCATATTATAGAAAGACTAAAATATTTTGGATATAGTATGTATTCTATAAACTCTTCGAGGGTTTTTATTAATATAGATGTTGTAAAAAATAAAAAATCTATAACAATATATGCCTACTATTTTTTACTTTTGGATATAGATAAAGATACAGAAGCAGTCCTTACAACTGTAAAAAACGAATTAAATGAAATATTGGATTTATATATAGATGACAATCAAAAGTTATTTAAAACAGAAAATGAGAAACAAAAAATATTAAAAGCAAAGCTATATAATCATGCTGTATTTATTTTCTTTGGAGATAATATTTCTGAGAGAATAATTAATATTTCCAAAGAAGGATACACTAAAGAAAAACTTCTTAATTCTAATGCACAAATATTTTCAGTTTCTTATATACCTTCAGAAAATAAATTGTATTATGCAGAAAAAGTAGAGGATGTTATAACAATTCAAAAGTTTCCAAAGCAGGATTTTGTTTATATAATAAAAGATATATTTTCTTTATAATTTGGATAATATAATGAAAAATAAAAAGAAAGTTAAACGAAATAAAAAAACATACTATAATATTGGCTTTATAATTTTAATAGCTGTGTTATGTTATTTATTGTTTATGTTTTATAATTTGAAAAACTTTGATATAAACAAAAAAGATAATGAAGGTCTTACAGTTTTGATGCATCTTTTATCTGATAATAATTCAAACAAAAACGAAATAAAAAAAATGATATTAGACAACAGAAAAAAAATTGATTATACATTAAAAGACAGTAACGGCAGAAACATTTTGATGTATGCTGTGTTTTATGGTAACACTGATATTATAAAAGATATTGCAAATCAAATTGAAAATATAGATGCTAAAGACAATGACGGAAGAACAGCTTTGCATTTAGCGGCACAATATGGAAAGTATGAAACCGTAGTATTGCTTGTAGAGTTAGGAGCAAACATTAATATTAAAGATAATCTTTCCTTAAAACCAATAGACATAGCAGAGTTTGAAGGTTTTGAGGATATATACAATTATTTATATAGCAAAACAAATTAATATTATTTTTATTAATATGGGCTTTGACTTAATTTTATTATAATTGACAAAACCCATATATAATAAATATTATTTTTCTATCTCTCTAATTAAATTAACCATCTCAATAGCACCCATAGCAGAATCAAAACCTTTGTTTCCAGATTTAGTTCCAGCTCTCTCAATAGCCTGCTCAATATTTTCAGTAGTAAGCACCCCAAACATTACAGGCACATCAGAATTAAGCGAAACATTAGCAATACCCTTAGATACTTCAGCACAAACATAATCATAATGACTAGTAGAACCTCTTATAACAGCACCCAAACATATAACAGCATCATATTTCTTAGATTTAGCCATTTTAGAAGCTATTAGAGGTATCTCAAAAGCACCTGGCACCCAAGCTACAGTAATATCATCGTCTTTAATATCATGACGAGATAAAGCGTCTAATGCTCCTCCCAAAAGTTTAGAAACAATAAATTCATTGAATCTAGCACATACTATACCGATTTTAATTTTTTTCTCACTAACGAGTTTTCCTTCAAAAGTTTTCATAATCGTATTAATTCCTTAATTGTATTTTTTTCAACTTTTTCCCGCAGCAAAAAGTTGCAAAAAGTGCATATTAAAATTTTAATATATTTTTATAATTTTATATTTCTTAATAAACCTCCTAAAGTATATAAAAACTTGTTTAATAATGAGCAACTGCCATTTCTGCAAATGGTAATCATTTACAAGTTTTCTATTTTAAATTAATCAAGAATGTGTCCCATTCTTTTTATCATATATAAAAAATTACTCACTTATAAGGGTATGGTAACTGACTCTCTACGCTTTCAGCTAAGTTACCATAGGCTCGTAATTTTTTATTTTTTAATCCAATATATGCCCCATTCTTTCTTTTTTTGTTTGTAAATAAAATAAATCATACTCTGTTGCTTCAATCTGTATAGGTATTCTCTCTTCTATTTCAAGTCCGTAATTCTCTAAATGTTTTATTTTCTCTGGGTTATTAGTCATTATTCTTATGCTCTTAATACCCAATTTCTTTAGCATCTGATAAGCTTCATAATATTCACGCATATCATCTCTAAAACCTAAAGCCCTATTAGCATCAACTGTATCAAGCCCTTTATCTTGAAGCTCATAGGCTTTTAGTTTATTAACAAGTCCTATTCCTCTGCCCTCTTGACGCATATAAACCATTACACCTCTGCCTTCTTCAGCAATAGCACGCATAGCATAAGCATACTGCTCTCCGCAATCGCATCTTCTAGAGCCTAATGCATCGCCTGTCAAACATTCTGAATGCACCCTACATAACACATCTTCACCATCGCTAATATCTCCCATAGTAAGTACAACATGATGCTGTTTTGTTATTTTGTTTACGAATGTTAATATTTCAAACTCACCGTATTTTGTAGGCATTTTAGCCTTAGCATAAAGCTCCATCAAATCTTCATTTTTCTTTCTATAGTCTATTAAAGCAGATACTGTTATCATTTTAAGATTATGCTTTTTAGAGAATTCAATCAAATCATCTCTTCTCATCATATCGCCATTATCTTTCATAATCTCGCAGCATAAACCACATTCTTTAAGTCCTGCTAATCTCATTAAATCAACAGTAGCCTCAGTATGCCCCATTCTCACTAACACTCCTCCCTCTTTTGCAAGTAATGGAAACATATGACCGGGACGTCTAAAATCTTCTGGCTTAGAATTTTCATCAACCACTTTTAAAGCAGTAATAGACCTCTCAACTGCAGATATTCCTGTAGTAGTGTCAATATGGTCAATGGATACTGTAAAAGCTGTTTCATGATTATCAGTATTTTTTGTAACCATTTGATTTAAATTTAACTTGTTTGTAATCTCTTTGCTCATAGGCATGCATATTAAGCCTTTAGCATAAGTAGCCATAAAGTTAATATTTTCTGTAGTAGCAAACTCTGCCGCACAGATTAAATCGCCTTCATTTTCTCTATCTTCATCATCAGAAACAATTATGATTTTACCATTTCTTAAATCTTCTAAAGCCTCATCAATAGTGCTGTAAATATTTTCCATTTTAAACTCTCCTTTTTATTTTTTATCATATAGTAAAAATTTTTAATTTTAATATTTGCAGGGCTTTGCCCCCTGCGAAGCGTGCCCGTAGGGTAGCACCCCACTTCTTTTGCCGATAGGCACCTACTCGGTATTGGTATAAAAGAAGCAAAAGAACTGCATTTTCAACATAATTTTATAGTATTCTATATTTAATACATATTATACTTATACAAACTACTATAATTATGCTTTTTTCAAAACGCAGATATTTCAGTGTAAATCTCAAAAAACAATATTTTAAAACCCATTCTTAAATAAAAACTCCATTGTAATGTTAGATTTTTTACCGTCATTGTCATCTTTAAATGTTAAAAGCCTTTCGACATATTTGCCTATAACATCATTTTCAATATTAACCTTATCCCCCTCTTTTTTATAATATAGCACAGTTTCTTTTAATGTATGCGGAATAATGGATATAGAAAAAGTATTATCAGTTAAACTAGCCACCGTTAAACTTACACCATCAACAGCAACAGAACCTTTTTCTACAATGTATTTCATTAAATGTTTAGGCACTTCAATAGTAAGTATAATAGCATTATCATCTTTCTTCATAGACTTAATACTTCCAACTCCATCAATATGCCCGCTTACTATATGCCCTCCAAATCTTCCGCTTAAAGTCATAGCCCTCTCAAGATTAACTTTGCTTCCATTTTTTAAACTTCCCAAATTAGTGCGGTTCAAAGTCTCTTGAGTAACATCTGCATTAAATATTTTATTATCAAAACTAGACACAGTTAAACAAGTACCATTAACAGCAATACTATCACCCAAATGCAAATCATCAAATATTTTGCTAGCCTCTATCGTGATAACTTTGCTTTGTACCGATTTAACAGTTCCTATCTCTTCAACTATACCAGTAAACATTATTAAGTAATCCTATAAAAAATTATAAATTATAATTTCTTTGATGACATTGAATGCAAAATAATACAAATGCAGTCCTTTTGCTTCTTTGGGTCACCAAAAGAAGTAGGGGTCTGGGGACTAGTCTCCAGTAATCAAGTATTATATAAATTAATACTTTAAATAATACTCCAAAAACAAATCCTCATCTATCTTTGTTATGCTACTTCCAATAAGCCTAATAGCTTTGTCAGGTTCTCCTATTCCTTCACCTCCTATAGGGCTTTTTGCTTCAAAACCGCCAAATATCTTTGGTGCTATATAAACTAAAGCCTTATTTACTAATTTTTCTTTTAATAAACTCGCATGCAAACTTGCACCACCCTCAACATACACACTGTCAATATATTTTTCTTCTCCAAGTATTTTCATTAACTCTTTTAAATTTACTCTTCCGCCATCACTTTCTGTTTTTATTATCTCTACACCAAGCCCTTCAAGCTCTTTTATTTTTTTATAATCATCATTCACAGTAGCTATAAAAGTTTTTATATCTTTTGCTGTTTTACAAATGTTAGAATTAAAATCTATTTTTAGAGAACTATCTAAAATTATTCTTATAGGGTTTCTAGTGTTTGGAAGTCTGCAATTAAGCATAGGATTATCTTCTATTACAGTGTTTATTCCAACCATTATAGCAGAATACTTATTTCTAAACCTATGTGAATGCTCTCTTGTTTTTTCACTAGTTATCCATTTTGATTTGCCGCTTACAGTAGCAATTTTTCCGTCCATAGTCATAGCATATTTCATCACAACAAAAGGTCTTTTATTAGCTATATAGTAGAAAAAAACTTCATTTAATTTTCTACACTCTTCTTCAAGCACATTCACTATAACCTCAATTCCAGCATCTTTTAATTTTTTTATGCCGCCGCCTGCAACCTTAGGATTAGAATCCACACATCCTATAATAACTTTTTTTAATTTGTTTTTTATAATAGCATCAGCACAAGGAGGAGTTTTTCCATAATGAGAACAAGGCTCTAAAGTTACATATATTGAAGAACCCTCAACATCTTCCCCTCTTTCCTTTGCATCCAAAAAAGCATTAATCTCAGCATGATTCTCACCATATTTTTTATGATATCCAATGCCTATAACTTTATTCTCTTTCACTATAACAGCACCAACTAAAGGATTAGGGCTAATAAAACCCTCTCCTTTTTTTGCCTCATCTATAGCCATTCTCATATATTTTTCATGCATAATATTAATACTCTAAAAAAATATTTTTTATTAATCTTTGGTATTTTTTGGTAGGATACTATTGAACTATAAACAAAAAAACTCTAAATGTTTATACACTTAGAGCATAATTTTTTGACATGTAGTTTACATTAAAAAACATCTTCTACCATCCAGACTTTAACTGTCGGTTTTGGAATTGCACCAAATCTGCCGTTTTTGAATGAAGGAAACATCAAAAAGGCTCGCGGACTTTACCGCCGGTATGGAATTTCACCTAGCCCCGAAGATTTATATATTAATTAGTATACACAATTTTTTTTTATTGTCAAGTATGGGAAATTTCTAGTATGTTATGGAGCCATAGATATTGTACTTTTACTTGCTATAATATTTTTGATTCTTTCTTTGATTGTAATATACAATAACGAAGAAATCAATCTTTGATTGTTATAAAAATGTGTATATTCTTTTAATTTTTC
>NZ_SAXY01000031.1 GCF_008016535.1 Brachyspira pilosicoli
TGTTATAAAAATGTGTATATTCTTTTAATTTTTCTCTTAATAATTCTACTGTGATATTTTTATTTAATCGTGAATAAAATTCTCTTTCGTCTATGCCGTGTACTCTTTCTACTACGCCATTGTATCTTGGTGTTGCTATAGGAATATATCTCCTCTCTAATTTATTTTTTAAGCAGTATTCATCAAAAATATTTATTTTAGGAGTATTAATACAGCGATAAGTATATTCTATACCATTGTCCGTTTGTATAGCCTGTATCTTAAAAGGTGAAGTTTTTAAGACATATTTTAAGAAAGATAAAGCACTATAAGGTGTTTTATCCTCATAGATTTGCCTCCAACTATAACGTGTAGCTAAATCTACAGCAGTGAATTGATAAACTGTTTTTCTGCCTAATTTGATATATTTAGTGTCTATTTGAACTATTTTGCCCTCTTTTTGTATTTTAGAGACAAATTTTCGTTTATCATATCGCTTCTTTTTCTTTTTTGTTTTATATCTCCAAAGATTATTTCTTTTTAGTACATTCTCTATAGCTGTAACACCTATCTTAATGCCTTCACGATTTAAATATGCTTTAATATAATGCTTACCTCGATATTCTTTAGTATAGAGTTCAATAATTAAATTAATAGCTTTTTGATTATTAAAGATATTTGGAGAAGTTTTTGGCTTAGTACTAAAATTAGCGACAGTTCCAGTGTCTTTATATTTTTTAAGCCAAGCATAAAAAGTAGATTTGGGTATTTCTTCTATCTTTAGAAATCTTTTAATATTTTTAGTTTTTAATGCTTTATCCACTATAAATAATTTAAATTCTGTGCTATAATCTTCTTTCATAGTAGCATCCTTTTTATTTGTTTTCTGTTCAAAATATTATAACAAGGATACTGCTTTTTTTATACTAAAAAATGTCCAATATCTCACACTCCTAAACATTTATTTAAAGATATTATATTGAAAATATTTAAATTGAGTTTATTATATTTCAAAAATTTGAAATAGGATACAAATTAACTTATGTCTAATAATAATAAATCTATTTTTCTTGCGGCTAGTGCTTATATAATGTGGGGGCTTCTTCCTATATATTGGAAGGCCGTTCAGAATTTTGATTCTGCTTTTGTTCTTGGAGTGAGGGTTATTACTACTTTTATATTTACTCTTATTATAATAATATTTAAAAAAGCTAATTTATACAGAGGAACTAAACCTCTTATTTTAATTTTTATAGCAGGTATTTTTCTTGGAGTTAATTGGTATTTATATATTTATACTGTAAACTCTGGGCATGTATTAGAGGCAGGACTTGCTTATTATATAGCTCCTATTTTAAGCATACTAATAGGCATAATATTTTTTAGAGAGAAAAAAACTATATTAGAATATTTAGCTATTGTTTTAATGTTTATTGGAATGATATATCAAACTATTACATTAGGTAAACCTCCTATAATGGCATTTTTCATAGGTTTAACTTTTTCTATATATGGAATATTAAAAAAGATGACTATATATTCTGGTTGGGAGAGTTTATTTTTGGAGACTTTATCTATATTGATACCTTCAATTATTATATCTAAACTTTATTTTCCAGTTAATCCTCAGCCTACTAGTACATGGATAATTTTGATGTTTGCAGGAATTGCAACAGGTATACCATTATATTTATATGCAAAGGCTGCTAAATCTTTAGAGGTTTCTACTTTAGGTTTTTTACAGTTTTTTGTTCCTTTGCTTGCAACATTACTTGCAATATTTGTTTATAAAGAAGAGTTAAATTTAAATAGAGCTATTACATTAGCAATTATTATATTAGCAGCTATTCTTTATGCTGTGTCAATATTTAGAAAATCTAAAATATAAATTTAAAAAATAAAAAGGGCTATTGCATAAAGTAAAGCCCTTAAATAATTTCTTATTAATTAAAAAATTATATTTCTACATCTTTAGAATAATCTATTCCCTCAACTTCAAATCCATGCATATTCATATAATCTTTTCTAAACATAGACATATCAGCCAACTCTTTTAAATTATCCTGATTAAGTATTTTCCAAGCATTCAATACTTCCTCTTGAACATCTTTTTTAAGTTCCCAATCATCAAGTCTAATTCTATTAACAGAGTCTAAAGGTATATCGCCTCCATTAATAAATAATTTATCACTTAATAATCTATACATCTGTTCAATACAGCCCTCGTGTAACCCCTTATTTTTCATTATTTTAAATAATATTCCAATATAAAGAGGCACTGTAGGTATAACAGAAGAAGCCCTTGTTACAACGGCTTTATTAACAGATATATAAGCATGTCCATTTATCTTTTTTTGCATTTCTTTATCAAGTTTATGAGCCGTACTTTCTATATGGTCTTTAGCTTTTCCTATAGTTCCTTCTCTGTATACTGCCTTAGTCATTTCTGGACCTATATAAGAATAAGCTATGTTAATTGCATTTTCTGCAAGTAAATCTGCTTCAAGTAAAGCATTAGTCCAAAGCTCCCAGTCTTCTCCGCCCATAACCTTTACAGTATTTTTTATATCATTATCATTAGCAGGCTCTATAGAAACATTTAATAACTCTTCAGTAATGAAATCTATTCCCATACCTTCATATTTTTTTCCTATAGGCTTTAATGCAGAACGATATAAAGTACCAGTTTTTTCATCTGTTCTCACAGGAGCAGCCAAACTATATATAAATAAATCTATTTTTCCGTCAAAAAATTTTTTAGCTTCTTTTATAACCTCTTCTTTTGAAGCATTTAAAAAAGCATCCAAATTAAGACTTAACTCTTCTATGCCGTCTTTTTTAGCAAACTCACTGAAAGCCATATTATTATACCAACCAGGTGTAGCTGTTCTTCTTTCTGTAGCTGCTTTTTCTAATGAAACTCCCATAGTTTTAGCCCCAAGTCCATAAGCTATAGCAATTCTGCTTGCAAGTCCGTATCCTCCAGAGCTTCCTAATATAAGAGCATTTTTTACATTTGATTTTATTTTTCCTTTAGATTTTACATAGTTTATTTGATTTTCTACCTCTTTCCTGCATCCTAATGGGTGAGCTGTAGTACATATATTATTCAATATTTTAGGTGCTACTATCATTTATGCATCTCCTTTAATAGTATTATTATCTTAAATATACATATACTTTATAATAGAATTGTATTTTTTTCAATAAAATAAAATTTATAATAATAATTAGATAAATATTTTTTATATGTTATACTATAAGAAAAACTTTTATGGTATTTTTATGAGTATATCAAATGAATTATTAAATGATTGCAGAAAAAAATTAAAAAACAAATTTACAAAAGAGTTTATAGAAAAAAAAGAGAATAATGATAATTTTATAAAAGCATTAATTAATACTAATAATTTTGATATTTTTTATAGCATGCTTGAAGAGGAGTATTCAAAAAATATTTTTAAAAAAATTGTATTATACAGATATATGCTTGCTTTTTATAGTGATGCGTATACTAATATAAATAAAAAAATAAAATTGAGTATTAAGCATGGAATTATAAATATATTTTCTTGGGGAATAAAGAGAGTATTATTTTATTTAAAAAGGCATAAATATCCTAATGAGATAGAGAATTTTTTATTATTTTATATATTTTGTTTAGAGCAGTATAATGTAAAAGATATTTTTGAAGTGAAAGGGGATAATGTATTATTTGATATTGGTGCTTGGAAGGGGGACAGCACTTACTTTTTTTCTAAGAGAAGTTCTAGTAATGCAAAGATATATGCATTTGAACCTGATGATAATGCTTACAATGTACTTACAAATATTAAAGATAAATATAAACTTAATAATGTAATATTAGAAAATGAGATTTTTTTAGACTATGAGAGGGATATAGATTTTGTTTCTATGACGCCGAATACTCCTACAGTAAAAAAACATGCCATAACTTTGGATATGTTTGTAGAGAGAAACAACATAAAAAGTATTGATTATATAAAGATGGATGTTGAAGGGGCAGAGCATAAAATTTTAGAAGGTGCTGTAAATACAATAAAAAAAGGGGCTGTCCTAGATAACTAAAAAAGCTCCTTTCTTGCTAAATTATATATAATTTCCAACTGTTTGTCAACTTTTGGATTATTAAATCTAAATTGACACTCTTTAATAAATAAGTGAAAATGTTCTTTTGGTATTCCATTAAATTTACGAAGATATCTCTTTGCTTGATTCCAAAAGTTCTCTATACCATTAATATGGTTCTTTTCTTCAGCAAACTTTTCACTATGATTAATTCTAAAGTGTTTAAATTCAGAGACATCTAATACATCATAACTATGATAATAATCTGAATAAACTATACTATCTGGCTGTACTTTTTGCCTAATAATAGGCATTAAAGTGCTTATTTGGGTATTATTTATCATTTTTACATATACTTTTCCGCCTCTTTTTAATAAACCAAACACTGGTATCTTATCTTTAGCTCCTCTGCCTCTTTTTCCTTTTCTTTTACCGCCAAAATAACTTTCATCAACTTCTATTTCGCCGTTAAAAATTTCTTCTTCTTTTTCTTTCTCATATTCAAATATTAATTCTCTTAATCTTAAAAAATAATACGAAGCTGTAGTTTTATTAACACCAACTAAAACTGATGTAGTTCTTGCTGTGGTTCCTGCTACAAAATGTTCTATTAATTTTAATTGTTTATCTTGACTTAATTTACTACGTTTCATACTTTAATTTTAACAAATTTAAGTTATCTAGGACAGCCCCTAA
>NZ_SAXY01000032.1 GCF_008016535.1 Brachyspira pilosicoli
AATTAAAAGAATATACACATTTTTATAACAATCAAAGATTGATTTCTTCGTTATTGTATATTACAATCAAAGAAAGAATCAAAAATATTATAGCAAGTAAAAGTACAATATCTATGGCTCCATGACATTAATTTTTTAAGCTTATCAAAAATTATATTTTCTTTACATATATATAATTATCTTACAAAAAAGATAAAAAATAAAATCTTACTATATTAAGACATTAATAAAATATTAACAAATAACTATTTTAAACAGCTACAGTTTATTTAAAATTTCTGTCTATTTCTAAATTTCTTAAAGTTTCCATCATCTGTATTTGCATCTGTATTCTAAAATTATCATTAACAGCACTATTTACAGCATTATTATTTGGAGATTTTTGATATATTTCTGACAGTATTTTGGAATTATTTACTCTCACTCTATCTTCAAGCATTCTAATTCTTGGAGAATATCTGCCGTCTATTGCTTTTAATTTTTCTCTCTCTTGATAAGTCATATATACGTTTCCAAATTTATAGAACCTACCATTTTTGTAATATGTTTTTGTATATCCATAATTTTTATATCTTTGATTATACAAATCATAACGAGGCTGATACATTGGTATTCTCTGATTAGGTATTAATGGTTTTACATTGCCTACTCTTGGTGTTGGAGAATAATAGTATTGTGAAAATAAATTAATTGATAGTATAAAAAATATACAAAATAATTTCTTCATCGTTTTACCTCCGTATATATTAATTATACAAATAGTAAAAATAAATTCAATAACTCCGCATAATATAAAATATTACACTGAGTTTTTGAGTAAATTATGAGTAATTATTCTTAAGTTGTGTATTTATTATATTAGACGATTGATATTCAAAAAAAGTTCCCAAAAAATTATTTTTTTATATATTTTTTATGTTTTTTAATACTTTGACAAATGAAGCATTTTATTATATTCTTTATAGAATTATAAAAATAAAATTACATAAAGGATTAGTATGAAATTTAAAATAGAAGAAAAAGTATTTAACACTCTAGACAATTTATGTATAGCATTTGTTGTTGCTAAAAATATAGACAACAGAGAAAATGATAAATATGTTATGGATTTACTTGATAATAATTTATCAAAAGCTCAAAAAGAATTAGAAAATATAAAGATAAAAGAATACAGCGAAATATTATGCTATAGGAATGCTTTTGAAAAATTATCTATTAACCCTAATAAGTTTTTATCATCTATAGAGGCTATACTTACAAGGGTGTCAAAAGGTAAAGGTTTCCCTCATATAAATAAAATAGCAGATTTAGTTAATGCTTTATCTATAAAATATAAACTTCCTATGGGTTCGCATGATATTGATTCTATGAATAATGATTTTTGTGTAAGATATTCTGTTAAAGGCGATAAGTTTTTGCCTTTTGGCGAAACTGAAATAGAGTTATTAGAAGACAATGAACTTGTATACACATCTGGTAACGATATAAGAACAAGAAGATGGATATGGAGACAAAGCGAATATGGAAAGATTGTAGAAACTACTACTAATATTATTTTTCCAATAGACGGTTTTATTGGAGTTAATGATAAAAAGGTAATAGAGGCAAGAGATGAGCTTGAAACAATTTTAAAAGAATTATTTAATTGCACTACTATCAAAGGTTTTTTAAGCAAAGAAAATAATGAATCTGAAGAGTTTTAATTAAAGGGTATTTATGAACAATAATTCAAGCAGCAACATGAGAGAAGAGATATTAAATCTTGTAAAAAGTGAAGATATAATAAAACCTACTAGATATTTAGGCGGTGAGATAAATGCTATAATAAAATCTGATATGCCTTTTAAATTCGTTATGTGTTTTGCTGATATGTATGAAGTAGCAATTAGCAATTTGGGACTTTCTATACTTTATGAGGTTATTAACTCTATTGAATATGCTTCTTGCGAGAGAGTGTATAGTATAGCTGAAGATTTTGAAAAACTTTTAAGAGAGAAAAATATACCGCTTTATACTTTGGAAACTTTCAGCAGAGTAAAAGACGCCGATGTTTTGGGATTTACTTTACAATATGAGCTTATATATACAAACATACTTCAAGTACTCGAATTAAGCCAAATACCTATACATAGAAATGAAAGAGGAGAAAATGTGCCAATAATAGCAGCAGGCGGACCTAGTGTATTTAATCCATTTCCTTTGGTTGATTTTATTGATGTGTTTTTATTTGGGGAATTTGATTTTGAGATGAAAAACTTCGTTGATATAATTTATAATCTCAAAAAAAATGGTGCTAAAAGAGATGATATATTAAAAGAGCTTTCAAAACTTGAATATGCTTATGTGCCTAAATATCCGAGAGATAATGTAAAGAGAATATTTGTTGAAAACATTAATGAAATGCCTTATGTGAAGAAACCTTTAGTTCCTCTTGTTGAAGGAATTCAAAACAGAATATCCGTTGAAATAGCAAGAGGCTGTACTCATAGCTGCAGATTTTGTTTGGCTGGAATTACTTATAGACCTGTAAGAAACCGCACTATAGAAAAGATTGTTGATATAGCAATGGAGTCTTTAGAAGCCACTGGAGCAAACACTTTAAATTTATTTTCTCTTTCTGCTGATGATTATCCGCATATTGGAGAGTTAATAGAATATTTACAAACACTCGGAGAGCATAAAGGTTTTTCTCTCTCTCTGCCTTCATTAAGAATAGATTCATTCGATAAAGAAACAGCCGAAAGAATTGCACAATTTAGGAAAACAGGATTAACATTCGCATTAGAAGTGGGAAGCCATGAATTAAGAGAAAAGATAAATAAATCAATGGACGAAGATGCAATTTATAATATACTTGCTGATGTTCAGAAGATGGGCTGGAAAATAGTAAAAATATATTTTATGATAGGATTCACAGATAATCCAGAAAAAGAAGCTGATGAAATAATAGAAGCATTAGAAAAAATGCTAGAAGTATCAAAAAAGAAAGTAAAAATAAATGCTGCTATTAATGTATTTATACCAAAGCCTCATACACCTTTAGAAAATAATAATCAGCTTACAGATGAAGAAGCTATTTACTATATAGGAAAAGTGAAAGAGCATTTTAGAGGAAGTAAAGTAGCTATAAAATATCACCCACCTAGAATGGCAGAGATTGAAGGCATAATTTCAAGAGGCGATGAAAAAATAGGAGAGATTATTTATAGGGCATATAAAAAAGGAGCAAGATTTGATGCTTGGGTTGAATATTTTAAATATGATGTATGGAAAGATGTGATAGAAGAGAGCGGATACACCATAAAAGAACTATTAATGAAAAAAATAAATATGCCTTGGAAATGCATTGATACTCTTGTAAGCCAGCAATTCTTTGACAAAGAATATGAAAGATTTCAAAATGGAAAGTTTACAGACTACTGCTTTACAGGAAACTGTCAAAACTGCGGTATAGATTATAAAAAATATTGCCATAAATACAAAAAAGAAGTTTTAAATACAAATTTTACTCAAATGGTTGAAGAATTAAAAACTCTAAAGAAAAGAGATATATTTGCTGTAAACTATAAAGTATTTATGAAGTTTAAAAAAGAAGGTATATCATCACTTTTGGGTATGCATGATTTATCACGTGTGATGGTTTGTGCTTTTAAAATCGCAGGGGCTAGTATATCTTTAGGCAGGGGATTTCACCCTCTTGAAAAAATAGTTTTTACCCCACCTACTCCTTTTGCCTGCGAAAGTGATGCTGAATATATGGAAGTAAGTTTAACAGATAATATAGACATAGATTTATTAAAAAACAAAATTAATAATTTACTCTCTCATATAGGAATAGAAATATTAGAAGCTAACTTTATAGCTGAAAACATCAAAAAAATACAAACTCTTCCAAAAAATGTTTTATATAAAATTAATACCAATGATAATAATAAAGCATTTAATTTACTTTCAAATAAAGAAGACTTAAAAGAAAGTGAAGAGCGTTTGGGAGATTATATATTAAACAAAAAAGATGATGAAATATTTATAACTATACTTCAAAATGATAATAAACCTATAAGAATTAGAGATATTAAGAGCTATCTTTTAAATAATACTATTAATATAAAAAATATTAGAAAGCTTAAGTTAGTATAATCATTGTTTTTATTGGGGTATTAATTTTTTATTAATATTTCACTGTATAATAAAAAGTAATATGTGCTTTTGCAACTTTTGCCACGGGAAAAGTTGATATGAAATTACATACCTAAACAACTATATTTTGTCAAAAATAAAATCATATTTTTGTTTTTATATCTGGGGCTTTGCCCCAGACCCCAGTTCTTTTGCCGATAGGCACCTACTCGGTACGACCGAAGGAAGTGCCTGCGGTATTGGTATAAAAGAACCAAAAAAACTGCATTGTTAGTCTAAATTTAGGTTATACCATACATTTAATACATATATTTTTAATATAAAGTTCTAGTAATTGAGTTTTTCGCAAAGCGTACCCATAGGGTAAAAACTTTTTGACGAAGTCCGCACAGCGACCGAAGGGAGTCCTTCAGGGCGACCGAAGGAAGTGCCTGTGGTGCGAGTGTGGCAAAAAGTTGATAATTCTATTAAAGTGCATCAATTAACAAACTTAAAAATTTTTACTATAAAATAGCTTTTATTTAATAATCTATAAATACAGAAAAATCGTTTTGCAAATATTTATCTTCTATGTGTATTTTATAATTTAAATTAAGCTTTTTTAATATATCTTGAGTAAGCAGAAATATATCATCTTTTTTATAATAATAATATTTATCTCCGTATTTCTCTTTACAAGGTATATCAAGCAAATTAAAACAAACGCCCTTTCTTGCCACCAACAAAAATGCTTCTATAGCCTCTTTTAAAAATGCTTCATTGTTTCCCAAATTCAAATTAAATATTCCAGAAGTATATATATAATCAACATCATCTTTTATATCAGTCTTTTTAAAGAAATCCATAGTCATAAATTGAGGGTTAATATTTTTATAAGTTTTTGATTTAGCTCTCTCAACCATCTCAGGCATAATATCTATACCTATGTAATATAAGTTAATATTATTATTATCTATGTATTCTGCCAAACTTCCAACACCGCATCCAACATCAAGCAAAACATTACCTTTCATATTAAAATGTTCTATCAATGCTTTAAATCTTAAATTCTGTGCCTCTTCAGACTCCCAGTCCACTACTTTATAATCTGGTATATTTAAATCAGTTACTCTATTTATATAATGCTCTACTATTATAGATTTTCTGCTTTCTTCCATAATATAATCTCTCTTTATTTATCAATTTATATAATTATTTATTCAAACTTAATTTATATATAGTTCTCTCTTTATAATCCTTATCAGTCGAATATATTATACTAGGAAAATGTAAAAAATTCAAAGCACAAGCTAAATACTCACTCTCAAAACAAAAAGCCATATGTTTGTTTAATACAGTCTTGCTCACCTCTCTATTATTAAGCATGTTTCCAGAATAAAAATGCATAGCAGGTTGTGTTGTATAAAACTCTAAACTTATGCCTGTTTTCTCACTATAAGCCTTAGCTTTTAATTTGTTTATATCATTATTAGCAAATATAAAACAATTATCATAGCCTCCACATCTTTCTATATCAGCACCTATTTTTTTGTTTTTCGTAAAATCAAAAGGACTGTTCTCTGTCTTTAAAATCTCTCCAGTAGATACACATTCATCTGTTACAGGAAGATAATATTTTGAGTCTATAAATAATTCATGTTCATATATAGTACCATCACCATTTAGATTCCAGTATGCATGATTAGTTAAGTTCAAAGGAGTTTTTTTATCTGTCTTTGCAAAATAATCTATTATTATCTCATTATCATCAGTAAGAGTGTAAGTGATGTCAATATTTACGTTTCCTGGATATCCTTCTTCACCATCTTTTGAAAAATAAGAAAATAATACACTTCTATCATTAATGCATTTAGAATCAAACTTTTTAAAAGATATTCCCTCAACTCCTCCATGAAGATGATGTTTATTGTTATCATTTTTAGCTAATTTATATGTTATATTATCTAATGTAAACTCTCCATTTATAGTTCTATTTGCAACCCTACCCACAGAAGCACCTATATAATCATGAGCTTTAAGATAAAAATTAATATCATCGCTTCCAAAAGAAACCTGAACATCATTATTATTTTTATCTTTTACAAATACGCCAACTATTGAAGCCCCAATATCTGTAAGTTTTAATACCACATCATTTTTGTTTTTTAATTCATAAAGTAAATATCCATTATTAAAATTTTTTATTTGCATCTTTATATATTCTCCAATTTATTATAGTAAAGATTATATAAATATTTTAAGTAGTTTTCAACTTAATTTCATTTATATTTGCAATAAAAAATATTGTTTTTTTTATATACTAAATATAAAATATAGAACATAATTATTTTTAAGGATTATAGAAGTGAAAGATTTACTTATTGAAATATTGGTTGAAGAAATACCTGCAGATTTTGCCTATCCTGCAAGTGTCAGTTTCAAGAAAATTATGGAAGATACTCTAAAAAACAATGGTATAAATTTTAACTCCATAATGGCTTATACAACTCCAAGAAGATTATCAGTTCTTGTAGAAGAAGTAGAAGAAAAGTCAAAAGACGAAATTATAGAGTCAAGAGGACCATTATTAGATAGTGCTATAAAAGACGGCACTTTAACAAAAGCAGGAGAAGGGTTTCTAAAATCTCATAATATTGACAATATTAAAAATATAGACGAAAAAGAAGATTTTAATAAAGCATATATAAAAGAAGTAAACGGAAAAAAATATTTATTTGTAAAAAAAGAAAAAAAAGGAGTGGATACTAAAAAATTATTTGAAGAAGTTTTAGAAGATATTGTATCTAAAATAGATTTCAAAAAGAAGATGAGATGGGGAAATAAAGATTTTGCATTCGTACGCCCTATTAGAAATGTATTAGCATTATTTGGAAATGAAGTTATAAAAACTACCGTTGCTGGAATAGAGACTAATAATAAAGTAACTGGGCACAGGCTGCTCTCTCCAGAGTTTAAAGAAATTAATAACCCTAGAGATTATGAAAAAACTTTAGCTAAAAAACATGTAATTGTTTCAAGAGAAAAGAGATTAGAAAACATAGTTGGTCAATTAGAAAAAATAGAAAAAGAGCTTGGTTTTGAAGCTGTTTCAAAGAAAAAAGTTTCTGAAATAGTTGTTGATTTGGTAGAAGAGCCTTATTTGCTTACTGCTGAGTTTGATTCTAAATTCTTAGAAGTGCCTAAAGAAGTTTTAACTAGTGAAATGATTGAACATCAAAAATACTTCCCATTATGTAAAAAAGACAGCTCTTTAACTAATATATTTGTAATCACAGCTAATCAGCCTAAAACTCCTCAGATAATAGCAGGAAACATAAGAGTATTAACAGCAAGACTTTCTGACGGAAGATTCCTTTATCAAGAAGATATTAGAAAGGGAATGGACGAAATGAATGAAAGACTTGAAATGCTTATGTTTAGAAAAGAACTTGGAAGCGTTGCTGATAAAGTAAAAAGACTTGAGAGAAACTCTGAACTTTTAATAAAGCTTTTAGGTTATGAGAAAGATAAAGAAAATATACTTAAAGCTATAAAATATATGAAATCAGATTTGGTAAGTAATATGGTTTACAACTTCCCAGAGCTTCAAGGTATAATGGGCGGATATTTTGCTAAGTCTATGAATCTTAATGATGATGTGGCTTTGGCTATTAATCAACAATATAAACCTTTATTTGCTGCTGATGAAATACCTTCAAATGATACTGGCAAGGCTATAGCTATACTTGATAAAATGGATAATATTGTGGCTGGCTTTTATGTTGCTGATATACCTACTGGCTCTCAAGACCCTAATGCTTTAAGAAGACAGGCTCTTGGTATTATAAACATTCTTATAAAATCTAAAAAGCATATTAATCTTAAAAAATTAATAGAGGATTCTATTAACTCTATGCCTAAATATGCTAAGGTAAACAAAAGTAATGATTTATTGAATGATATATTTGAGTTCTTTAAATCTCGTTTTGAAAATGATATTGACTTTGCAAAAGATTCTGTTGCAGGAGTTCTTTCTACTGGCATAGATGATATGTATGATGCTTACTTAAAGATAGAAGCTATTGATGCATTTAGAAAGAAAAATGAAGAATTATTCTCTAATCTTTTATTAGTATTCAAGAGAGTTAAAAATATGATTAAATCTGCTAAAGAAGTTAATTTAGATGAATCATTATTAAAAGAAGAAGCAGAAAAATCTTTGTATAATATTTATAAAGAAAAATTAAATGAAGTTAATAAACTTATGGAAAAAAGAGAATATGAACAAACATTTGCTTTATTAGCAAGTCTTTATGAACCATTAGATAAGTTCTTTAAAGATATTATGGTAAATGTAGATGATGAGAAAATAAAAAATAACCGCATAGCTTTGCTTTCTTCGGTTGATAAAATTTTCAAGAATATGCTTGACTTCTCTAGTTTGGTAAAATAATAATTATTATTGCAAAATTAAAGGGGCTTTATTAATAAAGTCCCTTTTTTATATAAAAAATAATTGATTAGGATAAATTGAATTATATTTTGTCAATTTTTATTTTTTATAAATATATTGTCAACTTTTTCCCGCCGCAAAAAGTTGCAAAAAATGCAAATATTTTAACTTTATATAATATTAATATGATAGAATATAATTTTAAAATATTTTATGATAACAAATACTTCTCTTCTAAGGCTTTTAAAGGTTTACTAAATTGCTTGGCTAATAATCCCACAAACACAGCACTCGCAATAGTACCCTCTCTCACTCCTTCCAAATGTACTAAAAATGATAATACTGTAACTATTGATACTGCTACTAAAAATATATCGAATGCCATTTTTGTATTGCCAAATTTGAGAGAAAATATTTTACAAATAGCTAAAACTACTCCCTCACCCGGTGTAGTAACTAATTTTGCCATTACCTCTATACTTACCACTAAACCAAGTAATATTATCCCTAATATACATATAAAGCCCATTGCTGAATATAATTTGTATATGTTATATCTTTTATTATATAAGCAGAAAAATCAATCATGAGTCCAAATAAAACAAGCGCAGGTATTTGAAAAAGCTGAAATAAATCATACTTTTTTCTGAGCAGCAATATTTGTATTAATATAAACACAAGATTGATAATAATAGTTGTTGCTCCCACTGATAAACCTGATATTGAACTTGCCACATACGGCACACTAGAAATTGGAGAAGTACCAAGTGCAGCTTTAATAGAAAAAGCTATACCTAAAGACATGATATAAAGTCCTATTAATAATATTATACATCTTTCAATAAAATGATTTTTAAAAATTTCTCTCTTCATAATTAAACTCCCCTAAGCGACTGACACATTTTCATTAACAGTTCTTTTAATTTTTCTTCATCTTCTTTTGACATCTCATTTGTAGCAATACTTTCTATATCCTCAAAAACCTTCTGCATATAATTTGAAGCTTCTATTCCTTTTTCTGTTAGAGAAACATAAAGAGAACGCCTATTACCATCATGCTGCTTCCTTAAAATAAGTCCAGCATTTTCCATACCTAGTAATATGCTTCCAACAGTTGTCTGCTCTATTTCCAAATAATTTGCTATGGTTTTCTGGTCTGCCTCTTTGAATTTAGATAGAAAATATAGAACTTTAGGCTGACCAGATGTAAGCCCTATTTTGTTCGCTTCAAGCATTACTCTTTTTGCAAAAATAGAATTAGCTTTCATTAGCAAATAATGCAGATTCTCCAATGTGAGTATCCTTATAATAAGTATTGTTATAATAAGATAGCTTATTATATATCCTTTAAAAAAATATCAAATAAATTATTATTACTTATAAGTATTATATAAAATATGATATTTTGATTTTGGAGAGTAAAAAATTACATGCAAATAAAAAAAGATTACAAATATTTTGTAAAAATAATTTACCTTTTTACAAAAAAACTGTAAAAAAACTTGACAAATATTAAACAATATACTATACTATTATTATACTTATAATAAAACCGTTAAGGAGAGTAAAATGAAAAAACAAGTAAAACAAATTATTCTAATTGCTTCTATTATGATGCTATCTATAGCTGCGGTATTTGCAGCAGACATGCCTATACAGGCTAATCAGCTTCCAAAAAAAGCACAAGATTTCATCAAAGCTAATTTTGCAAACGACCAGATAGTTTATGCTGAACAGGATAGAAATAGTTTTAAAGCAGAATTAGCTAGCGGAGTTGAAATAGACTTCGATAGAAACGGAGATTGGACTGATGTATCTTCTAAAATGCCTTTGCCTACAAAATTTATACCTACCGCTGTAATTAAAGCAGTAGGAACTAAATATCCTCAAGTTCCTGTTTTAGAAATAAGTAAAGAATATAATAGCTACAAATTAAAACTAGGAAACAATAGAGAAGTTTATGTAGATAATAGTGGTAAAATTGTAGGAGATAAATTAGACTAATAGAAAATAGAAATTAATTATTAAAGAAGAGAGAGGTTTTCATGCTTCTCTCTTTTTTATTAGAATTATAAAAATATTTCATTTTTTTCGTATATAGTATATAATTAATGAAAAATACATAAAAGGATAATAATTTATGAAACATTTAATAATTTTGGCACTATCTATTTTCATTATTTCATGTGGCGGAAACACTGAAACAAATAATCAAACAACAACAGAGCCTGCAACACTTACTATAGACTTTCAGGCTATATTTGGTGAAAAAGCTAATGATGACAATACTATAATGGAAAACTCATATTTAAAAGTGACAGGAAGCTATGGAGATATAGATGCTAAAGTAGATGCAGTTACAGGAGCTTCTACACCTACAGGTGCTACAAAATCTTGGGATTCATATAGATACGAAAACAAACAATTTGCTAACAATAAGATTGAAAGAGGATTAGGATTTTTTGTATTATATGGAGTATCACCATCTAAAACTTATAATTTTGACGGTATGACAGGGACTTCTATATCACAAAAAACTTTAGATGGTACTAATGGACCAAAAGTTACAGGAACAGGCATTACAAAAGATGAAACTGGTGTTATAACTATCAGATATGCACATGCAGGAGGTCCTACTGTTTATCCTTGGGCTTATGAATTAAAATCTGATACTAATGGAATATTTAAAATTGGTTATGATTTAGAAAACAACAAAATGAGTAAATTACAAATTTCTAATGATATTGATTTTGCAAATATAGAAATGGTTACAGATAAAGCAAAAGATGGAATTTCTTATTGGCAAGGAGATTTACAGGGTACTTTTGAAAATGATATTCTTACATTAAAAGGTACTTTAAAAGAAGTTAAATAAACTAAATATTTAATAGGGGATTTTTATCCCCTTTTTATATATAACAACATTTTTATCTTAAAAACATTTTGAAATTTAATATCTACTTACCGCACGCTAAATTAAACAATAAATATAAATTAATTTGAAATACAATTTTAATTATTTTATTAGTTTATTTAACGTGCGGGATATGGTATATTAAACCTAATAAAAATCTTGGGTGGATATGCTTTTTTTATTAAGAATTTTAGAATATAAAAACAAAAATTTTTTATAATACAGAAAGGTTAATAGGGCGGGAATCAAAATAGATTAAAAAACTTAAATGTATATAAAAAAAATATTTTGTGCCTATTAAATACATTATATATTTTTATTTTACTTGATATATTGCTAAAAGTTTTATATAATATTTTAATTAAAAACTATTTATTGTAAGAAAAGTAAGATGAAAAAAAATAATAATATAGAGAAGAAATTAATAGGCATCATAATAAATAAAAGCAGAAATAATACTGACACTATAGTAAAAAAAATAAAAAATATTATAAATAAATATAATGTAGATGCCATACTTATAGATTATGATATATCATCTTATAACAATATCAACAAAGCAATAAAAACCTTAAAAAATGTATCAATGCTTATATCCATAGGAGGAGACGGCACATTATTATCAGCATTAAAAATAGCCATTAAATATAATATATCTGTTTTGCCTATATATAACGGTACATTAGGTTTTATCTCAGAAATTCCTCCAGAAGAGGCATATCTTATTATAGAAGAATATTTTAATAATAAAAAAACATTATATGAAATAGAACCTAGAACACTTTTAGATATAGAAATAAAAACTGAAAAATCTATAAAAAAATATTTAGCAATAAATGAACTAGCATTATGTAAATTAGATGGAAGAACTTTATATATGGATATAAACATATCTGGAAAGAAAGTATCATCTATAATCGGAGATGGTGTTATTATGGCTACTCCTACAGGCTCAACGGCATATGCTTTAAGTGCAGGAGGACCGATAATTGTTCCTACAATAGATGCTATGTCTTTTGTACCAATAGCACCTCATTCACTTACATTTAGACCGCTTGTTATACCTAAGGGGGATAATGTAGAAATAAAACTTTCTCAAAAATCCCAAAAAGGTATGATAACAATAGATGGTTATGATATATATAAATTTGGAAAAAATGATATTGTAAAAGCAAGTATAAGTGATAAAAACTGCTATATATTTCAGAGTGCAAATAGATTATTTTATGATATACTTAGAAACAAACTTAACTGGGGCATATAATAATGCTTAAATATTTAGATATTAGAAATTTTGTATTAATAGATAAAGTAAAAATCAACTTTGAAAATGGATTTAATGTTTTAACAGGTGAAACAGGTGCTGGAAAAAGCATTATCATTAGTGCATTAGAATTAATTACAGGAGAAAAAGGCTCTACAAGAATGGTAGGCTTAAATGGAGATAGGCTAACTGTAATAGGAACTTTCTTTTTGCAATCATCATTAAATATAGTAAAAAACAAATTAAAAGAATGGAATATAGAAATTACAGGCAATGAACTCAATATAAAAAGAGAAATTACAAAAGACGGTAAAAGCCGTTCTTTTATAAACAATATTGGTGTGCGTGTAGCAGAATTAAAAGAATTAGGAGATTTAATTGTAGACATACATGGTCAGCATGAACATCAATCACTTTTTAATGCGGCAAATCATATTAATTTTTATGATGCTTATTTAAACATTGGAGATAAATTGCAAGTTTATAGAGACAATTATAACAAACTTACAAAACTAATAAAACAATATAATGAAATATCACAAAATAAAAATACAATATTAAAAGAAAAATCGTTTTTAGAATATGCTATAGAAGAAATAGAAAAGGCAAACTTAAAATATAATGAAGATGAAGAGATAAAAAATGATATAGCAATGATGTCTAATGCAGAAAATATAGCCTCTGCCCTATCTGTTATAAATAAAGATATATTTGGAAATGAATCTGGTGCTTATTTAAAACTTACAAGAAGCATTAATACATTACAATCAATTTCTCAATATGATGATAGGCTTTCAGATTTAGCATCACAAATAGAAGCTATATCATTAAACCTTGAGGACATAAAAACAGTATTCAGCGAAATAAGAGCGAAGGCTAAATTTGACCCAGAAGAATTACAGGCTCTCAATGAAAGACTTTTCTTTATAAACACATTAAAAAAGAAATATGGAAACAATATTAAAGAAATTATTAATTATGCCAAAGAGGCTAAAGAAAAATTAGACTCTCTTAATTTCTCTGATGAAGATATTTTAAAACTAAAAGAGGAAATAGAAAACATAAGAAAGGAAACATCAGCACTAGCAAAAGAGATTTCTGATATAAGAAAGTCTAAGAAAGATGTTTTTATAAATGCTATAGAAAAAGAGATGTGCGACTTAGGAATGACCTCTACAAAATTTGATGTTGAGATAACCTATGATGAAGATGATGAAGACGGCATACTTAATATAGACGGCACAAACTTAAAAGCAAACTATAATGGTGTAGACAATATAGAGTTTATAATAGCACCAAATAAGCAGGCTATGTTTCAGCCTTTAAGAAAGATTGCTTCTGGCGGAGAGATATCAAGAATTATGCTTTCATTAAAAAGTGTGCTTTCTAGCGGAGATTATTGCGAGACTTGTGTATTTGACGAAATAGATGTAGGTGTTGGCGGAAGGATTGCAGAAGTTATAGGAGAGAAAATTGCTGCTTTATCAAAACAAAAACAAATATTAAGCATTACTCACTTAGCACAAATTGCAATATATGCTAATAATCATTTTAAAGTAATAAAAAATGAAAAAGATGATGTGGTTACTTCTACTATAGAAGAGTTAAATGATTCTAATAAAGTAAACGAAATAGCAAGAATGATAACAGGAAAAGAAATAACAGATGCAAGCATAAAGCATGCCGAAGAATTGTTGGAACATGCGAAAAAGTCATCTGGCTTATTTTAATATACAGTGAAATTTTTATATTTTAATTATTTGCGGGGACTAGCCCACGCACCCCCAGTTCTTTTATTGGTATAAAAGAACCAAAAGAACTGCATTTTTACTTTAATTTATCTCTTATAATATACTTAATGCATATTATAAAAATATAAATATTGAGAAAATAAATCCTCATAAAATAATCAAATAATTAAAATTAATAAGCCTCATAATGAATTTTGTTTGATTCAAATCTATCAGGCATAGCTACTTCACCATCAGGATAGCCCACAGCAACTATTCCAAGAGGTTTTATATGCTCTGGTAAATTAAACAATTTTATAATATCATTCATTCTCTCTTCACGAGGAGCCACCCCAAGCCATACGCTTCCCAAATCTTTTGCCTTACAAGCAAGCATTAAATTTTCTATTGCAGCAGAACAGTTTTGCTGCCAATAAAGTTTTCCAGATTCATCAGATAAATCTCCGCATACAATAACAGCCAAAGTTGCAGTATATAGCATTTTAGCATAAGGGTGAACATCTGCTATTTTATCTAATGTCTCTCTCTTCTCTATAACTATAAACTCCCAATTTCTTTTATTGTTCGCAGAAGGAGCATACATAGCAGCTTTTAATATATACTCTATCTTTTCTTTTTCAACTGCCTTGTCTTTAATATATTTTCTTATACTTCTTCTTGTAAATAAAATATCTTCTTGCATGAAAAATCCCCCCATATAAATAATTAAAAAAATAATTTATTAAAAATAATTCCAAACAACATAAATAATAGTTTTAAAACTATCAACACAAATAAAGCAATTATAGCTCCCATAATAAGTATTTTATTAGATGCCACTATATGACTAGATTCTAATTTGTTAATAGCATCTCCAACTAAAATTCTATCATGAATCTCAGAACATTTAAAATATTCTCCTCCAAGCTCTATATCCAAAGCCCCCGCAACAGCACACTCCAACCTAGCCTTATTATCATTTCCATCTCTCTTAAAAACTCTAAAAACCTTTTTTATATCATATCCCAAAAGAAAATCAGCAGCCGCATATGATAAAAACGCAAATATAGAAGGTATCATATTAATATAGTATGCAAAATTAATATTAAACATTCCATATTTATCTTTAGCCCTATTTTCATCAATAGCAACATCATTATCTGATGATATATCAGAAAGCATGCATAATATTTTATACATAAAACAAAGAGGTACACCACCTAAAAGAAAGAAAATAGAAGTATATATATAATCTTCCCCAACACTAATAGAAGAATATTCTATAGTCTTTTTAATAATATTTTCTCTATCAATATCATTAACATCTATATTAGTATTTTCTTTTAAAATCTTCTTTGCCTCGTCTAAGTTTACATATTTAACAGAAGAATATATTGAATCGCTAACTTCAAAAGGTTTCCTTATTCCTATAATAATATAAGCCGCTATAAGTTCTATTATAATTCCTAATAAAAAATTAACTTTATATAAAAAATAAAATAAAAAATATGGTATGATAAAAGAGATAAATAAAACTATTAAAGATACTATTATTCCCAAAATAAGCTCTAATGTTTCATTATTTTTATAAACTTTATCTCTTAATAAATATTGCAATTTTTCTACTGGAATCTTTATATATTGAAATATATCAATTTTAAATTTATATACAAAAATATTTAAAAGAAATGATATAGGAAGTATTAATAAAGTTTGCATAAAATTAATTTCCGTTATTTTATAATAAAATTTTTTCTATTATTTTTAAATTGTTATTTTCTATAATTTCGGTAAGATATCCGCAACCATTAGGTAAAAGATAATCATAAAATGGAACTTTTTCTGAACTATTATATTTATCTAATATAGTCATAATTACACCTCCATGTGTAACTACTGCAGTGTAGTTTAAATTATTTTTTTTCATATCTTCTATTATACTTAAATATACATTATAAACTCTATTAAAGAAATCATTAGTTATCTCTCCGCTAGGTACTTCACTTCTCCAAGAACTTTTAATAAACTCTTTATAATAAGGATTATCTTTAAGCTCGCTATAAGTCATACCTTCAAACTTTCCAAATCCTCTCTCTCTTAAATCATTTAAAACTTCATAATTCATATCGTCAAAATATATTTTAGCCGTTTCTGTGCATCTTTTCATAGGGCTTGAATATAATTTATCAAAAGGTTTATATTTATCTATTTTGCTTTTATTTTTTAATAAAGCATTTATACCCTCTTGCCAAAGTGATACATCTGTAGAACCTAACCATTTTTGCTCTGCATTGTTTTTTGTTTGACCATGTCTTATAAATAAAATTTTCATTTTCTGCTCCGTATTTATTAATCATCTATTTTTAAATCATCTATAGCTCTATACAATTTACTCTTTAATCTGCTTCTATCATTATAACTTTTTATATTATAATCTTTAATCTTATCACTCATATAATTAACTTCATCTTCCATAATTTTAAACTCAAATACCGCTTTCAATATCTCCATAGTATCAATATATCCTCTCTCTATTCTGTACATTGCCCCATCTAAAGTAAAATCTAATCCTCCATTAGTGAAAGCACCTATATCTTTATTAGGCACTATCTCATAAACCTTGCAAGTTTCAGACTTCTCCACTATAGCATCTCTATATAAATTAACAACTATAATCTCATCGCACCCATATTCATATAAAGGTGTAAGAGGCAAATTATTCCCATTTAAAAACTCAATCCCCCCATCAACATAATTAACCCCATTAATCTTCTGCCTTCCAAATATTATAGGTATAGCACTTGTAGCCATCATTATCTCTTTTATCTCTTGTATACTTTTTCCATTTAGCTTAAAATACTCGACATCAATATTATGTAAATTTACTGCCGCAGCATATATTGGATATTTGCAATTTGATACAGTTTCTACATTTAAATATTTATCTATAATCTCAAGTAACCCCTCTCTGCTAAATATTCCATTTGCTGATATGCTTTTGTTTCTGCTATCTAGCTTTTTTTTGGATAATATTTTATCTTCTATTTCTTTAGTCCAAATATGCTCTGCTATAGTGTAATCATTCTGTGCCATTAAGCATGCATTCAATACTCCCACAGAAGCTCCCGATATAGCCTTTATCTGTTTGTCAATATTATATTCTCTTAAAGCCTTCCATACACCTATCTCATAGCTTCCAAGTCCTCCGCCGCCTCCTAAAACTAATCCTAATTTATTCATTATATACTCTCCAAAAAATTATACGACTATTTTATCTTACTTAAATAAAGCCCCCAAAAATCATTCAAAAAATCTAAATACTCTTTTTTATTATCATCTTTAGTTTTATCTATCTGCTTAGATATTTTATCCTGATATTTTTTTGTTTTTTCATAAAGCTCTTTTAATCTGTTTTTATATCTATATAATTCTTTATTATTAGAATGCTCTTCAAAATACTTATTTAAATATTTCATAGATTTATCATATTCACTTTTAATTAAATATACTTTTGCAATTTCCTTATAGTCTTTAGTTTTAGACACTTCTTTTACTAATATTTTATATAGAGAATCAATCTTCATATTCAAAATCTCTTTATTATTTCCTTTTATTTTACTAGACTCTAATATAACTTTTAAATACTGTTTTGAAGAATAATACTCTTTTATTAACTCTAAACCATTTTCTAAACTTATAGCTGGTACTTCTATTTTTGTTGATATTATTTTTAATTCATTCATTATTAAAACTATAAGCTCATAATTATTAATAGTTGTTTCATAATCAAAATTTGAAATATTTTTTCCATATTCTTTTATTAAATCAAATTTTATATCTGTTATGTTAGCTTCTATATTTGAAGAAGTAAGTTTCTCTAATATAGATGATACTATATAATTCTCTTCAGAGTTTAATTTTTCTAATTTTTTTACAGCTCCAAGTATAGGAATAAATATTTGAGCCACATCATTATTAATATCAATTAAAGAAAATATTTTATCTATTAAATAAGGCTTTTCAATAAATTTAAGATAAAAATCTTTTAAAGATGTAGAGCCTTCTAAGTTTATATTAAAATCAAATAATATAGACTTAATCATAAAAATATTATCTTTAAATACTAAACTATCTTTTTTATTATTTGAAGTTATGCTATGATACAAATCATTAGATAAGCATATTAATCTCTCTATATCATCCATCTCAATATATTTTAAACCATTATATTCTAATATATTTTTAGAAGCTTTAAACTCTAATAGCTGAACCTTTTTTTCTATATTATCTATTCTGCTTGATTGCTCATCTATCTTATTTAATAAAACATTAAATGACTCTCTAACATTTTCACATACTGCTATTAACTCTTCGTCTATATCTTTTCCTATATTATTAAGTTTATTATTTAAATATATTATTCCCTCATAAGTTATTTTATTTTGTCTTGCTAAAGTTTCTATCATTTTAATAGAAGCATTTTTTACTATAGAGTAATTATAATCAATTTCGTATCTTATCTTTCTATTTTGTCCTGTAATTGTATTTAATATATTTTTAATAAACCCCTGATTAGCAATAAATTGTGTTCTAGATTTTGAAGCACTTAATGATGATACAGCATCCATTGTAAGTTCTGTTAGTTTAGCATAATTATTTTTATATTCTTCTACATTATTTTCTATATATTCTTCTATTATCTTTTTGTCAGATTCTTTTATTTTATTTTCGTAGGGAATAGTTAAATTCATGTATACTCCTTAAAGCACCTTTATTATACTATTTTTGTAACTTTTCCACAATAAACTATAAGATGCATAATGTCATGGAGCCATAGATATTGTACTTTTACTTGCTATAATATTTTTGATTCTTTCTTTGATTGTAATATAACCTAACGAAGAAATCAATCTTTGATTGTTATAAAAATGTGTATATTCTTTTAATTTTTCTCTTAATAATTCTACAGTTATATTTTTATTTAATCGTGAATAAAATTCTCTTTCGTCTATGCCGTGTACTCTTTCTACTACGCCATTGTATCTTGGTGTTGCTATAGGAATATATCTCCTCTCTAATTTATTTTTTAAGACAATATTCATCAAAAATATTTATTTTAGGAGTATTAATACAGCGATAAGTATATTATAATCCATTGTCCGTTTGTATAGCTTGTATCTTAAAAGGTGAAGTTTTTAAGACATATTTTAAGAAAGATAAAGCACTAGAAGGTGTTTTATCTTCATAGATTTCTCTCCAACTATAACGAGTAGCTAAATCTACAGCAGTGAATTGATAAACTGTTTTTCTGCCTAATTTGATATATTTAGTGTCTATTTGAACTATTTTGCCTTCTTTTTGTATTTTAGAGACAAATTTTCGTTTATCATATCGCTTCTTTTTCTTTTTTATTTTGTATCTCCAAAGATTATTTCTTTTTAGTACATTTTCAACGGCAGTAACACCTATCTTAATTCCTTTACGATTTAAATATGCTTTAATATAATGCTTACCTCGATATTCTTTAGTATAGAGTTTAATAATTAAATTAATAGCTTTTTGGTTATTAAAGATATTTGGAGAAGTTTTCGGTCTAGTGCTAAAATTAGCGACAGTTCCAGTGTCTTTATATTTCTTAAGCCAAGTGTAAAAAGTGGATTTATTTATTCTTTCCATCTTTAAAAATCTTTTAATATTTTTAGTTTTTAATGCTTCATCCACTATAAATAATTTAAATTCTGTGCTATAATCTTTTTTCATAGTAGTATCCTTTTATTTGTTTTCTATATCAAAATATTATAACAAGGATACTGCTTTTTTTATACTAAAAAATGTCCAATATCTCACACTCCTAAACACTATAAGATGCATAATTTTAATAAATTACTGCATTATAAAACAATATAACATTTATTCAGATTGCTTTTTTTTATAAAAATGTTAAAATCAAAGTAAACATAATATATACGGGGTTGTAGTGTATGAAAGAACTACCATATTTAATTAATTTGATTAATGCATTAAAGGGTGAAATTTGTTATTCTTATATTAATAATGTTGTTGCTTTAGACAAAAAATACAAAGAGCTTGAAGAAGTTAAAGGACAAAAAATAATAGATGTATTAAGACATGGCGGATATATGCATTTTCAGTTCTCACAAGATGCTATGCTTGTGGACTTGGGTTCTGGAGGTTCTTTTGTACTTACAGAAAATAATACTTATAAAAATGCTATAATAAAATTAGAAACTGATAACGGAAACTTTTTTGTTGTAGATGAAAGTAAAGATAAAGATGATGCTACACATATTATACCTATATGGAAAGATTATACTACAATGCCTCAAGTAGGTTATGACCCTCTCACTAAACAATTTAATTATAATTTATTTTGTCAACTGCTTGCAGATAATACTACAACTGTAGAAAAACTTATTAAAAATCCTCTTATAATAAGCGGTATAGGAGATACTTACGGAGATATGATATTAAAAAGAGCTTCTATCACTAAAAGAACTAAAACTACAGATATAAATAAGGCTAAGGCAAGAGAGATTTTTGATGCTATAAAACAAGTTCTAAGAGAGGCTTCTGGAAACAGAGATGATGAAGAAGAGGGCGAAGATTCTGAAGATTAATATATTTCTAAAAAATTAATAAATTCTAAAAAAATAAAAATAAAATCAGGCATATTTTTTTATAATTTTTGTTTAACTAATACTATAATAAAAAATAAGGAGTAAAAAATTATGTCTGGAAATGCTAATATAATAGTAGTAGAAGGAAGACTAACAAGAGACCCTTCATATATAAAAACTAAAAACGGAAAATCTTTATGCAAGTTTTCTATAGCCAACAATAGATATTATTATGTTAATGGAAGTTTACAAAAAGAGGTTTACTTTTTTGATTTAATAGCTTGGGGATTTACTGCAGAAAAAATCGCTGTTAACCTTCTTAAAGGAAGACATATATTAGTACATGGAGAATTAAGACAGAACTCTTATATTGCTAAAGATGGAACTAGAAAAAACTCTATTTATATACTTGCTCTAGAAGTAAAAAGTTTAGATAAAAAAACTATAGATAAAAATAATTATTATAACAATGCAAATAATCAAATTGTATCAGATGTTATTGAAGAGGGTTTGGAGCAAGCATTTTAGTTTGTTTTAATATATCAATGAGTTCTTTGTGTATATCATCTATAGATTTATCAGCATTAATATGATATATAAAAGGCTCATTAAAACTACTAAATATGCTGTTTACTTTTTTTAGATATTCTTTATTTTCGAATCTATCTATGAAGCCTCTTTTTTCTATGATTCTATTTAAAGATTTTTCTACAGGCAGATGAAAAATAAAGACTATATCTGGAATTAGAATAAAACTTTTATGCATGTTTTTTATTTTTTCTATATCTATACCCTTAGCACCCTGATAGGCAATAGATGAATACATATATCTATCAAGCACTACAGTTTTACCTTCTTCTAAAGCTGGTTTTATCATTAGTCTTATATGCTCTTTTCTATCATCTACAAAAAGCTTTAATTCTCTATCTAAATCCATATCTTTAGAAAGCATAGTATCTCTTAATTTAGCTCCATAGTAGGCGTTTGTTGGTTCAAAAGTGTATATTGTTTCTATATTATTTTCGTTTAATGTTTCTGCTAATTTTTTTGCAATTGTAGACTTACCGCTTCCGTCTATTCCTTCTATAACAATCAATTTTCCTTTCATAAAGCTTTACACCTATATATAAATATTAAATATCGTATTATCTTATTTTCAAAGTTGCTATGCCAATTAAAGCAGTTATTATACCAATTATATAAAACCTAAAAACAACCTGCGTTTCTTTCCATCCAGACTTTTCAAAATGATGATGCAAAGGAGCCATTTTAAATACTCTTTTTTTAAATAGCTTATAGGAAAATACCTGCACAACAACACTAAAAGCCTCAGACACATAAACAGCTCCAACTATCACAAGCAAAAGCTCATGTTTTATAAATAAAGCAATTATCCCTAAAACTCCTCCAAGTGATAAACTACCCACATCCCCCATAAAAACCTGTGCAGGATGAGCATTAAACCATAAAAATCCTAAACCAGCCCCAATTAAAGCACCAACAAATACTGTAACTTCTCCAGCATCGGATATAAAAGGTATTTTTAAATATGTTGAGATTAAAGAGTTACCAGATACATAAGAAAGCACTGCAAAGGCCATAGACATTATTATTAAAAGCCCTATAGCTAAACCGTCAAGTCCATCAGTTAAATTTACAGCATTACTCATACTCACAACCACAAATATAGAAAAAGGTATATAAAGCATCTTTAAGTCTATATAAATATTGCTGAAAAATGGTATAAATAAAGTTGATGAAGGAACCTGTGCAACTTTTACAGCTTCCAAAACACTTATACTCTTCTCCAAATCAAATTTCATTAAAAAAGTTGATTTATCAAAATAATACAAATATATTCCTATTATTAATCCAACAATTACTTGAAATACAATTTTATATTTACCGGGTAATCCCTTAGAGTTTTTGTATTTAATCTTAAGAAAATCATCTAAGAATCCTGCTATAGAAAGTATGATTAAAGATATTGTAAGAAGTATAATTTTTATGTTGTCTAATTTTCCCCATAATAATATACTTATTAACACGCTTCCTACTATAAATATGCCGCCCATTGTAGGTGTACCAGTTTTAACTAAATGAGTTTCTGGTCCATCATCTCTTACAACCTGACCAAAATGCAGCTTCTTTAATTTTTCTATTATACCCGGAGCAAATACCAATACTAAAATTAATGCAGTGGCAACAGCTCCTGCAGTTCTAAAAGTAATATATCTAAAAACATTGAAACCAAAAAAACTTTCTCGAAGCGGATAAAAAATCTCATATATCATAATTAGGAAGCCTTTAAATAAAAATATATTATTATAAGTATAATTTTAGCAAAAAAGTAAAATTATTAAAAATAAACTATTTAATAGTATTATAAATTTATTTTTTGTCAATTAAAATAATTATGTTAATATAAAGTTTTATTATCCCTTTTTCATCATATCCTGATATAATGCGTACATTGGAGAAGGCACTCCAAAACCTCCAGAAACAGGCATAGTCTCTCCTGTAATAAACGAAGATAAATCACTAGCAAAAAATAATACGGCATTTGCTATATCTTCTGTTGTAGCAGGCCTATTTAAAGGAACGTTCTTCAAAAAAGCACTTAAAAACTCTTTTGACATATTCTCCATAGCAGCTTCTGTTGCCACAAATCCCGGAAGCACAGCATTGCATCTTATATTCTCTCTTGCATATTGTACTGCTATATTTTTAGTTAAAAAATTAATAGCATTTTTGGATATACCATAAGCTAATCGAGATATATCCGGAAATAATCCTCCAACAGATGAAATATTAATTATACTTCCTCCCCCATTTGCTTTCATATTTTTTACAGCCGCCTTACAAGGTAAATAAACACTTTTTATATTCTCATTTACAATTTTAAAAAATGTGTCAGTATCTCCATTAATTAAATCTAAATCTTTATTAACATCAGTTGTACCAAAATTATTAACTAGTATATCTATTTTGTTTTCTTTTTTTATAACATCTTCTATCATAGAAGTAAAAGTTTCTTCTTTTGTAGCATCAAAATAAACAACATCTGCCTTACCGCCATTTTTTATAATCTCATCGACTATCTGTTTACCGGCATCAAGTCTTCTTACTGCCAAATAAACCTTAGCTCCATTTTCTGCCAATTTCTTACTGCATTCTAAACCTATACCCCTAGTTGATGAAGTTACTAACGCTATCTTATTTTCTACAAGTTTCATAATAATACTCCTTTATTAAAAACTATCAATTATAATATATACAATATTTTATATAGGTCAACAATATAAATTAGTTTAAGAAATTAAAAATGATAATTTTGATATACTATCTGATACTTTGCCTATAGATGCATTTCAGACTACTATAGATATAATAGTATCTAACTATAAAACACTATAAACTTTAAATAAAATTGCAATATTTATGATTTATTTAATGGTATATTTTTCTCTTCAAAATATAATGCTATAACATTTTTTATTTCTTTTAAAGCTTCCTCTTCTGTTGCTCCAAAAGCACTTATATTATCTAATTCTTCTGATAAAGCTATATAACCCTCATCTTCTTCACTATAAAAAATTTTGATGCTGTATTTCATAATTACTCCTCCAATCTATATTTTTTTACAAGAAATAAAAATTGTTTAACTTGATAAGGTTTCACTTCTCCATTAACATTTTGTATATTAATTAATTCACTAACACCTACTTTAGAATATATTCTATGGCTTCCTCTTTGCCTTTTACATACAAAACCAAAAGACTCTACAATATTACAAAAGTAAGAGTATTTAATATTTTTATTATTGTTTGTAAGTTTAGTTATAACTTCTTTTTTATCCATATTTAATTATAAAGTTATTAAGTATAAAATCAAGTATTCGCCATACGGAATTTCCGCAACAATCTATATCTACTACATTAAAGAACAATAAACCATTTGTAAAAACATAATCTATATGTTAAAATTAATTAAAAAATAAGGACTTAAAAATGCCTGTTATATCAAGATTTTATGGTATCATTATTAAAATGTATTTTCAGCAGAAAGAACATAATCCTCCGCATTTTCACGCTATATATGGTGAGTATGTGGGGGTGATTGATATAAACGAATTAAAAATGATAGAAGGAGATTTACCTAATAAAGCATATTCTCTTGTATTAGAATGGGCTAAAAATAATAAAGATGAACTTTTAAATATGTGGAAGACTCAAAACTTTAAACAATTAGAACCTTTGGAGTAATTATGACTTTCCATAAAATTAAAAATGTTAAAGCTTTGGATAATCTCATTTTAGAGATAATATTTGAAAATGAAGAGATTAAATATTATGATATAAAAAAACTACTCTCTGAACATAAAGAGTTTGAAATTTTGAGAGACAGGAAATTATTCAATCTTGTAAAAGTGGATGTTGGAGGATATGGTATTTCTTGGAATAACGATTTAGATATATCCTGCAACACTTTGTATTACGACTACTCGCCGTAGGGGCACTCCGCACGCCATAGCTTTAACCTATTGCGTATGTACTAGTGTGCGGTTCATTATCGCATATTAGGCAAGAAATAACTAAAAAATTACTAACAGCACCAAAATAGAATCAATCATTTTTTATGTATAACTTTTTTTATTACAAAATGAAAAATTACAGCACTAGATATACTTAAAGAAGTAACTATGTGAGATACAAAAGAATTAAATTCAACAGTTAATACTTTTTTTAAAAAATAAGAAGCTATAGATATAAAAATTGCAATAATATAACCAACAAATATTTTGAAATTATCAGATTTTCTTATATTTTCATCTTTTATTCTTTCTATTTCATCTTTTAATACTTTTATATTATCATTATACAATTCAGTTTCTGTTTCTTTTTCTTTCTTACTTTCTTCTTTTATTCTTTCTATTTCATCTTTTAATACTTTTATATTATCATTATACAATTTAGTTTCTGTTTCTTTTTCTTTCTTACTTTCTTCTTTTATTCTGTTTATTTCATTTTCTAAATTTTTTATATTTTTTTCATATTTAATATTTTTTTCTTTTAATTCTTCTAATTCATCATTTTGTCTTTTAATTTTTTCAACTATTTCATTAGGATCCATATTTATAAGATTAGACCAATTATCCACATCGGCAGCATATGCTAGTAAGAGTTTCTTATTTTCTTCACTTATATTTTGATTATTTATTATATCATTGAATTTGACAATAAGTTCATTTGACATAATATTATTACAATATTCAAATATTATTGTTCTAAAAATTTCTGTGTTTATATTTATATTAGATAAAACATTATCTAATATAATAATTCTAAAAAACTGTTTAATCCACATTATATTAGAGTATGTACATTCATTTTGTTTATAAGGTAATGATATTAAGATAGCTTTTTGATATGTTAAAAATATTTCTTTTATACTTCCTAATTGACTATTTAGGTTTTTTTTAATTTCTTCTTCATAATATTTAATTATTATATAATCATAGTTAGTTTGTTCTTCAGATGGTCTGATTTCTATTTCTCCACTATCAAATAATGTATTTTTATATATATCATTTCTAACACTAGATATCGTATTATATATAGCATCTTGATAATCTACTTTGATTCCTAGTTCATCATTATTAACTATTATATTATATTCTTTTAATCTTAATATTATATTTTCTTTTATTAGAGGTGTAGGAATATCATTAATATTTAAATATTTATTATTTGGATCTAAATATTTTAAATAATAATAAAATGTACCCATAATTATATTTTTATGATTTGCTAAAGCCTTCTTATATTTTTTTATAGCTGTATATATAATTTCCAATGTTTCTTTATGAACTTTAATAATAAATCCATCTTTTTGTAAATGTTGTAATATTAAAATTGAACTCTTATGTCTAATATTATTGCACCAACCTAAAATATTACCTACAAATATATTATCAAGATATATAACAGGAAATTCTTTATTTTTATCTTTATTATGCGATATAGCTTTTATTATAGCTATTCCATGCATTATATGTTCTATTACATAAAAATATTTTTCTTCATTTAAAGTTCTTAATTCTTCTATTAGAATAGCTATTTCTAAATCTATATCCGTAAGACTGTTATTAGTATCATTATCATCTAATAGGTTATTAAAAAAATTATAAAAAATTTCGTTGAAATTAATTGTATTAATATTCTTTAAATTATTTTTAGTTGCAATATGCAATGAATGATCTTTTAAATTATTCCATAAGTCTTGACTTTCAATAATATATGTATTTAATTTGTAAATTTCACTATCTAAAGTTAATCTATATGCATCTTGATATTCATCATACATTATAATATTATCATTTTTAAAATATTCTAAAAAGCTATCAATTATATCTACATCAATGTTGAAATTTTGAAAAAATAACATTACTTCATTTCTTTTATGATAATTTTTATCAATTAAAATATAACTTATTAATGGTTCTAATAATAAAAAATGACTTTTTAGTTTAAGATCTTTTTTATTAAAAAAATTAGATATAACCAACATCAAAATTATTTTTTCTCTAACATCCATATCGACTCCCTTTATTTATATAATATAATATTGTTTAAAAAAATTACACAATTTATAGTTCCTTTTTTACTCCCCTTCTATAATCCTCTTTTCCTCATCATTTAAATTATAAATAGAAAACATCAAATTATCAAGTTGTTTTTCACAAGCTAAAATCTGCCTATTTATCATATTTAAAGAGTTAGGATTTTTTTCTGTATTAACCTTTTTATTAAGCTCAATGATGTTATCAACGAGAACAACTATTTTATCATGCACCTCCTTATGACTTGAGTTACTCAAATCAATAACAGGCATAGGAATTCTTGAAGTTACAGGATTATCAAAGTGCATTGTTCTAATCGCTAAACCAAAAATAAAAATATATACATACCAAGATATTAATTTAGAATTCAAAATTGCTAATATAAATCTTGTATCCAAATTACTAATATTTTCAAGTTGATTTACTGTGTTTAATAAAATATATTCGTCTTTATTATCTAATATACTTGAAGGCATAGCTATAATTTTTATATGTGGTGTAGGGTTCATTATATGAGCTACTATGTTCTGTACTAAAATATAATTATTTTTTATAAGACCTTTATCATTTACAATATATTTTTTCTCCAACTACTCGCCGTAGGGGCTTTCCGCACGTCATAGTTTTATAGCGTATAGTATGTACTAGTGTGCGGTTCATTATCGCATATTAGGCAAAAAATTAATTAACAATTCAATAGTAAAATAAATACGAAACAAAATTATTTATTTTTATAATCTATATTTATTTCGTTAATAATATCAAATATCTTTTTAAAATTAATAAATTCAGATTCTGCTAATTTTCTAACAATATGAATAGCAAATTTATTTTTACTTAAACCTTTTTCACCTATTTTATAAAATATTTTTTTATCTTTATTTTGTATATCTAACTCTAATTTATGACCTTTAAAAGGAGTATTTAAAACTTCATCAGAAAAATAATACTCTATTGATATATATTTTTTATCTGGTAATTCTGGTATTGGAAAATAATATACATTTGGTTCTAAAAATAGATATTGTGCATTTTTTTGTTCAAAGTCATTAACAAATTTTTTATTATCTCTATCAAAAATAATTATAATAGGATTTTTAGGTTTAACTAATTTTGACCTTTTCAAAAACATATTAATTCTATCTAAGAATTTTGTTTCTTTAAACCTTGATAATAATTGATTTAATGAACCTTCACCAGAATTTTTTTGAGAATTAGTTCTTGAGAATGGATTTTTAGTTATTATTTTTAATTTAAACTTATATTCTGATTTAAAATATTTAAATGCTGATTTTATGTATATTTTATCTGTTATTCCTTCAACTAAAATAGTAATATTATTGTTATTAATAAAGTTGTCAAAACAAAAAAAATTTTCTAACATTTTCAATGATAAATCTCTATTATTTTCTATATTAATCTTTCTAATTTGATGAATAAATGCTATTCTACCTTCAACAATTTTTCTTCTTGAAATATAGTCATCTGAGCTAGGATATAATACTAAATGGTCTAGCATTGCTCTAGTTGCTCTTATATACGAACGTTTTATGTTTACTTTTTTATTAGTAATTAATCCTGTAACCTCTTGTCTAGATGTTTTATATTGCATCCTGATTTTTTCAAAATTTATATCAAAATGATTATTATTAATTACTTCTATAATTTTATTACCTAAAAACCATTTTTCTTCATATTCATCAAAATAAGCTATTCCTTTTGGAAATTCTCTTAAATTCGTAGATATAGTAATATCATCAGCATATCTTGTATAAGTAAATCTATATTTTTTTGACAATGAAAATAAATACTTATCTAAACTTAATGCAAGCAAATTTGATATTATCGGAGAACATGGGCTACCTTGTGGCAATTGATTATTATGACATGCTATTTGTGCTATTAATGTTGCTATATCTTCATTTAACTGAAAATATTTATTTTTTATAAAAAATCCTCTTACTCTTCCAAAATTTATACTAGGAAAAAAATCTTTTAAATCTATATTCAAAACATATCTTTTATTTTTATGATATTGAGAATTAGTTATAATTGATTTTTTTCTTATAAATCCATGAGCTAATCTTTTATTAAAATTATTATGCGTAATAGCTATATAACACATATCAAGATTTTTTTTTAAATTGTGTTGGATTCTCTTTAAATGTTCATTTGGAGCAGATATGTTTCTCATACTGCCATTTTTTTTAGGAATTGTAAATTCGTTATACAATGGTTCTTTATTTATGAGTAAAATATAATATATAGTTTTTAATCTGATATCCAACCAATCAGAAAAATCTTTTTTTGATTTACAATTTACTAATTCTTCTAATTTTTTTACAGCTCTTTCAATTTCTTCTTTTTTATACATATTTTCAAATATTAAAAACAAGCTTACAGATACTCTTAAGTAAAACCGCACCAAGCTTGGTGCAAAAAAATAAACAGATATATAGCTATATACTGAAAAACTCTTGCTATAATAAATCTTCTCATGCGAAATGCAACATGAAATATCTATCTGTAAGCTTTTTATATTCTACAATTTTAATAATATAATTCAAGTATTTTTCATAAAAAAATATAATATAAAATATACATTTTTAATTTAATTACCTTCTATAATTCCTATTTCCTCCTCACTAAGCCCATACAAAGAATAAACAATTTTATCAATAGCAGCATCAACAGCTTGTATTCGAGTATTAAGCATTTCTATAGTGTTAGGGTTCTTTTCGTAGGATAATTTTTTGTTTAAATCGATGATATTGTCAACAAGATTAACTAATTTATTTTCAGTATCCTTATCAGGCTCTGGAATTGGAAACGGTTCTATAGCATCCTTTCTATATTGAAAACCTGCACTACCTAATTGTATATTAGAATAAAAATTATAAAAAATATAAAAACCTGCTTTTGAAGATAATACAGACATAATATATTTTAAATGTTCGCCTGTCATAATAAAATTTGTTTTGTCAGGAATAAAATTTTCTTCATCATAATAAAAATTAGCTGATGTCGTGGTTTCTGGATAAATTAATTTCGGCTTGTCAAAATCTAATAAATAAGCACAATTTCTTAAATTATAAGGAGTATCTCCTTTATCTTGTCTTTTTTCTAATTGTTTATAATATTTATCCAAATGTTTTTTTATAGCTGGATAATCCTTTACGTCTATAGGTGATATATCTTTATTTTTTACTCCATTATGAATATTAATTAAATATAAATTATGGAAATTACAAATATATCTTTTTATATCTCTACCTCTAACTAATTTTCTAATAATTTCTGAACTTTTTTCATCTTCATTTATAAGATTATTTTTTGTTTCTTCATCAATAATAAATGCTTCATTAAATCCTGTTTTTATACCATAATTAATTTGCACACCCCAATCTTTTAAAGGTTTATGTTTAATTATTTTTTCAAAAATACTATTTTCAACATTATTCATTATTACCCATTCTTTATCATGATTGGCTATAACTATATCATTTTTAAATTCTAAATCTTTAAGATTTACTAAATCATCATAAAATTTTAAAGCCTTAAACTCTCTTGGTTCATTAATTTTTATTTCACCGTCATTTTTTGAATATAATATTATGCTCGTATCAACTGTAGCTCCTTTAAATCTTCCTGCTCCCAAATCTACAACACCATTAACATTTGCATTCCTATAAAAATAATCTCTTGTAATTGCACCATATCCCGCACGCATCCACTTATTAGAAGTTATCATTCCAACAATTCCGCCAATTTTTAATACATCTAAACTTTTTTCAAAAAATAACTGATAAATGTCGCCTGTTAAAACATAATTTTTATAATTAGCTTCTTTGTAACCTTCTTTAAGTTCTTTTTCCATACCTTGAATTTGAACATACGGAGGATTGCCAATAACAACATCAAATCCGCCTGATTTCATTATGTCCCTAAATTTTAAATTCCAATCAAAGCAGTTAATTTTATATAAAGTGTCATCGTCCAAATCTAAATGACTTTCATAAAAATCATTGCCTATCAAACTGTTTCCGCACTTGATGTTGTCATCCAATGACGGTAAAGCCCGCTCATTAAATAAATCCTGATTGTTCTGTATTGACGCTGGGCTCTCACCCTCCAAACATTTCATTAGCAGCGATAATTTCGTTACCTCTGCCGCATTGCTGTCTATATCTACACCAAATATGTTGTTGCGTAATATCTGCTTCTTTATCCAAATTGTTAAATCCCCATTCTCCTTTATTACATCTTCTTTCACCCCCTTAAACTTCGCCCTGTCCTTTATCTTGTTGTAATATTCTATATGATAATTAAGTAAATATTTATACGCCCCAAGTAAAAAACTTCCGCTTCCGCAAGCGGGGTCTAATATCTTTATATTGGCTATCTCCTCTGGCTTTTTGCCCTTTATAGCTTCTCCAACCGTATTTTTTACTATATAATCAACTATATACTCAGGCGTATAATAAACCCCTCCTGCCTTACGCACCTCTGGTTTTAATTCTATCTTCGCACTGTGATTTTTGCCGATTGTGATAGTTTTGCCCAAAAACTGCTCATAAGCATTCCCTATTATCTCAACCGATATCACAGAAAACTCATAAGGACTCAAAGGATAATAAAGCTCATTAATAATCTCTTTTATCACCTTATTATCAATCACAATACTGCTGCTAATACTGTCTTTAGAGAAATCAAACAGCCCTGAATTATACCTACCGTCTGCATGTTCAAAAACTCTTAAAAGGTTGCTGTAAAAATTGTCATTTTTGTTTTGGCAAGTTTTTTTCAAATCACCATACTCCTCAATGCCTCTGTCTTCCGCCGCCCTCAAAAATATAATCCTGTCAATAATCTGCTGAACTGCATAATTTAAATCGCGTACAGATAAATCTTTGTTTAATTTAGATATATTAGAAGCGAGTTTAGTACGAAGATTGTCAAGGGTGCTTAAGAAATCAATATCAACGCTTTCAGTACCTTTTTTGTTAGAAGTCCCTGCTATATACTTTTCAAGCGAACCCTGTTCAATTCTATCTTTATTGAGTATCTCATAGAGAAAATCAAACCTTTTTAAATAATCCTCAAAATGAATATACTCAATTCTTGCAGTAGAGGCCTTATCATTAACATTAGGTTTTCTAGTGCAGTCATAAACGGCAAGCTCTTCAAAATCTGTGAGAAAACTAATCCCGAGCTTTGCACTCCAGCCGTATCTTCTAAGCTGAAAAGCAGGCAAACTGTCATCTTTGAGATTAACACCGGGCTTTTTCGCCTCCACAAAGAAAACCCTACTCCCCCCAATACGAAATGCATAATCAGGAGCTTTAGTTTCTTTACCAACTTTAACTTTATCCTCATGAATTACATCTCTGTAGGTCTGCGATTTCCCTGCCTTGTTAGACACATCCCAGCCAAACGCCTCAAAGAACGGATCCAAAAAATCCCTTCTAGTCTCCGTTTCATTATAATTTTTGTTAGTATATTGTTCTCTGTTATTTCTAAACTTAATAACAAGCTCTTCAACTTTTTTATAAACTTCATCTTTGCTATACATAAAACAATCTCCCAATTAGTTATATAAGAAAACATTAATCAAAAAAACATTGATTATAAAAAACAATTTTGTTATTTTTACATAGTATAAGTAATTTTTTTTAATTATTCAATGAAATATAGAATTTTTTATTTATCATTTTTCAGAAAAAAGACTATACTACTAATAACTATATTATAAAACTACAACAAACAAAAAAGGACAGCCATTACAGCCACCCTTTTCAATTTAATACATTATAATTTATAAATTTATTACTTATCTTATTTTAGCTTTAACCTTTTCATAATCTAATATATCTTCATCCATAAGTTTTTCTAAGTTAGCTATTCTCTTATCCCCATATTGAACATGCTCAACATTATAAAATTTTTCATGTTCTTCATCTTCAAGAGAATGATTTAACTCATTCCATTCTTTTTCAATTTTATTATTATAAAATATCCAAATAGGTCTTCTACTACCATATTCTTTATCTTTAGCTTGAATTGTCAATTCTCTAACCATATCTACATAATCCACCATATGTGTTCCAAATACTTTATCATATTCTTTCATTTTAGAATACCATGGAAAATCTTTTTCTTCTTTACTAATTATCTCAAAATATTCATTCATTTCTGAATTAATAACTTTTTCTCTTTCATCTGTAAACGTATTACCAATAGTAGTAATTAATGCATGAGCATACATAACTTTTATTAGATAATAAGGAACTAAAAAATCAGATTTTACTAAATTATTTTTTATACCTTTATGTTCATCTAACATTTTAAACATATACATAAAAGCTTTTATAGCATTATAATCTAGTAAGTCATTTTCTATAGTTATTGCTTTCATAAATGTTGTAACTACCCCATTAATGCTTCCTGTTCCATATTGATTTCCAGCAACTATATTTAATTCATAATTAAACTTATCAAATATGGAATCTACCATATAATAATCTCCACCATCCATATTATATGAAGGTAACCTAAAATCAAGCATCCTTCTACCATAATCATACATTTGTTCTTTTTCAAAACCATCATCCACTATAGCACCTTTATCTTTCAAATAAATAAAATCACTATATTCTGGTTCTACAATTTCATATTTTTCCCCACAAGAAATTATTGTAATAGTAAAAGTTATTAATAGAATAATTAAAGTAAATTGTTTGATATTTTTCATAATTTTCCCTCTACTTTGTATTATTATATACTATATTTTTATATATTCTAACTATATATTGTTTCCAAATACTTAATTAAAAATATTTTCTTAAGTAATGTATAAAAACAAGAATAGTAATTATAATATGATTATATATTGAATTATTTTATATTATATAATATAGACAAGATTTTAACTATTTTCTTAAATTGATTAATAAGAAATATAATAAACATATATTTAAGTAATTTAAAATAATTTCTAAGATGAATAGCTGTGCTGTGCTGTGCTGTGCTGTGCTGTGCTGTGCTGTGCTGTGCTGTTATACATAAAATATACCTCTATAATAACTATATGGTATAATACATCAAAATTAAACATTTTGCAACTAAATATATAATAAAAATTAATAGTAAAACATTATAAAATATGAATAAAGCAAAAAAGGACAACTATTTATTTATAGCTGCCCTTTATATTTAAAAAATTATATTATTTTTTATTTTACTGCATCAGCACATCTAGTACATAACTCTTTATGCTCGCTGTCTGAGCCTACACTGTCATAATGTCCCCAACAACGTACGCATTTTTCATGACTAGCTTTATCTGTCTTAACAAAAGAAACCCCACCCTCTATAAATGTGCCGTCCTTGCTGTCAGAGAGTGTTACTTTACTTACAATGAAGATTTCGTTTAAATATTTTTCGTATTTAGCAAGCAAGTCTTTAGTTGTTGATTCTTTAGTGCATATTGTTATATAAGCCTCTAAAGATTTTCCTATTGTGCTGTTATCTCTAGCTCTTTCAAGCGATAATAATACATCATCTCGTACTTTAAGAATTGAAGCCCACTCGCTTTCTAACTCTAAATCAATTAAACTATCATCAGCTTTAGGATATAATTCTAAATGTACAGAAGAAGCATTTTCTCCTTTGTAGTATCCCCAAACCTCATCAGTTGTGAAAGGAAGTACAGGAGCTATTAATTTTACTAATACATCTAATATCTCAACAAGTACAGTCTGAGCACTTCTTCTTGAGAGCGAATCTTTTCTATCACAATATAATCTATCTTTTATAATGTCAAAGTAAGTAGCAGAAAGCTCAACAACACAGTAATTTATAAGTCTTTGATAGAATAAATGTAACTCATAACCATCGCAAGCTTTCTCAGCAACTTTTATAAAACTATGAAGTCTTGATAAAGCATATCTGTCTACAGGAAGTAAATCTTTAACTTCAACCTTTTCTTTACTGTAATCAAAATCAGAAATGTTGCCTAACAAATATCTGAAAGTGTTTCTTATTTTTCTGTAGTTGTCAGCAATAGCCTTCATCATATTATCACCAACACGTGCATTGTGAGTAAAGTCTTCGCTTATACACCAAAGTCTTAATATATCAGCACCATATTTGTCAATAACTTCTAAAGGTGAAACAACATTGCCCGCACTTTTATGCATAGCTCTGCCCTGCTCGTCTAAAGTCCAACCATGAGTAACAAGCTCTTTGTATGGAGGTATTCCTCTTATAGCCATAGAAGGCCAAATTGCAGCTTGGAACCAACCTCTGTATTGGTCGCCTCCCTCTAAATATATATCAACAGGGAAAACTCCGTCCAAATCCTTATTAGTTTTTTGTGATGCAAAAGATGATACCCCAGAATCAAACCAAACGTCCAAAATATCTTCTTCTTTATCAAAATCACAGCTTCCGCATTCACATTTAGTGCCTTCAGGAAGTAAGTCTTTAGCCTCTAATTCAAACCAAACGTCCATTCCTTTAGTTTTTACTATTTCAGCAAAATGCCTTGTAGATTCTGCAGTAAGCAAAGTCTTTCCGCAGTTCTTACAATAGAATGCAGGTATAGGAACTCCCCAAGAACGTTGTCTTGATAAACACCAGTCAGGGCGATTTTCAAGCATTTTTTTCATTCTTTCATGTCCCCAAGCAGGATACCATTTTATATTATCTAAAGATTTAACTGTTCTATCATCTATATTATCATGTGTCATATTCATAAACCACTGAGAAGTAGCTCTAAATATTAACGGATTTTTACATCTCCAACAAATAGGATAACTGTGAGTAACTTTCTCTTTATAGAATAATGAACCGTTATTTTCAAGTATCTCTACTACTTTAGGATTTGCATCTCTTACTTTCATGCCCTGCATTTCTGGAAACTCGCTTGTATATCTTCCCGCTTTATCTACAGGACAATATATATCAAGTCCATAATTCATACCTGTCTGATAGTCTTCCATACCATGACCGGGAGCAGTATGAACAACACCAGTACCAGAAGCAGCCTCAACATAATCAGCAAATACAACAGCAGATTTTCTGTCTTTTATAAATGGATGAGCTATTTCAAGTTTTTCAATCTCTTCCATAGATATAGGAATAATATCCCTTCCTTCTGATTTCATGTCTTTTTTAGATAGAACTGTATCAACCAAAGAAGTTGTCATTATTGCATATCTTCCGTCAATCTCAACAGCCACATATTCCAAATCTCTATTGAAAGCACAAGCCATATTTGAAGGCAATGTCCAAGGAGTAGTAGTCCATATCATAACATCAACATTACCGTTTAATTTATCATTGATTTTATTTAATACTGGAAATCTTACATAAACACTTGTAGAAGTATGGTTCTCATCATATTCTATCTCAGCAGCAGCCAAAGCAGTTTCACAGTCCATACACCAGTGAATAGTTCTAAGTCCTTTATATATGTAGCCTTTCTCTACTAGTTGTGCAAATACTTCAACTATTTCAGATTCATATTCAGGCGACATTGTAAGATAAGGATTTTCCCAATCTCCCATTACACCAAGTCTTTTGAACTCTTTTCTTTGAATGTCAATATATTTCTGAGCATAAGCACGGCATTTTTTTCTCATTATAAATTTAGAAGTTTCTTTATATTTATCTCCTAAGCTCTCTTGTACTTTTAACTCTATAGGCATACCATGACAATCCCAACCCGGAACATAAGGAGAATCAAACCCCTTAGCAGATTTATATCTCACAATAATATCTTTAATAATTTTATTTAATGATGTTCCAATATGAATGTCTCCATTCGCATAAGGCGGTCCATCATGTAAAATACATTTAGGAGCACCTTTTCTTAATTCTCTAAGCTTTTGATAAAGTTTTTCTTCTTCCCATTTTTTTATTATTTTGGGCTCTTTTTCCTTCAAACCAGCTTTCATAGGAAAAGCGGTTTTAGGCAAATTGATAGTAGAACTATAATCCATCTTTTTTTGCTCCATTTTTTTATTTAAAATTTTTTATAAAGATATTCAATTTTATATTATAAGCTAATTTTTTACAAGGTTTTTATCTTATAATAATGTCATGGAGCCATAGATATTGTACTTTTACTTGCTATAATATTTTTGATTCTTTCTTTGATTGTAATATACAATAACGAAGAAATCAATCTTTGATTGTTATAAAAATGTGTATATTCTTTTAATTTTTGCCTTAAGAACTCTACAGTTATATTTTTATTTAATCGTGAATAAAATTATCTTTCGTCTATGCCATGTACTCTTTCTACTACGCCGTTGTATCTCGGTGTCGCTATAGGAATATATCTTCGTTCTAATTTATTTTTAAGACAATATTAATCAAAAATATTTATTTTAGGAGTATTAATACAGCGGTATGTATATTCTAATCCATTGTCTGTTTGTATAGCTTGTATCCTAAAAGGTGAAGTTTTCAATACATATTTTAAGAAAGATAAAGCACTAGAAGGTGTTTTATCTTCATAGATCTGCCTCCAACTATAACGAGTAGCTAAATCTACAGCAGTGAATTGATAAACTCTTTTTCTGCCTAATTTGATATATTTAGTGTCTATTTGAACTATTTTGCCTTCTTTTTGTATTTTAGAGACAAATTTTCGTTTATCATATCGCTTCTTTTTCTTTTTTATTTTGTATCTCCAAAGATTATTTCTTTTTAGTACATTCTCTATAGCTGTAACCCCTATCTTAATGCCTTTACGATTTAAATATGCTTTAATATAATGCTTACCTCGATATTCTTTAGTATAGAGTTCAATAATTAAATTAATAGCTTCTTGATTATTAAAGATATTTGGAGAAGTTTTCGGTCTAGTGCTAAGATTAGCGACAGTTCCAGTGTCTTTATATTTCTTAAGCCAAGTATAAAAAGTGGATTTATTTATTCTTTCCATCTTTAAAAATCTTTTAATATTTTTAGTTTTTAATGCTTCATCCACTATAAATAATTTAAATTCTGTGCTATAATCTTTTTTCATAGTAGTATCCTTTTATTTGTTTTCTATATCAAAATATTATAACAAGGATACTGCTTTTTTTATACTAAAAAATGTCCAATATCTCACACTCCTAAACAAAAAAACTTATAAAAAATATTGAAAAAAATGATAAAAAGTTTAGAATAACATCTATTTAATAGACAAAGTTTATTTTAAAAAACTAATGACGAAAATACATAAATATGTATTTTTTATAAAATATATTGGAGAGAAGTATGTTTAAAAAATTAAATTTACAGGCAAAAATCAGTGCTGTTATATTAATTCCTTTTTTGCTTATGATTATTGTTTCTGGTGCTGTCAATGTGAAATCTGTAAGTACTATTACTAAAGATTTGTCATATAAGGTGCTTGAGCAAAGTTCTACAGGCGAAGCTACTATATTACAATTTTTCTTGAGAGAGGAATTATTATATATTACAGGTTTACAATATGATATAGAAACATTATATAATAATGGCACTAGAACAAGAGCAGCATACGAAAATATGATAAGCAATTTTTTAGACAAAATGAATCCAAATGTATGCGGAATGTCTATTACATTCTTACCAAATTATATAGACGATGATATAAATTATATAAATGATCCAAAATATTCTGCTGCAAACGGTCAATTTAGCTATTATATTGCTAGAAGCGGAAATCAAAAAGAATCCAGAGGTTTTACATCTCAGGAATTAACTGAAGATTACATAACAAAACCATTATCAACAGGAAAACCTTATATTACATCTATATATGAATATTTATCAGTTGGCACTCAAAAAGAGTTAATTTTTACTTGGTGTGTGCCTATTAAAAATAATGGAAACACTATTGGAGTTATTACTATAGATATACTAGTCTCTTCAATTAATTCTTTAGTAGCAAATATACAGCCTTTTGAAGGAGCAGAAGCTTCTTTATTTGATAGCGACGGAAATATATTATATGATGCACAAGAGACTAATAATGTAACTAAACAATTATATGCAGCATATGATTATTACAAACAATATAATGTATTAGACCAAATCAATAAAGGAGTATCAACAAACTTCTCTGCTTATAGTGCAAAATTAAAAAATAATGTTACATATACATTTGTACCATTAGAACTTACATCAGGACAGTATTGGGGACTAAAATTGCTTGTTCCAAACAATGTTATCTTTAGAGAAAGCAACAATATAAGAAATAGAATTATTATTATTTCATTAATTATTATGATTGTAGCATTTGTTCTTACTCCGCTTATTATCAAAAAGAAAGTAAGCAACGTTATTTATCTATTAGCACAAGATATGACTAAATTATCAAATGGAGATATATCTTGGAATCCGCCTGCACAGTTCTTGGCATTAACTGATGAATGGGGAATTATAGCTAAGGGTATGCAAAATACTATAACTAACCTTAATAAAATAGTTCAAATTGTTAAAAACTCTGCTGAGCATGTATCTACTGCTGCAAATGAAGTTTTGAGCGGAAATAATGACCTTGCAAGCAGAACTGAAATGCAAGCTTCAAGTTTGGAAGAAACTGCTTCTTCTATGAATGAAATAGCGAGCAATATAAATGAATCTGCTGATGGTGTATTAAAAAGCTCTCAAATGGTTATGGAGGCTAAAGAATATATAAACAGAGTTGGAAATATAGTTAAAGAAAGTGTTATAAAGATGAATGATGTTAATGAAGCTAGCGGTAAAATTATGGATATTACCAAGCTTATAGAAAATATAGCTTTCCAAACAAATATACTTGCTCTTAATGCTTCTGTTGAGGCAGCACGTGCAGGAGAGCAAGGAAGGGGATTTGCTGTTGTTGCTTCTGAGGTAAGAAACTTAGCACAAAATGCTCAGGAATCTGTAAAAAATATTACTAACCTTATTAATGACAGTAATGACAAGGTTACTTTAGCTACTGAAAGTGTAAAAGAATCTCAAAGTATATTTATAGAGTTGGAAGAGAAAATGGATAAAGCGGCTGATATTATGGAAAAAATAAATAATGTTTCTCAAGAACAAAAAAGAGGAGTTGAACAAATAAACTTAGCTATCATGGAAATGGATAGCTCTGTACAAAAAAATGCTGCTTTGGTAGAAGAAGCTACTGCTGCTTCACAATCTCTATTAGAGGAATCTAGAGATTTAACAAAATCTATTGAATATTTCAAACTTAGAGAAGAAGAATAATTTAATAAACTAAATTGTTAAAATATAAAGAGTATGTTTATAAATATTAAACATACTCTTTTTTGTATTTAAAAACATACTTCTAAACTAACTTTATTTTTAGTATTTAGATTTAAAATAAATATAAATAACTGATGAAGTTAATATAAAAAAATTAAAACTTTATTATTTTTCAATTAGCCACTTATCACCATATTGTTTTACTTCTAAAAGTAAAAACTTTCCCATATCCTCATTACTAATGCATAAAACATCATCAGAATAAATTGTTATATCATCAAGTTTCATTTGATTATTTATAATATCAAGATAATAGTCAATTTCCTGAGTTGCCAAAAACCAATCAGCATCCATACCTTCTGGAGCTCCGTCATTTTGTTTATTTTCTTCCAAATGCTCTTTTATTTCTTCAAAACTATTCTCTAAACTTTTAATATAGTTATCAGAAAAATATCCTGATTCTCTAAACTTAGATATATAATCATTAGCATTGCCCATATTAACTTCATAATATCCGCCATTTTCAAAATTAAACTCAACTATTTTGTTGAAGGCTTCATTTATTTCATCATAATTTTGAGCATACCATTTACAAGCATTATAATATGCTTTCTCTTTAGTGCTTTTATCATTAGAGTCAATTTGTTCAGGCAGTTTTTTATATATGCCAGTAAATCCATAGCTTCCGTTAGGCTCTGTTACTATAATAGTATCAGCATTTATAGGCTGAATTGATATAATATAGCCTCCATCAGCCCCCACAACTTCTTCATAATCTAGAGTATAAGAACCTACAGAGCAATAAGGTTCAACATATTGATTTTCTTCTAATATCATTTTGTTTGTGTCTGTGCTTTGAATATTGGTTAATATATCACCATTTTCATTTGTTATTATATTAATGGCATATAAATAAAAACTCTCATCATCATTTTTATTTAACTCAATAGAAGCATTATTATTTGAATATATACCGTCAAAATTATAATTATTAATATCCCCTACTTCTTCTGCTTTGTAGTCTGACTCATTTATTAATATACCTTCCTGTCTTTCATTATATTTATCAAAAGTTACATCTGCTTTATTCTCATAAGGGAAATTATCAAAATTAGGATTTTCTTTTACTTCTCTGTAATAATAATTAGAATAATAATTTTCTCTTTCCCATTTAGTAATTATAGTTCCAACAGGGTCGCTTTCATATCCCTTGTAATTATCCTCATAAAGAATGCCGTCTTTTACAGAAAAACCTTTGTAATTTGCGGCGATATTGCTTGGTCCTTTTTCGTATCTATCTTGTATATTATAAAGCTCATAATAATAGGCATTAGTGCCGTCTAAAGAAGATTCGAATATATAATTTTTATCTTCTCTGTAATCTCCAGAATTAAACACATACTCTATATCGCCATTATCTTTAAAAGTGTATTTAGCTCTGCCGCTTATAATTATTTTATTTTTTACCTTATCCAAAAATGCCGCATCTGACTGTGATAATATTTTTGCTGCAGGTATAGTTTCATTTGACTTAACTATTTCATTTGTAGAATTATTGTTATTATCAATATTTTCTTTTGTTTTACTGTTACATTGAATTATAATCAAAGAGATTGTTATAGTTAATATAAATATTTTTTTCATAATTTAATCCTTTTAATAAGTATACTATAGTAAATTTCTTATTTCAATAGATAATAATTGCTATATATCAAGTTAAAAATATGATTTTCTAATTCATATAATAGTTATTTATTAATGCAAATGAAATTAGTTTATTATTTTTAGCATAGCAGCAATATCTTCAGTTATCATTTTTACTTTTGATTTTTCAATTAAAATATTTCCTCCTGTAATTATATATGAAGGCATCACTCTAATTCCATTATAAAATAATTCACTATATCTTAACTTATAAGTAGAAATGGAAGGTATAAGATTTTTATTTGTATGTTTTTTACTAATCATATTAAATGCTTTTTTGGCAACATCCCCATAAGCATTATAACTTTTATATTTTTAAATAAAGAAATTTCTTCTTCAAGATATGGTAAACTATTTTTTATACTGCTTTTATCAATTGTATATTCTTTCTTTGGAGTTTTTACGGCATTTGTAATATATATTCCTATTTTCAATATATCATCTATTGAATTAACTTCAGCTCCAACACTTTGTAAAATATCAATAACTGTTTTTATGTAATTAGAATTATGTTCTCCATAAAAATCTTCTGAATGTTTATGCTGTACTACTTCATTTATCATAATAGCTTTAATTGTAATAGGATCTATTTCAATATCATTTATATATATGTTATCTGATACATTTACTTTTTTCTCAATCTCTTTTTTATATTCATATATTTATTTTACTCCATAAGTATTTATTTAAAATATTTATAGATTCATAATTTGAATTTCTTTTTTAAAAATGTTTCATTTAAAAGATGAGTTGTTTCAAATTCTCCATTATAAAAAACAGCCCAATTATTGAAAATACATGGTAGATTTTTAGCCTTATCTAATGTATCAACTGAAATCAGTTTTAATGGTATATTATTTTTATTGCAGTATTCTTTTATCTCTTCAATACAATTCGGTATATATGGGCATTGCATACTATAATAAATTGTAAGCTCTTTATTTTTAATTTTCATTTTCTTTGCATTTTCTAAAAAATATGGTTTCTTTCCATTAAAAGATAAAGCCAAAAGCTCATAATCATTTTTTATTGTATCCACTGTTTCAAAACCATATTTAATAAAAATTTTTTTGTCTGATAGAAATGGTTTTTTCTTTTTTGAACTAATTACGCAAATACCAGATTTATTTTTCTCTTTTGCATCATTAATACAATATTCTATAAGAGATTTTGCATATCCTTTTCCCCTGAAAGAACCAGCAACCCAGAGACAGTAAATATAGAAATAATTATCTCCATTAATAGGAACCCAAGCATTTTCTAATGGAGCATATTCAATAAATATTTTTCCTTTTTCATCAAGTTTACGAAAAACATGCCCTTCTGCAATCCTGTCTTTTAGCCATTCTTTTTTTATACATACTCCAGATTGATGCTTTTTATCAGATATAGCACAGCATAAATGTTCATTATTAATATTATCAATTGATAAGTTTAAAAAATTATCATTCACAATAATTACCTCAATAATTATAATTTATTTCTTAACTCATCATAATTTTTTGTCATTATGTTATACCAATAATCCAATTTATCATTATCATCACCTTCTATATCTTTGAAATAAAAAGGCTCTAAAAATCTTATCTTTATTTTCTTAAAAGGTCTTAACACAAAACTTTTAGCCTTCATAATATCTCTAGTACCATATATAACAACAGGAAGCACAGCTACATCTTCACATCTCTCGGCAATTTTTAATATTCCTCTTTTTGGTTTTTTAATCTCTCCGTCTTTGCTTCTAGTACCCTCTGGATATATTATTATACTTGTTTTTGATTTTAGCCTATCTTCCATATCATCTATAGATTTTGCTGCCCCTATAGTTCCCCTCTTTACAAATATATAATTAGCTAAACTCATACCAAAACCAACCATAGGTACTTTACCATAGGTGTCTTTAGAAACAAAAGCAAACATACCCTTAAATATTGCAAAACAACAAAATATATCAAAAGCACTTTGATGATTTGGAGTAATTAAATAAGTTTTTTTATAATCATAATTCTCTATGCCTTCAATATCAAAAGAGATAAAGGCACTTTTCATCAAAAAAGTTCCCCAGAGCTTTGCTATATTATGAGTAATTTTTATTGAAAGCCTCTTACTAAAATGTCTCACAAAAATAAACAAAATCAAAGCCACTATAAATAAAACAATAGTAAAAAGTACATTTAATAAAATATAAAATATGCTAAATATAATCATAGCGAAAAGTTTAATATAAATAAAAAAAATTATCAATAGCCTAAATTATTATTTTTTGTATTATTAATGCAAAATAACAAATCATCATCTTGTAACAGTTTGAAAACTCCAGCCTAAAAAACTTTTTCATTTTTCATCATCAATATTTAAATCATTAGGCACTTTCAAAGTTGTGAGTTTAAAACAACCTTCAAATGCATTACCTGTATAACTTATAATATCAGGAGAATTACCATAATAAACAACGCTTTTTAATGCTGTAAATGAAAATGCAAATGCTTTATTTCCTATTGTTTTCACTGAAGCGGGTATTATTAATTCTTCTATTTGCAAATAAGTAAAAGCACTTACCCCTATTGTTTATAATGAAGAAGATAATTGCAATTTTTGTAAACTTCCATTTGCAAATACTCCCTCTTCTATTGAAATTACAGAATCAGGAATAACTAATTCTTTCAAACTTTGAGCATATACAAATGCATATTTTCCTATAGTTTTAAGATTTTTACCTAAAGTTAATTTTTCTATGTTTTGAGAATTCTGAAATCCTCTTTCTTCTATTGTAACAACAGAATCTGGTATTACTATTTCTTTTGTATTATATAAATTATCAAAAGACATCTCTCCTATAGTTTTTATTTTATTTTGTGGAAATATAATATTTATAAATATATTTTCAGTACCATCAACTACATATCCAGAAAACATCCATTTATTTATAGTTTCATTGTGGAAATCAATATTTTTTATATCCATATCTATATTCATAGTACTATTAACTTTTGATGCTGCTTTTAAAGTTAAAGTATACAAAGATTCATAAGTACTATAATCTTTAGGAGTTCCCGTAAATATTACTCTATACGAACCCATTTCATCATGATAGGCTTTTAAATTCGCCTCTATTTGTTTGCTTATTTCTGCATCTGCCTGACCTATATCTATACCGTATTTTTTTATCAATTATTCTTCTGTAGGTGTTGTAATTGGCGGTGGTACTGTAGAGCCTCCATCTCCGTTATTACCTTGATTGCCATTATCTGGATTACTCGGACTTGAACACGAAATTGTAAATAAAAAACACAATACCACTAATAATACAATTTTTTTATACATGCATAACCTCTCATATTTACTCAAACTTTACATAATATTACTTAGAATAACATTATATATAATATATTAAAATGTTGTAGTTTTTTTGAAAAAATTTAATAATCTCTTTCTATTGTTTCTGTTATAGAATCATTAGTGTAAGGCAAATCAAAATAATCAACTACTTCTGAAGTGATATTATCATAAACTACCATATTAATGCCATTTGTGGTTTCCCTTAAATTGCTCCTGCTTATAAGTATTCTGTTTCCACTGTCTATCACCAAATCATTATATTTATTAAGCTCTTTATGATAAATATAATTAGTCTCACCCATTGAAGAAAATACAAGCTTGTTTTTATCTATAACATAAGAAACATTATTAGTATATATTTCATTTGTTATATTAAAATTAGAATACAAACTCTTAACAACATTATCATTAGTGGAATACTCACCAAGCATATTTATAACTATAGTATAATCATTAAGATTAGTGATTTTTTCTATATAATCATAAATATTATATGTATCCCTTAAGCCCATATCATAAACTTTATTATACTCATATAAAGCATTTCTCTCCCAAGTATAATAATTAGTATCTCCTCTTCTGTCCGGCAAATCAAAATTATCTTTTAAATATTTTCCCAAAAAGGAAGTATATTTCTGAACGCCCTTATAATTCAAATGCCCAGAATCATTATAATCTCTCCAAAAATCCAAATCATAATCATCATAATAATGATTAAAATTCATAAAAGGAACATCATATTCTTTTGCAATTTCTCCTACCCTATTAAAATGTCTTGCCTCATCATCGGTCATAGGAAAAGGAGAAGCTATCACAACAATAGGTATATTATTTGTTTTTGCTAATTCCAATATTTTTCTGTAATAAGTTTCCTGTTGCTCTAACAAAGGAAGGCTATCTTTAATATTTTTTATATTAGGCTTTTTAACAGAAAATGTTTTATTATGAAAAGAATATCCTTTAAAATATCTATAATGATTATAATTATTAGCATAAGGCACAAAATCTTCTGGCTTTAAATCTTTGTATCTGTTATGATATCTATACATAGGGTTAATAAACTCATCAAACCTTTCTGCTGCAGTTACTTTGAGAGAGTTTATTCTGTTTTCTGACCATTTTAATGCATAAGTGGCAGCCACTATCTGATAATCTACAACATTAGTTCTGCTTGCTGCAATAATATAAGACTCTAATGCAATTAATTTAGGCTTTTGATATTTTAAAACTTCTATTAAATAATGATAAGTACTCCAAATAGGCTGACTTCCAGAGGTAAAATTATAAGCGGCAATTCCATATTCATTAAAAAGTATAGCAGGATTAACATTATAGTGAACATGACTGCTTCCCAAAAAAATTACATCTATAGAATTGGTTTTCTGTTCATAAAAGCTGTCGCCTTGATATATACCATTTTCATTTTTAAATCTTAACGCTCTGCTTGAAAACCAAAGCAATGTAATAAATATCGCTATAAAGCAAATAATTTTTATAGTGTTTTTTATCATTTTACAAACAACCTATTATTTTATAATATTTTCTTATTATTTATCAAGTAATCAACTACATTATAATAATTATAAAAAACTACATTCAAATAAAAACATATCACATTTATCATTAACTGCAATTTCCTTTTCAAAAGAAGAAAATGTTTTAACTTGAGTAAATCCAACTTCTTTTAAATACTGCTCCATTTCACCATATTTATAAAGATGCGTCTGAAAATCCATAAACTCACTTTGAAGTAATTCAGTATTATTATACATCTCATAAATTGACGGCGAGAACTGAGTTTGAGTTTGTTCTTCATAATAATTTTTTGATTTAAGCACTATTTCAAAATCTTCTTTTGTTTTAACAGATACAGCAATATTATAATCATTATCATCTATACATCTATTTTTTATTGTATCAACTGCAAAAACAAATTTACCCGTTTTAAAAAGCCATTCTTTTATTCTTATTAGAATTTGTTTGCAAATATCAATATCTGTAAACAATGATACTGAACCTGAACTAATAAATATATAATCAAATTTTTCTTTCGGATAATATTTCATAATATCAGTATGAACTGTTTTTGCATCAGGAAATTTTAATTTTAGTTTTTGCAGCATTTCATTAGACATATCTATTCCTGTTATATCAAACCCTCTTTCTATAAATGGAATAAGAAATCGTCCGCTTCCGCATAAAGGTTCTAAAATCTTTTTACCTTTTTCAGCATAAGATAAATAAAAGTTTAATTCATCTTCAGGTGCTTTTTTATGTAGTATCTCATACATTTCAGTACAAAGACTGCCATAATAATTTTTTTTAACTTCACTCATTTTTATAATTCCTAAAATTGGAAATATATAAACTGCTTAGGGTCAAAACCCGCTCCATATTTTCCATATATTATTATAAAAAATAATAAGAAAAATATCGCTGCCCATCTAAAATATAAACATTGATTTTTCAAAAACATATAAATAGTTTCTTTCTTTATATATTTTATTAAATCAACTAAAAACAAAATCACCAAAGATATTATAAGTATATTCATTTCAAAACGGTCTAAACCAAGCTTATATAATGAACCGTCAAATATACGCCATAAATCTATTTTAGTAAACATTCTTTGTATATAGTAAAAAGCATCATGTATAGTTTCAGCTCTAAAAAATATCCAAGCCAAATCAACTATTATAAATGTAATAATCACTTCAAGCAATTTAAAACTAAAACTTTTCACTTTTACATTAAGCTTATTTAAGACATTATTTTTAAATTTTGATGTAATATCTTCTATTAAATAGCATACACCATGAATAGCACCCCAAGCTATAAAAGTAAAATTAGCCCCATGCCAAAGACCGCTTACTAAAAACGTTATTAATATATTTATGCTTCTTCTAAACTTTGAGCATCTGTTTCCGCCCAAAGGTATATAAAGATAATCCCTAAACCAAGTAGACAACGATATATGCCACCTGCCCCAAAACTCTTTTATGCTTCTTGCAAAATATGGAGTGTTAAAATTCTCCATTAAATCTATGCCCATAACCTTAGCTGTTCCTATTGCTATGAGTGAATAACTCGCAAAATCACAGTATATCTGCACCGCAAAAAGCAATGCTGATAATACCAATTCACTTGTATTATAAATATAATATCTGTTAAATACAGTGTCTACCAATATAGAAGCTCTATCCGCTATTACCATCTTCTGAAAATAGCCAAACAGCATTAATATTAAACCTTCTGTTATTCTCTGATAATCAAACCTTTTAATTTTATCCATATTCTGTATTTGACCAAGCAAATGTTTTGAACGCTCTATTGGACCTGCCACTAACTGCGGAAAGAATGATACAAACAATGCATACTTAATAATATTTTTTTCTGACTTTATCTCTCCCCTATAAACATCTATAGTATAGCTTAATGCCTGAAATGTGTAAAATGATATGCCTACAGGAAGCACTATATCAAAAGGCTTTTCTACCAACTCAATATTTAATGCCGCCAACAAAATATTAATATTCTGAAGCAAAAAGTCAAAATACTTAAAAAATACAAGTATTGCAATATTTATTATAAAGCTAAATGCTACCACTATTCTTTTATATTTTAATTTTTCTATTAATATACCGCTTAAAAAAGTTACAACAGTGGAAGTTGCCATTAATAATGCATATTTAGGGTTCCAAAACATATAAAATATATAACTTGCTATAAACAAACAAATATATCTTAACTTCTTTGGAAATATCCAATACAAAATAAGCGTTATAGGAAAAAATATCAAAAAATCCGTAGAATTAAACAGCATTTATATAACTCATCATAAAATATACATTTATAACTAAAAAAATCTTTAATTGTAATATAATTAAATTTTATAATATCTTAAATTATATTATAATATTATAAAACTAAATATATTACAACTTACTTTGATGAAAAGTGCAGAATATGATATTTCATACACTATATTTTTTATACATTATAAATAAATATATTATTTTCTTATACTAAAAAACAACTTATAAAACAAACATTATTTTTTATGTTGTAAGTTATTGAAAAATAAATTATTATATTAAAATGAAGATTAAAAAGATTGCTATAATGCATCCTACTTTTGGATATAATGGCGGAGCAGAAAATGTAATACTTGCCACAGTTAAGCATTTTTATGAGAAGTATAATATTGAATGTACTATTTATACTTACAAATTAAGAGAAAATGTTCCAGATTATATAAAACAAATAAAAACAGATATAACTTTAAATCCATTTATTTTTAGAAAAACTGCTAATTTTTTGGCTTATCAATTAAAAGATTATGATGCTATATTGATTCATAATTTTCCAGCAACTATATTTTTTGGCTTGGTTTATAAGTATGCCAAAAAGAACTCTATAAAACTTCCTAAAAGTTTTTGGTATTGTCATGAACCTAGCGTGCGTCTTTATGGTGAAGATGATGAAAGCTATAAATCTAAACAAAAAACTTTAGATTTTATTGCCCGTTATACTATAAAATTAGATAGATTTGGAGTGAGTTTTATAGATTATATAATGGCTAATAGTGAGAGAACTTCAAATTCTGTAAAGCGTGTTTATAATAGAGAAAGTAAGATTATATACCCTTGTGTAACTGGTTTTGATTATGTAATGAACACAAAAAAGGCAGAGCATTTTTTTTATGTGGGCAGATTAGAGAAAGTTAAGAATCTAGAAAATGCTATTATTGCTTTTAAGAGGCTTTTAGAAAGAATTGATAATAAAGATTTAAAGTTTATAATAGCAGGAAAAGGCAGATATGAAGAGAAATTAAAAAAATTAGTTTCTAGTATTGGTATGAACAAAAATATTATATTTGTTGGTTTTGTTAGCGATGAGGAGAAAAAAGATTTATTAAACAAAAGTTACTCTCTTATTATGCCAGCTATAAACGAACCTTTTGGACTTACGGTTATAGAGGCACTTTATTGTTCCTGCATTTCAATTATTTCAAAATATTCTGGTGTTTACGAGGTTGCTAAAGATTGCAGCATTTCGTGTGATATGAATAATATTAATGATATATCTAATTCTATGTATGAAGTATATATTAATAATGACAACATAAAAAGAAAATTGCTCTCTAATGATGATATTTTATCAATTTTTAAAGTTGATAGTTATTGTTTGAGTCTTTTAGAATATATTGAAAATCACTTGTAATATTTTTTATATATATTATGATAGTTAAAAGTAATTAGTTTTATAACATAGTAATAATTAACTATTTTAAAAAATCATTATCGGGGGATTTATGAAAGGATATAATTCTATACCTAGTGCTTATTTTGATACTGTAAAGGAAATGCCTCAAAGCCCTGCTTATAGATATAGGAACAATAATGGCGAAAAAGTAACTATAGTATATAAAAAATTATATGATAAGATAAATGCTATTGCCAAAGCATTTGATGCAAAAGGATTATCTGGTAAGCATGTTGCTATATTTTCAGAGAACCGCATAGAGTGGTTTATATGCGATATGGCTCTTTTAGCTATAGGCTCAGCAGATGTTCCTAGAGGAAACGATTCTACATCTGAAGAATTAAATTACATAATAGATCATAGTGATTCAATGGCTGTAATAGTAGAAAATCAGTATGTGTTAAATAAAATAGATAGATCTTCAAAAAAAATACAGCTTATACTCGTTTTGGATAATTCTATTCATGACCCAAAAAATAATATTTATTCATTTAGTAAGTTTTTGGAGTTTGGAGAAGAGGCTTTAAATGGAGATAAAGACTTTGCTGTAAAAAAAGCCTCAAAAATTAACAATGATGATACAGCTACTATAATATATACATCAGGAACAACAGGAAAACCTAAGGGAGTAATACTTACACACGGAAATATTTTGCATAATGTGAGAGTGCTTCCTGATATAATAAAGCTTCAAAAAGGTGAAAAACTTTTAACTATTCTTCCAATATGGCATATATATGAAAGAACAATTTCTTATGTTACAGCAATAGTAGGCTGTTTTACTGCTATTACCAATAAAAGAGATTTAAAAAATGATTTTGTTGAGGAGAGACCTGACATATTTATATCTGTACCTGCAATTTGGATTAATATATATAATGGAGTTATGAAAAATATAGAGAAAAAGCCTGCTGCAGTAAAAATGATGGTTAAATCTTTCATACAAGGCTCTATTAGATATATAAGAAATTTAAGATATCAAAATAATATGATTTATTTACTTGGGGATGAAAAGAGAGAAAGCAAAAAAACAGAGTATGATATATTGCCATTAGATCCTATGAGTCATAAAATGGCACAAAAATTAGTTTATAAAAAGATAAAAGAACTTACAGGAGGAAGGCTTCGTTTAACTATATCAGGCGGCGGAGCTTTGCCTATGTATATAGAAGATTTTATAGAAGCCACTGGAATTAATTTGGTTGTTGGCTGGGGTATTACAGAAACTGCACCTGTTGTAACTTTAAGGTCTCCTTTTAAAAACTATAGAGGAACTTGCGGAGCACCTGTGCCTGAAGTACAAATAGAAGTGAGAGATAAAAATGGAAATATTTGTAAAGACGGGGAATTAGGAGTATGTTATATTAAAGGACCTAATATTTTTAAAGAATATTATAAAGATAGAGAATTAACAAGACAGGCTAAAAAAGATGGCTTCTTTAATTCTGGAGATTTAGGAGCTTATACAAAACAAGGTGAAATAGTACTTACAGGAAGGGCAAAAGAAACTATAGTTCTTCTAACAGGTGAAAATGTTGAACCTCAGCCTATAGAAAACAAGGCTATGGAATCTAAATATATCTCTCAGATAATGCTTGTAGGTCAGGATAAAGCTGCTACAGGGGCTATAGTTGTAATAGATAAAGAGAATGTTAAAGAGTTTTTAGATAAACATAAAATGCATCATGATGAAAATAATATGGAAGATTCTAAAGATGTTGTTAAACTTATTAAGCATGAATTAAATAGATTAATTAATAGTAAAAACGGATTTAGACCTTATGAAGCTATTTCTAAACTTATTATAACAAGCAAAGATTTTACAATAGAAAATGGCTTACTCACTCAATCATTAAAAATAAAAAGACATAAAATAATGGAAGAATATAAAGACCAAATAGAAGAGCTTTACACAAAATAATAAAATAATAAAGGGAGATAATTAATTATTACCTCCCTTTTATTTTTATATAAGAATTTTTAAGAATCTAAAAACTCTTTTAATTCCTTCTTTTTTGAAGTGGCTCTTAATCTTCTTATAGCTTTAGCCTCAATCTGTCTTATACGCTCTCTTGTAACTTTAAATACATATCCAACTTCTTCTAAAGTGTGATTGTATCCGTCATCTAATCCATAACGCATTCTAATAACTTTCTGTTCTCTTTCAGGCAAATTATCAAGCAAAGAGTCTATATGCTTTCTTAAAATTTTAAAAGTTGTAATATTTTGTGGGCTTTCAAACTCTTTATCTTCAATAAGTTCCCCAAGTATAGTATCTTCTTCATCACCAATAGGAGCATTCAAAGATACAGGGTCTTTTGCAACGTTTCTTACGCTTTTAACCCTGCTTTCTGGCCATCCTAAAGCTCTTGCTATTTCCTGTATAGAAGGCTCTCTTCCATATTGCTGCATATACTGTCTTAATACTCTAGTTACTTTATTAATTTGTTCTATCATATGAACAGGTACTCTTATAGTTCTAGCCTGATCGCTTATAGAACGAGTGATAGCCTGACGAATCCACCAAGTGGCATATGTTGAAAATTTGTATCCTTTTTTGTATTCAAATTTATCAACAGCCTTAATAAGACCAATATTTCCTTCTTGTACTAAGTCAAAGAAATGAAGACCTCTGTTAGTATATTTTTTTGCTATAGATATAACAAGTCTTAAATTAGCCTTAACAATATGATCTTTTGCTTGAGCAATTTTCCTTCTTGAAGAATCAATTTTTCTCACCCATTCAACTAAAGTCTCTTTATCTGTACGAACTTCATCATAAATATCAGCCATACGAACTTGAGAATTATGGAAACTTGTTAATACCGCTTTTATAGCCTCTGGAGTAATATTAAACTCATCAACAAGTCTAGTATATATTTTTTTATTTCCAATTTCTATTTCATTATAGTAATTTTCAAAATCACTTATCTCTCTGTTGTATCTCTTTTTTAGTTTCTCAAAATACTCTTCTATTTGATTAATTCTATGAAGATAAAACTTTAATTTCTCTGCTATTCTATCAATTTCCATTCTATTAAGTTTTACTTTGCTTAATAGTTTTACTATATTTTCTTTTATTTCATTTTGTTCGTTTGTAAGAGTTTTAATAGTTTTTTGTGTAGTAGCTTTCTTTATTCTTTTGTCTAAAGCTAAATATTTCTCTGCCAACTCCACATATTCTTTTTCAAAGTTTTTATATTTTCTCTCTAATTTTCTCTTTTCTTGTGTAGAGACATTGTATATTCTTGGAGGCTCTAATATCTCATGTATAGAAACCTTTCCACTTTTTACACATTTAATAGTATTTAAAACTTCTCCAACCACTAAATGCGTATTTAATATAATAGATTCTATCTCAGATTCTCCAAGTTCTATTTTTTTAGAATACTCTACTTCATCATCATGTGTAAGCAAATCAACTTTGCCAATCTCTTTAAGATAAAGTCTTATAGGGTCATCATTGTTTCCAACTTTATCTTCTACATGTATGAATCTTGCAGCCTCATCAATTTTATTTTGATTTTTAGAAAGACTTTCAAATTCCCTTTTGTCTTCAACAATGGCAATCTTTCTAGCACTTAATAATTGAAAAAGTATATCCATTACATCCGTATCCATATTGTCTATGGTAGCATTAATCTCTTTGAATGTAAGATATTTGTTGGCATTTCCTTTTTCAAGCAATTTTCTAATTTTTTCATTATTTTTAATTAGAAGATCGCAATCCTCTTCAATCATCATAATCACTTCCTTGATATAGTTTTTCCTTTTGCTTATTTAGTAAATGTATTTCTCGGGCTTTATTACATATAGCTTCAAATCCTTCATTATTTTGGAGCGTTGCAGTTTTTAATACTTCCTCTCTCCTATAGTCTATATCCCCGCTTTTTATCTTTACAATAAGCTCTTCTAATTTTTCTTGTATATTATCACTATACAATTTTTCCTTGCTTCTTATCTGATTAGCTATATGCTCATTGCCTAATACATTAAGAGCATCTTCAGCTGTTGCATCTTTATTAAGAGTTAAGAGCCTTATATAAAATTCCCTTGTGATATCTTTCTTAATAAGATCTACACCTATCTCTTTCTCTGCCTCTTTTATTAAAGATGGATTTAAAGCAAGTAAATATATTAAACTATTTTCATAGTAAAATCTGTTATCTTTTATAGGTTTTTGTAAAGCAGAAACAACTTTTGTATTTTGAACTTTATTAGCTAAAGTTTTTAAATAATCTCTATTGAAAGCATCTCTGTCAATAGAAAGTTCTGATGAAACATGAGAGATTATCATTTGTTTTTCCGTCTCACTTTTCAAAACATCTAAATAATTATAAAATAACTTTACTATATAGAGCTTTTCTTCTATAGTAAGTAATGATATATCCTTATTTATTAATGTTTTTAACAAATAATCATACCAAGTTAATTTTTTATTATATAGTATATCAAAACCATTAGCATTATTTATAGTAAAAAACTCATCTAAATCTTTAGTTGTTTCTATCAATAGTATAGTCAATTTTAAATCAAACTTCAATAGTGTTAGTATAGCCATTTTAGTAGCTTTTTGACCCGCCTCATCATTATCTAAAGCTAAAACTACATTATTTGTATATTTTTTTATTTCTTTTGCATGCTCTTCTGTGATGGCAGTACCCAAGCTTCCAACAACATTTTTTATATTCATTTTGTGACAAGCGATTGTGTCCATATAGCCTTCCACTAATATAACTTCATCTTTTTTCATTATATGTGTTTTGGCTATATTTATGCCGTATAAAGCGGATTTTTTCTTAAATATTAAACTTTCTTTCGAGTTTAAATATTTAGGCTCTTTTCCATCAATGCTTCTTCCGCCAAAGCCTATAATCTCTTCTTTTTCATTGATTATCGGAAACATTATTCTATTTATAAATGTGTCATAAAAATGATTCGGATTATTTTTGCTTATGCTTGCTAATCCTAATGCATTTATATTGTTTGTGCTTATATTATTTTCGTTTAAAGCTCTAATCAAAGCATTCCAGCTTGGAGGAGCATATCCTATTTTAAACTCTTTTATAATAGAAAAGGGAATTTTTCTTTTCTTTAAATAATCTATAGCCTCTTTATAAAAATATTCTCCATTATTATTTTTTAATAAAAGGTTTTTACCAAAGAAATTGCAGGCTATTTTATTTATTCTTTTACTTTCTAAAAATATTTGGTCTTTATGTTTATTTTTTTGAGAGAAGAAATTACTAGTATCAACAGAAAATCTCTTTCCCAAATATTTTACAGCCTCTTTAAAATCCATAGCCTCTTTTTCTTTTAAGTATGTAAATACATTTCCTTTAGCACCGCATGTAAAGCATTTGTATATACCCTTAGAATCATCAACAGACATAGAAGGATTTGCCTCTTGACCATCTTTATGAAAAGGGCATTGAACGGTATACTGACTTCCGCCTCTTGATATAACTTTGTATCTATCTCTTAATATATCTATAAGAGATACATTGGATAAAAGCTGATTTAGTTTTTCTGTAAATAAAGTATCCACAATGTTTAAAATATAGTATAATTTAATTTATTTGTGTATAAATATTATTAATATTTACAAAAAAGTCAAGTATAATTTATTATGTTTTTCATATTAAACAATATAAAAAATAATACATTTTTTACATAAAAAATACTATAACTTAAATTATTTACTAAGTATATTTAATAATTTATATCAATAACAAAAAATAAAATAATTAGTAATAGATTTTTACATTAAATAATACTTTCTTATTTATTTTTATGTTTTTTAATATATAATAATTTTTATGAAAAAAGAAAAAGAAAAGATTTATTTAGATAAAAACGAAAACCCTTATAAACCTTCAAAAAATATTATAAAAGAACTTGAAAGTTTTGATATAGAATCTTTTAGGCTTTTTCCAGATTATAGTGCTAAAGAATTAGATTTAGCTATGGCGAATAATCTTAATATTGATAAAGATAATATTATATCTGTTAATGGAATGTATGAGGCTTTTTATTGTATATTAAATTCTTTTGAAAATAAAAAAATATTTCTACAAGAGCCTTATAGAGATTTATATAAAAACATTTTAGAATATTCAAAAATTGATTTTGAAATTATAAAAGCAAAAGAAGATTATAATATAGATTTGGATGCTTTTAATAGTATAAAGAAAAGCATAATAATAACAAGCAGCCCCAATGCAGAAACAGGACTTTTTATAGAAAATATAGAAAAATACATAAATAAAAATAATATATATGTTTTAGATGAATCTTACATAAGTTTTGCTTGGAATAGTGCTTTAAGATTGATAGACAAATATGACAATTTAATAATAATCTATTCAATAGCACATTCTCATTCACTCTCAGCTCTTAATATAAACTTTTTAATATCAAACAAAATTAATATAGATAAGTTTTCTAATATAAGACAAAAATACGGCATAAATAAATTATCAGAAAAAATAGCTATAGCTTCAATTAATGATAAAGAAACTTCCATAAAAAATATAAGTTCTATAATATTGGAAAGAGATAAAATGGAGAGTTTACTAAGCAAAGAAGGTTTTTTGGTGCTGCCTTCTAAATCAAATTTCCTTCTTATAAAACACCCAAATAGAAGCTCTAAGTATATATATGATGAACTTACAAAAAATAATATATTTGTAAAAAACTATGAAGATAGCAACATATTAAAAGATTTTTTAAGAGTTACCATATCAGACAGTGAAACAAATAATATACTGCTAAAAACTTTATATAATATACTTAATTAATAGCTTCAGAACCGCCTATAATATCAAGAAGCTCATTAGTAATATGTTCTTGTCTAGCTCTGTTAGCTTTATTTTTTAAGTCTTCAAGAAGTCTTTCAGCATTATCAGTAGCGTTTCTCATAGCAATAGCCCTCTCAGCATTCTCTGACAAAAAAGAACTAGTTATCATAAAGTAAAAATAAGTTTTTATAGCTAATGGCACAACTTCTTTTAATACATCATCAATATTTGGCTCTATTAAATAATCAAGCTGTTTTTTTATTTTTCTTCCTTCAATATCTTCTTCATCTGGAATCATAGGGATTAAACTTTTAATTTTAGGAATATGAACCACTCTTGTATAATATCTTGTATATATAACTTCCACTCTAGAAGCATTATCCACAACATAATCATGCATAAAACGCTGTACAACTGTAGCACAATCATCAAAAGTAGACTCTTCATCTATACGAGGATATTTACGTGATATTGGTATGTTTTGTTTTTCAAAGTATACTTCGCCCTTTTTACCTAATACGTGAAGCTCAACAGTTCTTCCATGTCTGTAATGATGCCTAATTCTCTCCATTGCTTCATCTAATATTTTTGTGTTATAAGAGCCGCATAATCCTCTGCTTGATGTTATTACAAATAATATAATATTTTTTATCGTTTTTTTAGGAGATAGCAGCGGATGCAAATGATCCATATCTGAATGTGAAAGCTCTTCTACTATTCTATTTAACTTTTGTGTATAAGGTCTCATACCTTGCTCTACGCTAAGTATTTTAGCTGTTTTAGAGCGTGCTATCATATCCATAGTTTTTGTAATTTTATGTGTGCTTGTTACGGCTTTAATTCTTGCTTTTAATACATTAAGTTTCTCTGCCATATTATTTCACCTCTAAATCTTTATATAGCTTATCTATTATATCATTATCAATATTTTCATCAAATTTACGGGCAAATAAATTATTATTAATATTGTTTTTTATATTCTCATAATCTTTCATTTTTAGATTAAATGGAGCTCCGCCATCCCATATAATATATCTAAGACAATCATTCACACAATTATCTTTAAACTTGCTATTGAGAAGTATTGATTGAAAATAAAACTCATCACTTCCCCAAGTATAATTAAATCTTTTAAGAAAGTTAGGATTTTTTTTCGTATAATCCAATATATATTTAATAGCATCATTAGTTAAATTCCACCACTGCGAACCATAATAAATATTTTCCGGAGTAGTGCGTTTTATAGGCGGAAATTTAGATATTAATTCTCTTATATTTCTATGAAAAATTAGTCTATACAATTTACCAAAATTATAAGAATTTAATCTAAAACTCATTTCATTGTAAAAACCTTTATCATATTTTATATTTTTGAAAGATGTAAACTCTTTATCTTTATTTAAATCAAAAAAATCAACTATTTCTTTATTAGTTTTTAATGGAATATCTTGTCCGCTATAAAAACATATCTGTCGTAATTATTTTTCACAGCCTCTTTAATTAAAAATAAAGTGGCAATGACTAAATTAACATCTCCATGATAAGTTTTAAATCTTTTATAAATATTTACATTGTCAAAGCTTTCTATATTTAATTTATTTCTTTTATCTATATGCACATATAAATCAAAATCAGTTTTAAGATGATTAATTAACCTCATAATCTGATTGTGATTCTTATGTGCCAAGATTAAAATACAATTTTTATTCATTATTAGAATTTAGCCTTAAACTCTTCTATGATGCTGTTAAGTTCATCAACATTTTCAATATCTTTCTTTTCTTTTATGCTATCTAATATATACTGCTTATCAGCTTTCATATATTGAAGCAGTCTCCATTCAAATTCAGGCACTCTTTCTAATTCAACATTATCCAAAAATCCCTTTGTAGCGGCAAATAATATAACAACTTGCTCTTCCATAGGTATTGGGCTATACTGTTTTTGTTTAAGAAGCTCAACCATTTTAGCACCTCTGTCTAATTGAGCCAAAGTAGCCTTATCAAGACCTATACCAAGCTGCGAGAAAGCCTCAAGAGACCTATATGATGCCAAATCAAGCCTCAAAGTACCAGCAACTTTTTTCATAGCCTTAGTTTGAGCATTACCGCCTACACGAGAAACCGATATACCAACATCAATAGCAGGACGAACACCGCTCATAAACAAACTAGGAAGCAAATATATCTGTCCGTCTGTAATTGATATTACGTTTGTAGGAATGTATGCAGATACTTCATTGTCTTGAGTCTCGATGATAGGTAAAGCAGTTAAAGAACCCGCACCTAATTCATCGCTCAATTTTGAAGCTCTTTCTAATAATCTTGAATGCAAATAAAATACATCGCCGGGGAAAGCTTCTCTTCCAGGAGGTCTTCTAAGAAGAAGTGATATTTGTCTGTATGCATTAGCCTGTTTAGATAAGTCATCGTATATTATAAGAGTGTCTTTTTTCTCTTCATACATAAAATATTCTGCCATCGCACAACCAGCATAAGGAGCAATATATAATAGCGGAGCAGAATCTGAAGCAGTAGCAGCAACCACTATAGTATAATCTAAAGCTCCATGCTGTCTTAAAGTTTCAACAACACCCGCAACAGTAGAAGCCTTTTGACCTATAGCTACATACACACATATAACACCAGTATCTTTTTGATTGATAATTGTATCAAGAGCAATAGAAGTTTTACCAGTGCTTCTGTCTCCAATAATAAGCTGTCTCTGTCCTCTTCCTATAGGTGTCATAGAATCTATTGCCTTTATACCAGTTTGAAGCGGTTGCTTTACAGCCTGCCTATCTGCAATTCCCGGAGCAGGATATTCTATTACTCTTCTTTTGCTTGTATTAATATCGCCCTTACCGTCTAAAGGAACCCCCAAAGGATTAACAACTCTTCCTAAAAGCTCTTCCCCTACAGGAACTTCTAATATTCTTTTTAATCTGCTAACCTTACTTCCTTCTTTTATGCCGACATAGTCTCCTAATACAATAGCCCCAATAGTCTCTTCTTCCAAGTTAAAAGCTATTCCTATAGCACCGCATTCAAATTTAATCATCTCATTGGACATAATATGCGGAAGTCCAACTATCCTTGCTATACCATCACCAACCTCTACTACTACACCCACTTCATTAGGAGCAAAATCTGCTTTGTAATTTTTTATCTCCTCTTTAAGTAAAGCAGCAATTTCATTAGCTTTTATATTCATAAAACATTTCCTTAAAAATTATTATGTAAAAATTATTCCGCAAGAAGAGAATCTTTTACACTATTTAAAAGCCTCTTCATACTATAATCATATATAATATCTTCTATCTCTACTATTATACCGCCTATAATAGATTCATTAATATCAATATAAAAATGAACATTCTTATTAACCATCTTTATAATCTCTCTTTTCAATTCTTCAATGCCTTCCAACTCTTTAGCAATAGTAATTCTTACAGAGAGTATATCATAAAACTCATTACATAAGTTTTCATATTCCACTATTATAGCAGGTAAAATATTAAATAAATCCTTTTCTACTAATATAGATAATAAATTAAGAGCCTCCTGAGATATTTTATTCTCATATACTCTCCTAATAACATCAACCCTTACATTTCCATCTATAAAATTTGAAGTGAAAAAAGAAAAAGTATCTTTATCTTCAAATAAAGATGAATAGATAACATCAAAATCTTTTTTAATAATATCTATCTTTTTTAATTCATTAGCTGCATCAAACATAGCCTTAGCATAGTTTTTAGCACTTGCCTCATTTTTTACTATACGCTTAAATCTAGCGGTTTTTTCTTTCTGAACCTCATTGAATATTTCAGTTTTTAAATTTGTAAAAATTTCGGCAGTTATAGGATCCATATTCTCCTCTATAAACTAATAATTATTAAACAAATCTATTTTTCATCATATTTATCTGATTCTTTATACTATAATCATAAACCGTATTGCCAATATTAACTATTATACCGCCAATTAAACTATCATCTATCTCTATAGTATATTCTATTTTTTTATCAGAAAATGATTTTATAGTGTCTATTATTTGTTTTATAGTATCTTCATTTATGTTACAAGAAGCTGTAATTTTTACTCTCACAGTATTATTATATTCATCAAGCATTGTACCATAAATATCTACTATATTAGCCAATTCATCTATAAGCTCATTTTCTATAAGTAAATTGATAAAAGAAAAAATCTCCTTAGAAAATATTGATTTTAATTTCTTTTCTACAAGTTTTATCTTTTCTCTTTTATCTATTTTTTTATCATCAAAATATTTTTTTATCTCTTCATCTTCAAATAATTTAGAGCATTCTTTAAGTTCTTTATATATTTCATTTATTAAACCAGACTCTTTAGCTATATTAAATATAGCACTAGCGGCAGGTGTTAATAATTTTTCATCATTACTGTTCATTTTAATAAAGCCCTATCTTTATTAGAGATACATATTTTTATTTATTGTTATCTTTCTCAAAATTATTTACAAACTCATTTATCAAAGCCTGATTATCATTTTTATCTATATTTCTTTTTAATATAGTTTCAGCCATAACAACGGCAATGTCCACAGCCTGTTTTCTAACATTTCCCATAGCTTCATCTTTAGCTCTGTCAATTTCAGAGAGTATTTTACTTCTATGAGATTCAGCCTCTTCACGAGCATTGCCAATAATTTTATCTCTAACCCTATTAGCCTCAATCCTAGCATTTTCTATTATAGAACTAGCCTCTGCCTTAGCATTATCTATTTGTTCCCTATATGCAGCCAAAGATTTCTTAGCATTTTCTCTAGTTTTTTCTGCCTCTTCTAAGTCCTCTTGTATCTTATCTGCACGTGCATTTAAACCTTTAAGAATAATCTTCCAAGTAGAAGCTCCAAGTACAGCAAGAACTAGTAAAAATGTAATCCAAGTCCATATAATAATACCTGGATCTATTTTTAAAAGTGCCATAGGTATTTACCCCCATTTATTATAATCAATGCCCTTAAATATTACTTTGTAAATAAAGCTAAAATACATATAACTAAAGCAAATAAACCAACACCTTCTATTAAAGCAGCAGAAATAAGCATAGCTGTTTGTATCTTACCAGAAGCCTCAGGCTGTCTAGCAATACCTTCAACTGCTCTTGAACCTATAAAACCTATACCCAAACCAACTCCAATAGCTGCAAGTCCTGCTCCTATAGTAGCTCCTATTATAGCAAATTCCATTTTTTTACTCCTTTTTATTAAAAAATATAATTTAATTTATAATTAATGCTCATCGCTAATGGCAATCTGTATATAAACCGCCGATAACAATGAGAATATATAAGCTTGTAAAACAGCAACAAACATCTCAAGTACATATATAAAACTCAAGAATAATACCGCAAAAGGCGATACCAATAAACTTCCAGACATAATAATAAGATAAGGTATTACTATCATCATTATATGTCCGCCTGTGATGTTGGCAAATAAACGTATAGTTAAAGCAAATGCACGGTTAAACAAAGTGATAAACTCTAAAACCCATATTATAGGTATTAAAGGTATTGGAAGACCTTTTGGTACTAATTTTATCCAATATTTTATTATTCCTTTCTTTCTTATTCCTGCGAATATATAAACAACAAATACTAATAAAGCAATAGCACCTGTAAAACCAATGTTAGCTCCTAAACCGCCTGCTAAATAAGCATAATGTCCATCTTCTGTAGGAAGTTTTATTAAGGCAGGTAATAGTCCTAAAAGGTTAGAAAATAATACGAATAAAAACACAGTCAAACAAAAAGGTACATATTTTTTACCCTCTTCGCCTAAAGCGGCTCCTATAACATCTTTATTCATATAGTCTATTATAATTTCTAATAGGTTTTGTAAATATGTTGGCTTATTAAATGGTCTTTTTAATTTATGAGCCAAATATTTCATACTGAGTATTGATAAAATACCTGCTGCTGTTACCAAAATAATATGCTTTGTTATTTTAAAGTCGAAATCTATATAATGTCCTAATTTTATAGGTATAGAGAAGAAAGGATGTTCTGTGTTATCTCCTATCTCTTCCATAATATAATCATTAATACTTTCGGCTGCAAATACTTCGCTATTTGAAAAAATACTGAAACAAATTAAAAACATTATAAAAACATTTCTAATAAAAATTAATCTATTCATAACTTCTTTTCTTTACTATAATTTTATAAATATAATTGCTATTAATTGTATAACTATTAAATAAAAAATCAAGAATTATTTTACAACTTTTGTTTAGGAGTGTGAGATATTGGACATTTTTTAGTATAAAAAAAGCAGTATCCTTGTTATAATATTTTGATATATAAAATAAATAAAGGATACTACTATGAAAAAAGATTATAGCACAGAATTTAAATTATTTATAGTGGATGAAGCATTAGAAACTAAAAATATTAAAAGATTTTTAAAGATAGAAAAAATACCCAAATCTACTTTTTATGCTTGGCTTAAAAAATATAAAGAAACTGGAACTGTCGCCAATTTTAGCACTAGACCGAAAACTTCTCCCAATATCTTTAATAATCAAAAAGCTATTAATTTAATTATTGAACTCTATACTAAAGAATATCGAGGTAAGCATTATATTAAAGCATATTTAAATCGTGAAGGCATTAAGATAGGTGTTACAGCTATAGAGAATGTACTAAAAAGAAATAATCTTTGGAGATACAAAATAAAAAAGAAAAAGAAGCGATATGATAAACGAAAATTTGTCTCTAAAATACAAAAAGAGGGCAAAATAGTTCAAATAGACACTAAATATATCAAATTAGGTAGAAAAACAGTCTATCAATTCACTGCTGTAGATTTAGCTACTCGTTATAGTTGGAGGCAGATCTATGAAGATAAAACACCTTCTAGTGCTTTATCTTTCTTAAAATATGTCTTAAAAACTTCACCTTTTAAGATACAAGCTATACAAACCGATAATGGTATAGAATATACTTATCGCTGTATTAATACTCCTAAAATCAATATTTTTGATGAATACTGCTTAAAAAATAAATTAGAGAGGAGATATATTCCTATAGCAACACCAAGATATAACGGCGTAGTAGAAAGAGTACACGGCATAGACGAAAGAGAATTTTATTCACGATTAAATAAAAATATCACAGTAGAATTATTGAGAGAAAAATTAAAAGAATATACACATTTTTATAACAATCAAAGATTGATTTCTTCGCTAGGTTATATTACAATCAAAGAAAGAATCAAAAATATTATAGCAAGTAAAAGTACAATATCTATGGCTCCATGACATATTTTACAACTTTTCTATAGCATCTGATACTGTCATAAAAATAGGAAAGAAGCTAATTATTTTTGTTAATTCAAAAACTTTTTTTACATTTTCTGTAATCTTTACTATCCCTATTTTTCCATTTACCTTTTTAAAAGAGCCAATTGCAAATACAAAAACTCCTATACCGCTGCTGTCTATATAATATACATCTTCCATATCTATAATTATTCTTTTTGCACCGAAGTCTATTTGTGAGTTTATAGCATCTTTTAAATCTGAAGAAGTATAAACATCAATATCTCCTACTAATTTTATTACAGAAGTATTATTTTCTAATTCTTCAATACTTATTTCCATTGTAAAAACTCCAATAAAAATTATATAAAATTATATATATAAAAATTAACATATATACTAATTTTTTACAACCATATTTTTATAATAACATTAACTTTCATATTTAATAATAAATATGCATAAAATAATAGGCTTAAGCTCATTTTTTTATATTAAAGAATATTTTTTATGATAAAATTATTAATATATTCATATTGACAAAATTATTAAAATATGATATATTAACCATATGATAAAATGTAGTAGTTTATTAACATCTATTAGACAGTCTACAGTCTACAGTCTACAGTCTACAGTCTACAGTCTACAGTCTACAGTCTACAGTAGTCTTTATAATATTTATATTAAAATATTATTATGTGTTATTTAAAAAATTAATTCTATGTGCAATACTGATACTTTTAGTTTCTTGCAATCAAAATATTATTGAACGAGAAGAAATAATATATAGTACAAATTTTGTTACTAATAATAAACATATTGTTAGAGTTCATTTTGATTTTGATAAATTTGTTTTGACTAAAGATTTTATTGAAACTGACATATTGACAGATTTAAGAACTAATAATAACATTAAAAAATTATACATATATGGTCATACAGATAATAAAGGAAAAGCATGGTATAATTATAGATTAGGCAATCAAAGAGCTCAAACTGTAAAAAATATAATATCAACAAATTATCCATTAGAAAATATAATATTAAAATCTTATGGACACAGCAATGCTATAGCAGATAATAATACAGAATTAGGAAGATACAGCAACAGAAGAGCAGATGTTTATATTGATTTAGTTGAAGAAAGTATAACATCTGCAACAAATATAGTTGAAATAAAAGAAAATAAAGTAAATATTAATATAAATTTTAAAACTTTGTTAATTATTATTTTAATAATATTATTAATTACTATTCTAATAATTTTTTATAATTACATATTAATGTTTTTGCGTTTTATTTTAGAATTTATTAAACTGATTTTTAATATATTAAAAGGAAAGGCTTTTGAAAAAAACGGTTACAATCCAAATCTAACTAAAAAATTTATTGAAATTAGTAAAATGAAATATGGGAAAATTTTATTAAAAATAGTTAAGTGTATGATATGTAGATTTTTCAATTTTTATTTTAAGTTACCTAAACCTAATAAACATGCAGATAATCATATAAAAGGTGCTGTTGGTGAGCTTTTAGTTAAGTTGTATTATTTAATAAACGGCTATACTATAATAGGTGCTGAAGATTATAAAAAAGGTGGAAATGGATTAGATTTAGTGCTAAAAGATCCTGGTGGTACTTCTTATACTATTGTCGAATCAAAATATGGGACTTCACAACCTGGATATGTGGAAGTTAAAGATACTAAAAATATTGCTAAACAAGGCAGTCCCGAATATAACATAGATAGAATGCCAGATTATCTTAAAAAGTGTGATATTAGTGAAGAAGAATATGGAAAAATATTAAGAAAAACAGCTAGAGGTGATATTAAATCTAAGTTAGCAAGAGTCCCTAATAGTGATGCTTGCTCAATAGAAATTAAAGATTTATATTAAAATAAAATTTTTTGATAAGGTGTTTTTATGAGAGATAAATTAAAAAATTATGAATATTTTAAAAATCATTTAAATTATATAGACGAAGATTTAGATATTTATTTAGATACATCCGACGGATATGAACCTAGTTATATTGGTTTGTATTCTTCATACTTTGCAAAGTTAATGGTAAAGTATTCAATAGGTGAAGAAATAGAAAATTTAAACGATAATTTCTTAAAAATTATAGAATATTTTAAAAAATCATATAATAGCGAAGAAACTAGTTATTCAAAAATATTAAATACTTTATCCTTATCTATTATTTTTAATAGAGATATTATTAAAAATTTGCATGAAGAAATAAGTAAAAGCGAATACTTTAATGATATAATTATAAAATTTTTTCTTAATTCAAATGATTATAAAAACTTTAATGCTGTATGGGAAGATATGATTCCTATAAAAGATATTATAGTAAATAAAGAAGATAAAGAATATTGTCAAAGTAATATAAAAAAGTATTTGGATAATTGGTATGAGAATAATAATGATGCTTATTGGTATGATAGACATAAAGAATCAGAGAGATATTTTGGTTATTGGTGCCTAGAAGCTGCTGCTATAACGATTCTTTTAGATTTAGACGATAAAGAGTATTCAAATCATCAATATTATCCAAGAGATTTTGTTTTATATGCAAGAAAAAAGAAGTTTTAGAGAATTATAAAGTTATTATTAAATTATTAATATACCCTGCCCCATCATCAATAAAATTATGAAGCAGGATATAATAATTTTTATTCAAATATTACTCTAGGATTATTATCTATATAGCTTTCTGGTATATTGTTAAGCTCTTTAATTTTTGCTATCATAGCATCACGCATATCATTACCAGTCATAACTATGTTTTTACCATTTTCTCCTATTCCTTTTCCGCTAGCATCTTGATAACCATCTCCTCCCAAAAATACAAAACTTGATAAAGCAACAGTATAATCTTTTGTTTCATCAATATTTTCACCATTTAAAGAAGCAGATAATAATTCTCCATTAGCATTATATTTTACTTCCATTCCCCTAGATAATTGTAAGAAAGCACCAGCACCTCTCTTTTGTCCTGATATTTTTAGCATTTCTAAAATATCTTTTCCTCTCAATGTAACCAATACAACCTCATTATCAAATGGGAAAAACTCATTTTGTATATTACCCAATGTTATATCTCCTTTTTTTAATGGAGTTCTAAGCCCGCCGGAGTTCATTAATACCATATCCAAATTATCATAAGAATCTAATACCAAATCACAAGCAAAATTTCCTATAGCCATAGAATTAGACCTTATTCCATCATGAGCAAGTTCTACAGGCAAAGTTCCTATTCTAACATTAAACTCCTTATCTACTGTTCCTCTCATCTCATCAATAAATGCAAGCATATCAGCATCTTGTTCTATAGTGTTATCCATAGGTATAAGTTTATAATTAAATTTTTCTATTTTGCCATTATTTACAGATAAGTCTATTTGTCCTAAATATCTTCCATAATATCCAGCCTGTACTATAGGTGTGCCCTTTACAATATCTGCTTTTTCCAAAACAGTATGGCTATGTCCTCCAACTATTACATCAAAAGTCTTAGGAAAAGCTTCTGCTATTTTTTTATCGCCCTCATAACCTACATGGCTTAAAAGTATTGTAATATCATTAGTTGTATTAAGAGGTGTGGATTTTAAGAAACTTTTTAATGATTCAATTTCTTCTTCAAATACTAATCCTTGAATATATTTAGGATTATAAACAGAATCTGTAGTTGTAATACCTATTATAGAAACATTAAGACCATTTACATTTGTAACTATATACGGCAAAGCATAATAGCTATTGTCATCTTTATTTTTTATGTTTATAGATAGAGTAGGGAATTTTCTCTCTTTCATTATTTGAGTAAAGTTTTCAAGTCCATAGTCTACAAAATGATTTCCAACTGTAGCAGCATCAACTCCTATCATATTCATAATATCAACTTCATCTCTGCCCAAAAATACTGTAGAATAAACACTTCCTGTAATAGTATCTCCAGCATGAATAATTAAAACATTATTATTTGTTTCTTCTACATCTTTGATATATTTAGCTCTCCTTGCAGCCCCATACATATAATTAGTTTCTGGAGGACTTACTTCTTTGTTTACTATCTTTTCTTCTTCATCTCTTCCATGAGTATCATTCATATGTATTATAGTTAACTCGCCCTTGTTTGTAGATTTTTTTACTGTATTATTATTGCATGATAATAAAGCAAAAAAAATCATTAGTAAAATAATGCTAATTTTTTTCATATATGTAAACTCCAATATTTTATATATAATATAGTATATTTTACTAATGATTATTGTCAATTATTAATATAAATTATTTTTTTTTGTTTAATACTTGTCTTAATCCCTCTTTTGCCTGGTAGTCTCCTCCATCATAGCTTAAAGCATTTCTATAGCTTTCTTCTGCATTATCCAATTCATTTAATCTAAAATAACATTTACCTAAAGCCAAATTTATATCAAACATTTCTTTTTTCTCTTCTGCCATAGTTAAAGCCTCGCTATAAGCATATATAGCATCATCATATTGAAGTCTTCTATAACAATAATTACCATAAAGCATATAGTTTTCTACTTTAGGAGATATTTCTACAAGCTGTCTATAATATGAGCTTGCTTCATTATATAAACGAATCTCTTCCATCATAGTGGATAAAGTTTTCCAAGCAGTCTCTCTTATAAATGTTGTATTATTCTCATCATTAGCAGCTACTAATAGAGATTCATTTGCTTTTTTGTATTCTCTGTTTTTATAATACAACATTCCTGCTCTATATAAACTTTCTCTGTCGTTAGGGTATTTTGATAGTGTATAATTATAATAATTCAAAGCCTCATTATAATTACCTATACTCTCATAATATATAGCCAAAGTTCTGCTAGGAAAAGCATTTCCTACAGATTCTTTTATTGAGTTTTCAAGTAATTTAATACCCCTGTCTGAGTTTCCATAATATAATTCTAATTCTCCTAATCTAGGTTTAAATATTGCTTTATTGGTTTCTATTGTATATATTTCTTTATAATATTTTAATGAAGCAGTAAATGCCTTTTGTCTGTAAGTGATATCTCCAAGTCTTTCTAAAGCTGTTTTATATAAATCATCTTTTTTATCGAGCATTATAATTTTTTTATAATTATCCTCAGCTTCATCTAATTTATTTCCTTTATAGTATGCATTTGCAAGAAGTCCTATAGCCTCATAAGCATTTGTATAGTTTTTTATTTTGGATAATCTATAATAATATTTTACAGCCTTATCATAATTATTTTCTTCTTCATATAAATTACCTAAAGCTATCATAGTATTAATATCATTAGGGTTTTGATTTAATATCTGCTCATAAACCTTTTTAATAGAATCGTAATCTTCAACTTGTTCATATACCTTTACTAATCTCTTTACAGATTCTACCTGTGTTTTAGAGTTAGCTAAACTTTTTAAATACATTTCTATAGCACTGTCAGTATCTCCCGCTATAACATATATATCGCCAAGCACATTAGCCGCCATATCAGCATATTCATTATTACTTTTTCTCACTAGCTTACTTAAAGTATCATAAGCTAAACTTTGCATCCCTTCGTTTAGTGCTATTATTCCAACATTAAACATAGCCTCATCATTTTCTTCAAGTTTAAGCACTCTTTCATAATATCCCTTAGCTAATCGAGGTAAATCTCTGTCCATATAAAATTTACCTATAGTAAGCAGTGTAGGCACATAGTTTGAATTAATAGACAATGCCTCTTCAAAAGTTACCAAAGCATCATCATACATCTCCATATTTAAATATGTGATTCCTATATTATGTTTCAACTCTTCATCAAAATATAAAGAATTGCTTACAGAACTAAATATTTTTAAGGCTTCTTCATAATTTCCTGTATCATTATATATTTTGCCTAATAAAATATTAGCTTCATATTCTTTTTTTGGGTCTATAGTTGCTGCTATTTCTTTTTTTAATATTGATTTAGCTTTGTTATAATCTTTTTTTCTGTAGTACTCTTGTGCTAAAGTATATTCATCTGCTATTCTTGGGTTTAATTTTATTTTGCCTTGATTAATAGCTACATTTAAAGATATTATAGATATTAAGCCCAATGCTCCTATAGATAATATAAATACAAAGATTCGTATACTTTGAAGTTTTTTTTCAATTTTTTTATTGTATATCTTTTTCTTGTATTGCATCTAAAATCCCATTAACAAATTTATAAGAATCTTTATCGCCAAATATCTTAGCTATTTCTACAGCCTCATCTATTATTACAGATTTTGGTATGTCTTTTAAATATATAAGTGAATATATAGAGATTCTTATTATAGACTTATCTACATATTGTATTCTTGAAATGTTCCAGTTTTTAGAATATTTTTCTATAATGCTGTCAATATTTTCTAAATTATTTATAGTGCCTTCAACAAGCTCTTTTGTAAAACTATTATTAGCTGCTTTTTTATCATCATATTCAAAATTAAAAAGCTCATTTATATTTGCTTTCTTTTCATTTATCTCATAGGAATACAAAGCCATAACAGCATATATTCTTGCCTGTCTTCTTTGTCCGTATTTTGATAAATCTAAGTCTTTTATTTTTTCTTTAGATTTTACTATTACTTTTTTCTTAATAGCTTTTTTAGGTGCTTCATTATTTACTTCTTCATTATTGTTTATTTCTTCAGACATACATTTCCCAGCAAAAAATTAATTTTCTATTATTATTTTCGGCAATGATATGCTTAAAAAATAATAGCAAATAAAATATTTTATATATATAAATATTAATAAATATTTATAAAATTAACAATTTAAATTTGAGAGTTTTTATTAATTTTTATATAAGTATTTTACTCATTTTTTCAAATTAAAAAGTATATACAAAATAATATAATTGTTAATTAATTCTTTACTTTTTATATAATTATTTCCTTATGTAAGGATTTTTAGTATAAAATTTTTTTAAAAATATCATTGCTTGTTTTTTCTTGCTTTTTTTGATGTCTTGTTAAAAATAAAAAAAGAGAGCCGAAAAGCCCCCTTTTTATTTGTTAATTATTTTTTATAATCCTTCGTAAGAATAAACCCCGCCGGATATTGCAGATAAACCAAATCTTCTATAATATGGTATAAATCCCTGTCTA
>NZ_SAXY01000033.1 GCF_008016535.1 Brachyspira pilosicoli
ATTTGGGTATTTCTTCTATCTTTAGAAATCTTTTAATATTTTTAGTTTCTAATGCTTCATCCACTATAAATAATTTAAATTCTGTGCTATAATCTCTTTTCATAGTAGCATCCTTTTTATTTGTTTTATGTTCAAAATATTATAACAAGGATACTGCTTTTTTTATACTAAAAAATGTCCAATATCTCATACTCCTAAACAATTTTATTTATTTGAAATATTGATAAAACTATAATATATTATTAGCTATGAATAATTTTGATAAAATAGTATACGATAAAATAAAAAGTTTTTTTCTTTTATTTTATAATAATTTAAATAATAGCAAAGCAGCAGTTGTTGGGCTTACATTTGATTTTGACAATAAAGATAAATTATATACTATAGATGATAACTACAAGATAATAAAAGATAATATTCAAAATCCTTTGTCTGGATATTCTATATCAAATTTAATTGTGTATGATAATAAAGTATTTGAATATAATGAAAGTTTTAATTTGGTTATAGATGAAGCATTTAATAATAATAATCTATACGGCATACCTTTATATATTCCAGATACAAATAAGAAAGTTAATAAAGCCTTGTTTCTAGATAGAGATGGTGTGCTTATGGAAGATGTTGGATATATTGGAGAAGTTGAGATAGTAAAAATAAAAAAAGAATTTATAAATATAGTAAAACATGCCAACAAAAAAAATTATATTACAATAGTAACCACAAATCAGGCTGGAGTTTCTTACAATTATTATACAAATGATGATGTAAAAAATGTTCATAACTATCTTTACGAAGAATATAAAAAACACGATGCCATTATAGATGATTTTTATTATTGTCCGTATCATATAAAAGGAAATGTTGAAGAATATAAACTTCTTTCTGTATTAAGGAAACCAGAGGCTGCTATGCATTTGATTGCTTGTAAAAAATATAACATAGATTTAACTTCTTCTTTTATGATAGGGGATAGGGACAGCGATATTATAAAAATACCTTTTTTAAAAACTTTACTAATAAAGACTGATGTATATGATATAGTTAATACTAATAATGTAGTAGAAGTTAATGAGATATATTCATTTTTGGTATAGTATATACTAGAAATTTTGCCTTATATAGTGTGGACTCCATCAAATAAGTAAAAAGTTCAAGTGCTTTATATTTTTTGAATATATATTAAATGTAGCATAAAATATAAATTTTAGCTAAATGCAGTTCTTTTGCTTCTTTTATACCAATAAAAGAAGTGGGGTGCGGGGCAAAGCCACCGCAAACAAAAAACTTAAAAAATATTTTTGACAAAATATAGTTGTTTATATATAGTATAATAATTGGAGATTTTTATGTTTGAGCTTTGTCATAATTTATATGTAGGAAATGACCATGATTGCAGCGTTTTTGATGGGGCTATAGTGCATGCTTGTCAAAGTTGTTTTGTACGAGGTGTTAATGGTGCTGTTGGAAACAAAACTTTTTATGAGAATAATGATGATTTGTATTTAAACTTGCTTGATATATCTAGTCTTTCCTATGATTATGCTTCACCTATGATTAAAAGGTCTATAGATTTTATAGATAGAAAAATTAAAGATAAAAAAGTGTTGGTTCATTGTAATTTTGGTATGTCGCGTTCGCCTTCTATATGTTTGCTTTATATGGCTAAGAAAGGTTATATTAATAATTCTTCTCTTAAAGAGGCTTCAAAAGATTTTCACAAAATTTATAGTTATTTTTCTGCTGGATTAGGTATGTATAGATACTTTGATAAGTATTGGAATGACATAATGCAATTTTAGCAAATAGTTAAAAATTACCATTTACTTTATATTAAATAAAATATAAGATAGAACTATGAGTGTTTTAATTAAAAAAAATGTTTCAATAATATGTGCTATTATATGCATAATATGTGCAAGTTCAGCTATTGCTGTTTTAGTTGTTTTGATAGTAAATTCTAAAACAGGTATAGAAGTAACTTCTTTTTCACTTTATTCTAGTTTTTTAATAATATTTTACATAATTAATTCTATATATCATTTTTTTCCCTTCAACAACAAGGCTAAAAAAGTATTTTATATACTTTCACATGCTTTTTTTATTATGATGATATGGGGAGTTTATATACCTCCTTGTTTGATATTGCTTCAAAATGGTTGGGGTTGGAGTTTTTTTGGAATTATTACGGGACTTTGTGTACTTGGTATTACTTTAAGAAGTGTATTTAGCTATAGGTGGAGAGGATTTACAGAAACTATATATTACTTCCTTCTAAATTGGGTTTGGCTTATTGCTATACAAAAAATTGCTTTGGCTGTTGGGGAGTATGGAGCTATACTTTATTTAACTGCTTTTTTACTTTTAAATATTGCTATGGTATTTTATAGGCTTGCTATGTATGAAGTTAATAAAAGATATACTTTATTTCTTCCTCTCTTTTATTCTCTTTTAATTTTGTCTAATATATGTCATGCTGTTTTTATGTTTAGATATGTTGCTAATATAGTTTAATATTTTTTTTAAGGAGATTTGTTTATGATTAATGAAAAATTGACTGAGTATATTTTTAACTCTATTAAAGAAAATTGGGATATTAACGCTTTTTGTGATTATGGTAAGGATAATTTTTTTAAATATTCTGATGTGGCTAAACATATATTAAAAATGCATACTATATTTAAAAGAATGGAAATATATAAAGGAGACAAAATTGCATTATGCGGTTCTAACTCTGCTAATTGGGCTTTAACTTATTTATCTATAGTAAGCTATGGTGCTGTAGTTGTGCCTATATTAGTTGATTTTGCCAAAGATGATATTATTTCTATATTAAATGATTCTGGCTCTAAATATCTTTTTATGGATAAAAATATAATAGAAAAAATTGACAAAGAAAAATTTAGTTTTTTAAATAGAATATTTTATTTGGATAATTTAACTATATTTGACCATAAAAATGATTTAACAGAAGAATATAATGAGATTCTTGATGTGCAATTAGAAAATTTCAGCAGAGAAACTTTTTCATTAACAATGTTTGAAAATGACACTTTGGCTACTATAATATATACTTCAGGCACTACAGGTTTTAGTAAAGGAGTTATGCTTAATCATAATTCACTTGCTGCCAATATAAGATTTGCAATAGACAATATGCCTATAAAACCAAATGACCATATACTTTCTTTTTTGCCATTAGCACATGTATTTGGCTGTTTGTTTGACTTTTTATTTCCTTTCTCAAAAGGTGCTTGTATATATATGCTTAGTGCTATACCTAGTCCTAATATTTTGCTTAAGGCTTTTGATGAGGTAAAACCAAATTTAATACTTATGGTTCCTTTAATTTTGGAAAAGATTTATTTCAAAAAATTAAAGCCTACAATAGATAAGCCTGTTATGAAGAAACTATTAACTTTGCCTTTTATATCCAAAATATTAAAAAATAAAATTAGAGATAAATTAACAGAATCTTTTGGTGCTAACTTCCATGAGGTAATACTTGGAGGAAGTGCTTTAAATGAAGAAGTTGAAAAGTTTTTAATGGATATAGGTTTTAAGTTTACTGTTGGTTATGGTATGACAGAATGCGGTCCTCTTATTAGTTATGCACCTTGGGATAAGCATGTGGCAAGAAGCTGCGGATGCATAATAGACACATTAGAGATAAAAATTGATTCTAACAGCCCTGAAGAAGTTGGGGATATTATGGTTAAGGGTGAAAACGTTATGCTTGGCTACTACAAAAACCCTAAAGCTACTACAGATGTTTTATCTCGCGATGGTTGGCTTAGAACTAATGATTTGGGTGTGCTTGTAGATGGAAAGAGAATATTTATAAGGGGAAGAAGTAAAAATATGCTTCTTGGACCTAGCGGACAAAATATTTATCCTGAAGAGCTTGAAAGTAAATTAAATACTATGCCTTATATATTAGAATCTTTAATTGTTCAAAGGGAAAATAAACTTTGTGCTTTAGTATATTTAGATGCTGAGCAAATAAAAGATTTCAATGATGAAGAGATAAAAACAAAATTAGAGGAAGTGAGAAATAATCTTAATAAACTTCTTCCAGATTTTGCGAGGATTTCTAGTTTTGAAATACAAAAAGAAGAGTTTGAAAAGAATCCTACTAAAAAGATTAAAAGATTTTTATATAAATAAATATTTGGCTAATGAATTATATTTTAAAATCTTCGAATATTATGCCTAAATTTGGAATAGGTACTTTGAGAATGGGGGAGAATGAGAGTAAAAGCAGTATAGAAATTAATGCTGTATATTGTGCTTTAAAAAACGGAGTAAGGCTAATAGATACTGCAGAGATGTATGGAGAGGGAGGAGCTGAGATAGTAGTTGGAGAAGCTTTAAAAAAAGCATGCATAAATAGAAAAGAGTTTTTTATAGTTTCTAAAGTTATCCTCATAATGCAGGCAGGGATAATTTATTTACTAGTTTAAAAAAATCTCTAAGTCGTTTAGGGCTTAATTATTTAGATATGTATTTGCTTCATTGGAGGGGGAGAGTACCATTAAAAGAAACAGTTGAATGTATGGAAGAGGCTAAAAAAGATGGGCTTATAAGAGATTGGGGAGTTTCTAATTTTGATATTGATGATATGAAAGAGCTTGAGAATATAAAAAACGGAGATAAATGTGCAGTTAATCAGGTATTATATCATTTAGCTTCACGAGGTGTTGATTTTGGTTTGGCTTCTTATATGCTTGAGAGAAATATAGTATTAATGGCTTATTGTCCTTTGGCACAGGCTGGAGATTTGGGAAAAGATTTATTAAACAATAATGTTATTAAAAATATAGCAAAAAAACATAATGCAACTGCTAGTCAAATAGCATTAGCTTTTATAATAGACTTGTTTCAAAAGTACTTGACAAATCAATTTATAGTTTCAAAGAAGTAAGAATTATGTTAATATATTCGTAAAAAAGGATTTTATAAAAATGATTGATTGTCAAAGTGTGATTGGCTTAAAAAAACATATTTATTTCTTTTAGAAGAATTAAGAAAAGTATATAAAGGTTTTAATAATGGCAGACCAAGAAAACTTTCTTTGGAAACTATGCTTTTTATCACTTTTATATATTTTAAACAATA
>NZ_SAXY01000034.1 GCF_008016535.1 Brachyspira pilosicoli
TTTGTATTTTAGAGACAAATTTACGCTTATCATATCGCTTCTTTTTCTTTTTTGTTTTATATCTCCAAAGATTATTTCTTTTTAGTACATTCTCTATAGCTGTAACCCCTATCTTAATGCCTTCACGGTTCAAATATGCTTTAATATAATGCTTACCTCGATATTCTTTAGTATAGAGTTCAATAATTAAATTAATAGCTTTTTGATTATTAAAGATATTTGGAGAAGTTTTTGGCTTAGTACTAAAATTAGCGACAGTTCCAGTGTCTTTATATTTTTTAAGCCAAGCATAAAAAGTAGATTTGGGTATTTCTTCTATCTTTAGAAATCTTTTAATATTTTTAGTTTCTAATGCTTCATCCACTATAAATAATTTAAATTCTGTGCTATAATCTCTTTTCATAGTAGCATCCTTTTTATTTGTTTTATGTTCAAAATATTATAACAAGGATACTGCTTTTTTTATACTAAAAAATGTCCAATATCTCATACTCCTAAACATTAATTATATTTTTAATTCTTGACTAAATTTAATAATATTATATAATTAGATTCATGAAGTTAATTAAGTCTACAGTCTACAGTCTACAGTCTACAGTCTACAGTCTACAGTCTACAGTCTACAGTCTACAGTCTACAGTCTACAGTTAAATAATTATAATAACTGCTTTTTTACATCATACAAAAAAAATTTATCATTAATTAATAAAAGGTATGTATTATTATGAATATAGTTATAATACATACTGGATTCGTTAAATATCTTATCTACACATTAAGAAAAATAAAAGAGACAAATAAAAATGCAAATATATTTTTAATATCGGATAAAGAATACAAAGAATATTTTAAATATTCATCATTTGTGGATATAAAAAAAGTTATAAAAGAAGAATCTATTGAGTTTAAAAATAAGTATATACATCTTGGTAAAAGCAATCCAAATTACGAAATGTTTTGTATGCAAAGATGGATTATATTAAAAGACTTTATGAAAGAATATAATATAAGGGAATGTTTTTATATTGATAGTGATATATTGTTATTTTCTGATTTAAATGAAGCATTAAATCCATTTAATAAATATAACATATCTTTAGCAAATAATTTGGGGCTGAGTATGTATATTAAAGATGTAAAAGTATTGGAAGAATTTTCTAAATATTTATTATTTAAATATACCAATGAAAAAGAAATCAATAAATTAAAAGATATGTATTATAATACGAATAGAGTCAATAATGGAGTTGCAGGAAGTATATCTGATATGGATTTATCTAGAGATTTTTTTTCAAATTTTAATTTACCTGTAGGAAATTTATCTGAAATAGAAAATGATTCTGTATTTGATTCAGCAATTGTTTATGGAGGAGCAGAATTTGAAATGCTTAAAAAAGGCAGATATCAAATGAAGAAAATATTTTTTGAAAATAACATACCATTTTGTAATTATAGTAAAGACAAAATAAACAAAAAAATAAGATTTCATTCATTGCATTTTCTTGTATGGACTAAATTATATATAAAAAAACTTTCAGAAAATAAAGATTTGGATTTTAACCCATATTATATAAATTTACACAGAGAGTTTACAGTTTTTAAAAATAAAATAAAAAAGTTATTCAATTAATTTACTAAACATAAAAAATATAGTATAATAATTCACATGAATTTCAAATTAGAATCGAATTTCAAGCCTTCAGGCGACCAAATAACAGCAATAGACTCTTTAGTTAAAGGGCTTGAAAATAAAAATAAATATCAAACTCTTTTAGGTGTTACTGCAAGCGGAAAAACTTTCACAATTGCAAATGTTATAGAAAAAGCAAACCGCCCTACTCTTGTAATGTCGCATAACAAAACTTTGGCAGCACAGCTTTACAGAGAATTAAAAGACTTTTTTCCAAACAATGCAGTTGAGTATTTCGTTTCTTATTATGACTACTATCAGCCTGAAGCCTATGTTCCTGCTAATGATTTATATATTGATAAAGATGCCTCAGTTAATGATGAGATTGATAGGCTAAGGCTTAAAGCTACTACCTCGCTTCTTGAAAGGAGAGATGTTATAATTGTTGCTTCTGTTTCTTGTATATACGGCTTGGGTTCTCCTGAAGATTATAGAAAGCTCTATATAGCAATAGAAAAAGACGGAGAATATGACAGAGATGAGATAATTGAAAAATTAGTGTCTATACAATATGAACGAGTTAAAGATGTGCTTGAGAGGGCAAGGTTTAAAGTAATGGGAGATACTTTAGAGATAATGAGTGCCTATTCTGATGAGGTTATAAGAGTAGAGTTTTTTGGAGACACTGTTGAACGCATTATAAAAATCAACCCTATCACAAGGCAAAAAATTGCAGAACAAGACAGAGTTGTAATATATCCTGCAAAACACTTCGTTACAGGAAGCGATAAATTAACAGCTGGGATAAAATTAATAGAAGAAGAACTTGAAGAGCAGTATAATAAATTCAAATCCGAAGGAAAGTTAGTAGAAGCTAAGAGAATATACGGAAGAACAAAATATGATTTGGAGATGCTTAGGGAAGTAGGCTACTGTGCAGGCATAGAAAACTATTCACGCCCATTATCAGGACGTAAAGAGGGAGACAGACCTGCTTGTTTGATAGACTATTTTCCAAAAGATTTTTTAACTATAATAGATGAGTCGCATGTGAGTGTGCCTCAAATTAGAGGAATGTTTTTTGGAGACAGAAGCAGAAAAGAAACTTTAGTAAAATATGGTTTTAGGCTTCCTTCAGCATTAGACAATCGTCCATTATTTTTTGAAGAGTTTGAAAGCCTCACCAATGATACAATATATATTAGTGCCACCCCTGCAGAATATGAACTTAAAAAAAGCAGCCAAGTTGTAGAGCAGATAATTCGCCCTACAGGACTTCTTGACCCTATAATTGAAGTATATCCTATAAACGGTCAAATAGACAGAATTCTTGAAGAGATTAAAAAAACAGTATCAAACAACGAAAGAATATTTATAACAACACTCACCAAAAAAATGGCAGAAGACCTCACTAAATATTTAAATGAAAATGGAGTGAGAACTCGTTATTTGCATTCGGATATTCAAACAGTTGAACGTGTTGAGATAATAAGAGATTTGAGGCTTGGTGATTTTGATGTGCTTGTAGGTATTAACCTTTTAAGAGAGGGGCTTGATGTACCTGAAGTATCACTCATACTAATACTTGATGCAGACAAAACAGGTTTTTTAAGAAACACCACTACCCTAATACAGACTATAGGACGTGCTGCAAGAAATGCTAACGGCAGAGTAATAATGTTTGCCGACACTATAAGCGATGCTATGAAAGTAGCCATTGATGAAACAGAAAGAAGAAGAAAAATACAAATGGACTACAACAAAGAGCATAACATCACACCAAAAACAATAATCAAAAAAATACAAGATATAATTGAAAGAGAAGAAAAAGTTGAAACTTCTTATGAGCTTCATTTTGACTTTAGACGCTTCAATGAAAGAGTAAAAATTGACTCTGAGCAAAAAAGCGATGATTATATAAAAGAGCTTGAAAAAGAGATGAAAAAAGCATCAGATAGTTTAGAGTTTGAAAAGGCTATTGAGATAAGAGAGAAAATAAATCAGCTTAAACAGTTAAAGCTCGCTAAAAAATCGGTGCATAAAAATATCACTTCAAAAAAGGCAAATAAATAATATAAGCACTATTTTTCAAACTCTTCTAAAACATTTTTGAACTTCTCTAAATCAATATAAAAATCAAAATCATTTGTTTTATTATGCATATTTTGATATCTATAATTTTTTTCATCACTTTCTATATATTGAAAATATTTTCCTCCTATAGTATTAACTATATATTCATATGTATCTTCCTGTCTTATATTCGGCACTATACCAAGCACTGATATATTTTCTCTAGAGCATACAAGGTTTGTAAGACCGCTTCCTAGTATTGATATTATTTTGTCTGCATTATAAAACATGCAAAACTGCTCTTGCAAAGAATAATCTTCAGGACATGTCATCTTATATCCTAATTTATTTAATATCTCCATAAGTTTATCTTCATTTAAGATTTTTCTAGTTTTTACGTTTTTTCTGCTTAAATATATTTTTTTTGGAAATTTTTGGGTATCATAATTTTTTATTAATTCTTTTGATAATTCTCTATATTTATTGCATACCCAAATATCTGGATAATGAGTATTTTTACTTGGAAAAGAAGATAAATATAAGTTCTTGCATAAAATTTCTGTTTCATCAGATATATATATTATCTTTTTTTTATCAATTCCAAAAATAGCTAAACTATCTTTATGAAATTTAGAGCTGCATCCGTTTCCTAAAACAATAGCATCTATTTTATCTATATATCCTAAATCCTTCAATATAAAAAGTTTAGGCAAAGTGTTTAGGAGCCATACATATTGCACGTTTTTTAGTTTAAAAAAAGCAGGTATTCCTTATAATTTAATTAACTAAAATAAAACAAAAGGAATACCTATGAAAGAATATACTTCAAATCAAAGAAAAAAGATAGTTCTAAAAATCAATAAAGTTAAGAATAAAGAAGTATTAGCTTTAAAATATAAGATTAGTATTAGAACATATTATTATTGGAAAAGCCAATTAGAAACTTATTCTATTATAAAACCTAAATCTACTACACCTAAAACTAATAAAAATAAATTGAAAAATAAAAAGATTATTAAAAGAATAATTGAGATAAGAAAATTATACGGTTATGGTAAATTAAAAATAAAAAAACAATTAGAGTTAGAAGACATTAAAGTAGGAACAACAGCTATAGAAACTGTTCTAAAAGAAAATAATTTGTATAGGAGCAAAAAGAAAAAAATTAAGAGAAAGCATAAAGGAAAACATGCGATTTATATCAAGGAGGCAGGAGAAAAGGTACAAATAGACGTCAAATATGCTTTTTTTGGTGAAATACGCTATTATCAATTTACTGCTGTAGATGTAGCTACTAGAATGAGCTTTAGATATTTATACAATGAAAAAAGTCCATACAGTACCATTGATTTTATGAAACGGCTTATAGATTATTTTCCTTTTAGAATACATTGTATTCAAACAGACAATGGTACAGAATTTACTTACCGTAAACATTCATTTAATACTGAACACCCATTAGATATATTTTGTAAGAAAAACTATATTAAGAGAGTTTATAGTCCAATTGCATCACCTTGGTATAATGGCGTAGTAGAGAGTACACATAGGCTAGACCAAAAAGAATTCTATGACTTTTGTACACAAGAATTAACCTTAGAGAAAGCAAATAAAAACATACAAAAATATAATTATTTTTTCAATTATAAACGAATACATTCTGCTTTAAATTATGATACACCTATGCTATACTTTAATAAATTAAGGAATTCCTAACTGCAATATGTTTGGCTCCCGTGCAAAAGTTTAGGCAAAGTTTCATGTATCCAATGTCCAAAACACACATTCCATACAGATTGCAAACTAAAAACATTTAAATTCGTTTTCTTTTTAAATCTTAATCTATAAAAGGCGAATCTGCCGCCAAGTTCTCCATATAAAGATAATATTCTTTCAAATGGCATAGTTTCTTTTATGAGTTTATTATCATTTGTAAAATAAAATCCCCAGCTCGAATATATTTTAGCATTATTTAATTTGCATAAAAAATTATTTATATTTGAATTTGGATATGATATATATAATTCTTTATCTACATCATTTATAGATACTGAATTATCTCTTAATTTATTAGAAATTTTTATACCTAATTTTTCTCTTATTTTGCCATTTAAAATTTTATTTCCAAAACCCATATTAAAAAACCTTTTTGCTTTATATTATAATATAATAATTAAATTTTTTAAAATAATTTTTATTTTTTAAAAGCATATTTGTGAAAATAAATGCAAGAAGGCAGTATACCTAAAGCCCAGCCAACAGGATTTGCAAACCATATACCAACATATCCAAATGGTATAGACAAAAATACTGAACCTCCAACCTTTATAACAAGTTCAGCTATTCCGGAAATCAAAGGAATAAGTGCTTTTCCTATTGCCCTTATAGAGTTGTTGTATAATAATATTATAGATAAAAACGGATAAAACATTGATGATATTCTTAAATAGCCTCTGCATATCTCTACTATTATTTCTATATATTCATCGCTGCTTGAAATAAAGAGTCTTATTAAATTATCTCCGAATATAAATATTACAAAAGTAGATAATAAACTTAAAGATAATGATAATATTATTATACTTCTAAAACCTTCTTTAATTCTCTCAAACTTTTGTGCTCCGAAATTTTGTGCCACATAAACAGCAAAAGCCTCAGATACCACAAAATATGCCATAGAAGCAAATTGGTTTATTCTGTTTCCTGTTGTGTATGATGCTACAACATTAGTGCCAAATGTATTAACAACTCCGCTTATAATCATCTCCCCTATAGATAAAAATATTGCCTGTATACTCATAGAAACACCTATTTTTATTATCATAAATAAATTCTCAAAATTAAAAACAATATCCTCTCTTTGAAGTTTTAATATAGGAAATTTCTTAACAATATACAACACACTTAAAAAAGCTGATATTATTTGTGATATTACAGTAGCAATGGCAACACCAAATACATTCATTTTAAGTAAAGCAACAAAAACTAAATCTAATATAATGTTTAAAACAGTTGTAAGTATTAAAAAATATAAAGGAGTTTTACTATCTCCCAAAGCCCTTAATATACTAGAAGCTCCATTATATATTAGCTGCCCAAATGATAAGCCAACACATATTTGCAAATATAATACAGAATTATCTATTATGTCTTCTGGAGTTTGTAATAATATCATAAGAGGTCTTGATAAAAATATGCCAAGTATAAAAAGAATAAATGAGCTAAATAATGTTAAATATATGGAACTAACAAAAGTAGTTTTAAGCATACTTTCATTTTTAGCCCCAAAAAACTGCCCCATTACTATAGAAAAAGCATTAGTAAAACCTATAGCAAAGGATAAAAAGAAAAACATAGTAGAAGTAGTAGCACCAATAGAAGCTAATGCCCTTGAACCTACAAACTTGCCTATTATGATAGTATCAGCAACTCCATAGAATTGCTGAAATATTCCTCCTATAAGCATCGGTATAGAAAAATATATTATAGTCTTAAACGGACTTCCTACAGTCATGTCTTTTGTCATAATAAAAACCCGCAAAAAAATTATGCATATATGTTATACGTGTTTTTAAAAAAATACAAATACATAGTAAAAAATTTAAGTTTATCAAAAGTTATATTTTTTTTTAAATACTTGCAGGGCTTCGCCCCACACCCCAGTTCTTTTTCCCGCAGCTCGCGGTGCGGACTTCGTCAAAAGAACCAAAAAGTGCAAATAAACAATATTAAATCTATTGATTAGATATAAAATCTAAAATAAAATTACATAAAGCTATTTTTTTAACATCTCTAATATTATCAAATAGTAGAATAAGATTTCTCTAATTTCTCTGAATTACATAAATCTCTCTTATAATAATTATAAGCTACTAAACATAAAATTATCTGCACTATAGATGATATCGGCGTAGCAAGACCTATATAAAAAAGAGAAGCATTATCAATCTGACTCATCAAATATACAACAGGTATCCTCACAAAGAAAGCCCCTACTATCCCCTGTATCATTACAAATAATGTCTTTGAGCATCCATTAAAATATCCCACAAAGCAAAACAATATAGCAGTAAGCAAACAATCTATAGCATAAGCCTTTAAATAACTATAAGATGCCAATATAACCAATCTCTCATTAGAAAATATATTGGAAAGTAAACTGCCAAAAACTAAAGTAATTATGCTAGTACACATTCCAGCAATTAAAGCAGTTCTAATACCATAAATCAAAGCCTTTTGAGAGCGTTCATATAGCCCTGCCCCATTATTTTGTGCAACAAATGCAGATATTGATTGCATATAGGCAGAAGCAACAAGCATTAAAAATACACACACCTTCTCAGCAACTCCCACAGCAGCAGATTCCATAACCCCCATTCCATTAACTATTACCTGTATAAATAAAAATGAAAACTGCACAAGCATCTCCTGCAAAGCTATAGGAGAGCCTATAATAAGTATTTTCTTTACGCACTCTTTTTCTAATCTAATATATTTCCTAGAAAAATTAAAAGGAAGTTTCTTTTTGCTTATAAAATAAAGTGAAAACACAACACTAATAGCCTGAGAGCTAACAATAGTAGCACCAGAAGCACCCATATTAAAAAGAGCAACCAATATAATATCTCCTACTATGTTTATAAAACAAGCAATAGCAACTGTAATTAACGGAGTCTTTGAATCTCCAATTCCTCTAAATATAGCCCCTATACAATTATACGCCACAATAAACATAGTACCCATTGCACATATTTTTATATAATTGCTTGTTTGTTTAAATGCCTCTTTTGGGGCATGCATATAGCTTGCAATCAAATCACTAAAAGGCACAATAATTAAAGTAATAATAATAGCAATAACAGCAAAAATAATGATGCCGCTTCCAATACCCTTTCCGGCATTTTCTTTTTTGTTAGTACCTATAGCATCGCCAACAAATACTGTAATTCCCATAGTAAGCCCTGTTATTATCATAGTTATCATATTAAATAGCTGACTTCCAGATGCAACCCCCGACTGTTCATTAGTGCCTGCAAACTGCCCTACTATAATTAAGTCTGCCGCCCCATACATAGCCTGCAAAAACAATGCTATAAGTACAGGAAAAGCAAATAGTATTAATGATTTTAATATTTTTCCTTGTGTTAAAGTTTGTTCTTTCATTTTACAGCTCCTAAGTGTTTATTAATAATTATTTAATATTTGCAAATAATAAAAAATTCAAAAAAAAAGCTGGATAAGAAAACGGGAATTTCACCCGCCATCTTATCCAGCTAATAACTTCAAATGTTATTTCACCCTCCGATGAACGCTGTTTACAATAGCATATAGTAAAATAAAAGTCAAATTTAGGACTAATTTTTTTAATATATTTTTAAAGAAAATTATTTAAATCTATTGTATAATAAATTTAAATTATAATGGATATATTATTATGAATATAGTTTGCCTCGGCGACAGCATTACTTATGGTTATATGGTTAATAGAAATGAGGTTTGGACTTCTATATTAAATACTAAATTCAATAACTCTAGTATACAGTTTATAAACAAAGGCATAAACGGAGATACTATTTCTGGAATGTATTTTCGTTTTGATAAAGATGTTATTAATGAAAAAGCTGATACTTTAATACTTATGGGCGGAGTAAATGATATATTTATTTATAAGCCTTTAGAAAATATAAAAAAAAGTTTTATTGATGTGGTAAATAAATCTACAGAAAACAATATAGATATAATAGTATTAACACCTATACCTTTTATAAAAGAAGATTTTAGTTTTTTTGAACTTAACAATATAGAAGAGATGTCAGCCATATTAATAGAATATGTTAATTTTATTAATTCTTATACAAAAGAAAATAATATAAAATGCATTGATGTTTACAATATGTTTAAGAATGAAATATTAAAAGAATATAAATATTATGATTTGTATTTTGATGGTATTCATTTAAAAAGCGAAGGACATGAAGTTTTCTCTTCTTATTTATTTGAAAGATTAAAAGAATATATAAATTAAAAAGATTCACTTTTATTTAGCTTTATAAAGATAAAGCCAAATAAAAGTGGGAGATTATTTATGAAAAATACTAATTATTAAAACATAACTTATTAAAAAAGGTAAAATATTTTTTTATATAATTTTAATAGAATTATAATTAATATTTATTTATAGATATATTAACATTTTAATGTATAATTAGTATTATGAAAGTAGAAATAATAGATACAGCTTATGGCGGATATGGAATAGCTAAAGATGGAAAAATTATATTTGTAGCACATTCTGTTGAAGGCGATGTAGTTGATATATTGATAAAAAAAGAAAATAAAAACTTTTGCTATGCTAATATAAACAATATTATAGAGCCTTCAAAATATAGAATAAAACCAAAATGTAAATATGCAGGTATTTGCGGCGGATGTGTGTTTAATCATATTGAATATAATAAGCAATTAGAAATAAAAAAAAGTATGGTATTAAACTCTATAAGAAACATTGAATATAATAATAAAATAAATATCATAAAATCTCCTAATGAACATTATAGACTTAGAGTAAATATGATAGCTAAAGATGGGTGTATTGGATTTTACAAGTTTAATACTAATGAGTTTGTAGCTATAAATGAATGCATAATATTAAAAGAGAGGCTATTTAATAAAATAAAAAACTTCTCTAATTGCAACAATATAACAGGCAATATTTATGCTATAGAAAGTAATAATAGAAAAATACTATCATTTGCTGATATTATAAAACAAAATAAAAATATAGACACAAGCTATTTTGACGGAATAACTATAAAACAAAAAAATAAAATAAAAAAATACGGCATAGATAAAACAAATTACAATACGTATTTTGGAGAAGTACCATTATCACATAAAAACTTTTTTCAATCAAATCATTATTTACTAGATGAGTTTCAAAAGAATGCGGTTAAATACTTTAATGAATATGATAAAAACATAGTTGAACTTTATGCGGGAAGCGGATTTTTTACTGTTGCTATTAAAGAAAAATTAAAAAGTTTTAATATTGATTACAAATTAATATCTTCTGAAATAAACTCTGATGCTGTAAATATTGCAAAAGATATTATAAAAGAAGAAGCAAGCGAAACATTAAAAAAAATAAATTATAATATAGATGTCTTATTTGTTGATCCTCCTCGAGATGGATTAGATAAAAAGGTAATAGAAAATATTATTAGAATAAAGCCAAAAAAAATTATATATATTTCATGTAATCCTATGACATTTGCAAGAGATATTAATTTATTAAAAGAATATTATAAATTAATAGATTTAATTATAATAGATATGTTTCCAGATACTTATCATATAGAGTTAATTTCTTGTTTAGAAATAAAATAATTATATTGATATTAGCAGTAAAAAATATATAATTCTATTTTAGGAGTTATAAAATATTATGAAAATAATTTTTTTAGGCACTGGTACATCAGATGGTGTTCCTATGATAGGCTGCAAATGTAATGTTTGCAAAAGTAAAGATAAAAGAGATAAAAGAACAAGAGCATCTGTTTTAATACAGCATAAAAATAAAAACTATGTAATAGATACTTCTTTAGATTTTAGAGAACAAATGCTAAGAAAAAAAGTTGATAGCTTAGAAGCAGTATTCTACACACATCATCACGCTGACCATTCTTCAGGAATAGTGGATTTGCGTTCATTAAATTTTATGATGCATAGACATATAGATTGCTATGGAAATAAAGATACTATGGATGTGTTAAAAAATAAATATGATTATATATTTAACCCCGTTCAAATAGGAGGCGGAATACCTAATTTACAGTTTCACATTATAGAAAATACTGTTAAATTTGATGATATAAATGCAACACCCATTCCAGTAAAACATGGCATATTAAATATATTAGGCTATAGATTCAATAATTTTACATATATTACTGATGCAAGTTCTATAAGCGATGAAAGTTTAAAACTTATAGAAGGCAGTGAGATTTTAGTATTAAATGGATTAAGATACCGTCCTCACAGCACACATTTATCACTTCAAGAATCAGTTAATATAGCAGATATGATTAAAGCTAAAAAAACATTTTTCACCCATTTAACTCATGATGTTTTACATAAAAATTTGGAAAAAGAGCTTCCCAAAAACATGTACGGTGCCTATGATGGTTTAACTTTAGAAATATAATACGTTTTAATATTGATTATAAATATTAATTGTATATACTTATATACGTACGATTATGTATAAAATATTATATATTGGAGGATATGATGTTTGGTTATCTACAAAAAATAGGTAAATCCCTAATGGTGCCTGTAGCCGTATTGCCTGCAGCGGCTATCCTTTTGGGTATTGGTTACTGGATAGACCCTAATGGTTGGGGTGCTGAAAGTCCAATTGCTGCTTTCTTTATAAAGGCAGGCGGTTCTATCATAGATAATATGCCTATATTGTTTGCTGTTGGAGTATCTTTTGGTATGTCAAAAGATAGAAATGGAGCTGCTGCTTTGGCAGGAGTTGTTGCTTTTTTGGTAGTTACTACGCTTTTGGCACCTGCTACAGTTGCTATGATTCAAAGTAAAGATGTTGCTGATGTAGCTCCTGGTTTTGCTAAAATTAATAACCAATTCATAGGAATACTTTGCGGTATAATAGCCGGCGGTTTATACAATAAGTTTTGGAATGTTGAGTTGCCTAAATTTTTAGCTTTCTTTAGCGGAAGAAGATTCGTACCAATAGTTACTTCTGTAGTTATGATGATTGTTTCTTTCATATTAATGCTTATATGGCCTATTGTTTATGGCGGTTTAGTTGGATTTGGTGAAGCTATCATTAGTCTTGGTCCTATAGGAGCAGGAATTTATGGATTCTTTAACAGACTTCTTATTCCTGTTGGCTTGCACCATGCTCTTAACTCAGTATTTTGGTTTGATGTTGCTGGAATTAATGATATACCTAATTTCTTAGGCGGTCAGGCTTCTATAGATGCAGGAAATGCTATTATAGGTCAAACTGGTATGTATCAGGCTGGTTTCTTCCCTATTATGATGTTTGGACTCGTTGGTGCTTGTTTGGCTTTCATTAAAAATGCTAAACCTGAAAACAAATCTAAAATTAAATCTATAATGTTGGCTGCCGCTTTTGCTAGCTTCTTTACTGGTGTTACTGAACCTATAGAGTTTTCATTCATGTTTGTAGCTCCTGTATTATACCTTATACATGCTCTATTAACTGCTATATCTTTGATAATAGCTTCTAGTATGAAATGGATAGCTGGTTTTGGTTTCTCTGCTGGTTTAATAGACCTTGTTCTTTCTACTAGAAACCCATTAGCTACTCAATGGTATATGTTAATTGTACAAGGTATAGTATTCTTTGTACTTTATTTTGTTATTTTCAACTTTGCAATTCAGAAATTTAATCTTAAAACTCCCGGAAGAGAAGAAGATGATGATGCAGAAGAAATAGAAGTTACTATATCATCAGCAGGTAAAAATCCTTCTTATGCAGATAAAGCATTACTTCTTCTTCCTTTACTTGGCGGACTTGAAAATATAATAGATATAGATAATTGTGCTACAAGATTAAGATTGGAAGTTAAAGATAATTCTATAGTTAATGATGCTGAAATTAGAAAGCATTTCCCTGGCGTATTGAGACCTGGTAAAACTTCTGTACAGGTAATAGTAGGAACTGATGTACAATTCTTAGCAGATGAGTTTAAAAAGGTTGCTAAAAAATAATTAATATATATTTCTATTAATAAAAAAAGGGCTTGTAATCATTTTACAAGCCCATATTATTATTTTATTATACCATTTTTATATTTTTACCACTTTTCCAGTTTCTAATGATTTAATCAATCCTAAAATAGCTTGTATAGATTTTCTTACTTCTTTAGGTTTTACTATTTCAGGCTGTTTTCCTTCTTTTACACAATTAGCAAAATATTCAACTTCTATTTCATAAGGGTCTCTAGTACTTGTAGGTTCCTGATGCGGCTCTTGTCCATTTCTATAAAGCATCAAAGAGTTTCTTGCAGAAGCAATATCTTCTAAATTGAATCCTGCAGAGAAAGAAAACTCGGCAGTAGCTTTTTCGCCTACAATTCTTAAGTTCATAGAAAAAGGATAATTATCTGTAATACCAAAAGCAGCTTGTGCTGTAGCATTAACACCGTTTTTAAATCTTAATGTGCTATCTACAAAATTCCAAGAATCTTTTCTCGCCTTTTTACCAGTAGCATATACTTCATCAACATCTCCAAATAAATAGCATAAGAAGTCTATATCATGAACATGCAAGTCATATATACCGCCGCCGCTTTTTTTAGGGTCTCCATACCATTCACTAATAGGATGCTGCCCTAATCTAACAGCTGTGGCCAATTTTATTTCTCCAAATATCCCTTGATCTACCCACTCCTTAATTTTAGCATATTCAGGCCAGAAATGAAGCACTTGACCTATCATAAATATACTGTTTGATTTTTGAGTAGCTTCAAGCATATTGTCTATAGCCTCTAAAGTTAAAGCAAATGGCTTTTCACTTAATACATGTTTATTATATTTTGCAGCAAGCAATACCATCTCTTCATGCTGATAAGTAGGTATGCAAACATCTAAATAGTCTATTTCAGAATGTACTGCTTCCATCATGCTTTGAGCTGTGTCGAATCCTTTACAGTTATAAGTTTTCATAAAGTCTTCTTTTGCTTTTTTGTCTATATCAGCAATAGCAACAATTTCTACACCTATGTTTTTATATCCTTTAGCATGTGTAGTACCCATAAAGCCGCCGCCTACTATTGCAACTTTTACCATTTTTTTCTCCTTACAAAAGTATTAATATTTTATAACATTTCCTGTTTCTAGGGATTTAATTAAATTTGCAGTTGTTTCTATAGATTTTCTAATAGATTCTAAATTAACAACTTCAGGGTATTTTTTATTCTTTACACAATCAATAAAATACTCCAATTCTATTTCATAAGCATCTCTATTGCCTACATTTTCTATTATTGGTTCTTCACCGTTTCTATAAAGAGTTAAACTGTTTGTGCTTCCGCTATCTAAATTAACACCTGCTGAAAGATTAAATTCAGCAGTTCCTTTATCTCCAATTACTTTAAAATTGGCAGTAAAAGGATAATTATCCGTTATTCCGAAAGCCCCCTGAGCTACAGCACTTACACCATTTTTAAATTTTATGGAACTGTTTACAAAATCCCAAGACTTGTTTTCATCTTGTGAGCCATTGGCATAAACTTCTTTTACATCTCCGAATAAATAACATAAAAAATCAGTGTCATGTATATGAAGCTCAAATATACCGCCGCCGCTTTTTGTTGGGTCGTAAAACCATTTACTCTTTGGATGCTGAGCTAATCTTTTAGCAGATACTAATTTTATATTACCTAATACCCCATTATCTATCCACTCTTTTATCTTCACATATTCAGGCCAAAACCTTATAACTTGTGCTATCATAAGATATTTGTCAGAATTTTTAAACTTTGCTATTATCTCATCTACTTTATTTAAATGAATTGATAAAGGCTTCTCGCAAATAATATGTTTATTATATTGCAATGCCAAATCTATCATTTCCTCGTGCAAAAAAGTAGGTGCACATATATCTACTATTTCTATTTTTTCATTAAGCTCTTCTAACATCTTTTTAGCAGATTCATATGCTTTACAATTGTATTTTGAAGAAAAAGCCTCTCTCACTTCCCCGCTTATATCTGCAATAGCTTCTATTTTTACACCCAAATTCTTATAACAAGCCGCATGTATATTACTTATAAAACCGCCGCCAATTATTGCTACCATAAAAACTTCTCCCTATTTATCAATCTCATTAACAAGGAAATTTCTTTCTTCCCAATATAGCATCCATAGAAGAAGATGTATTATAAATAATCTGTGCAGTATGATATTTATAATTAGGAATCATCTCAGCAGTACAATAACTATCATATCCAATCTCTTTTAAAGCTTCCATTACAGCCGGATAATTAACATCTCCCGCAAGCAAATCAACAAATCCATATAAAGTACCAACAGCCCTTCTATAATCTTTAAAATGCACTTTCTTAATTCTCTTACCAAGAACTTTTATCCATTGCTCAGGATACCCCATATATATAACATTTCCAACATCAAAATATGAACCAACATAATCACTTTTAAATTCATCTATAAAATTTCTCATTTCCATAGCAGAAATTAAAAATTTATTCCAAACATTTTCTATACCAATAGCAACTTTATATTTTTCAGCAGTTCCTACAACTTTAGAAATGCACTCCTTAGCTCTTTTATAAGCATCTTCATAATATATAACTTCACTATCAGGTATAAAATCAACTCCAACATATCCCGGAACCAAAAGAATAGTGTCAGCACCAAGTATAGAAGCCACCTCAAGCTGTCTTTTTATATATGAAACAGCATTTTCTCTAGTTTTATCATTAGCTGAAGTTATAGGATTTCCCCAAGCCAAATCAGAAGCAAAACTTTGAATATTAAGCCCCATATCATTGGCCATCTTTTTAACTTCTAATATATCTTTTTCACTGCTGTTAAGTCCTAAAGGACCATCTTCTGTAAGACTTAATTCAACACCCTCAAATCCTGCATCTTTAGCAAGAGTAAAAATATCTTTATAAGATATTCCAGCTGGAAAAGACCAAATATTTATACCTTTTTTTATCATAATAAAACTCCATTATTAATTCAAAGTATTTATACCAAATATTGTATATATGATTTTACTATTGTCAATCTTAATATTATACTTTTTGTTTATTTTTGTGTATTTTTTTCTTTTTTAAATTACTACATTTAATAATATACAAAAAACTTTTTTTTATTTTTATATATCATACTATAAAGTGCAATAGTTTGACATTTTTTATTTATAAAAAAATATATTTATCAAAATTATATACTTGACTATTGATTTTATTTTTATATAATTGTATTTGTGAAAAATTAATACTAATTAAAAATTATAATTAGAAGGAAGGTTATATTAGACTTGTTTCAAAAGTCATTTTTTAACTGATAATTATATATTGATGCTAATATAAAAAATCTTGTATTTAACTTTTGTAAATGATTTCGATATCGAGTAGAAAGTATTTTATATCGTTTGAGAACT
>NZ_SAXY01000035.1 GCF_008016535.1 Brachyspira pilosicoli
TATTGTTTAAAATATATAAAAGTGATAAAAAGCATAGTTTCCAAAGAAAGTTTTCTTGGTCTGCCATTATTAAAACCTTTATATACTTTTCTTAATTCTTCTAAAAGAAATAAATATGTTTTTTTAAGCCAATCACACTTTGACAATCAATCATTTTTATAAAATCCTTTTTTACGAATATATTAACATAATTCTTACTTCTTTGAAACTATAAATTGATTTGTCAAGTACTTTTGAAACAAGTCTATTATCTGAATTGCGAATATATTCTAATTTTTTATTATTTAGTTCTATCTCTTTTTTTATTAATTTGTATACTTTAAATTGTTTTATATTTTTTTCTGCATCATCAAATTTATCTTTAATTTGATAGAAAATAAAATTTAATAAATTTATTATTCTTATGTCTTTAGATGAATTGAAATTGTTAATAATATTATGCAAATATTCAATAACTTTTTCAAACTCAGAAACAGTGCTTTTTATTTTTGTAATTTCTTTTTTTATTAATTTATAGCCTTCAAGTTTTTTTATATTTTTTTCTATACTTATAAATTTCTCTTCATCTTCAATTAAACCGCAAATATAATTTATTAATTCTGAAAGTTTATAACAATCATATTTCTTATACTCTTCATAATCAATAATATTAAAAAAATATAAATTATTAAGCATTCTATTAAACTTATTAATATCATTTTTTATTTTTTTAAATTCTTCTTTATATATAATTTCCAAATTAAATGTCATTTTACCTGTATTTTTTTCTCTCTCTTCTTTTATTTTTATTCTAGTTTTTATATAATATTTTTCATCTCTATGATAGCCTACAATATTGTATGCAATACTCATCAATATAAACTTATAATAATAAATATATATTTCCTTATAATCATATATTGAATATCTTTTAATTATTTTTTCTTCATCTCGATAATAGTAAATATTATAGTTAATAGTACCATAATCTTTTATATTATATTTTTTTGCCGTTTCATTATTTAAATAAAATTTGTAAAACCTATAAATATTATGATTTCTAAGTGTATTATATTTATAAATGTAAAGCTCTATTATGTTTATATATTCTTCTTCATTTATAATTTGTTTATCAGTAAATAAATACCCTATAAAATATCTTAAATAATAAAAAACACTGTCATAATATAAAATGCCTTTTTGTAATTCTTCATTTTCTTCTATTATATTATTATAGTTTTTATTATCTCTTATATCTTTTATCAGACTAAGTATTGTATCATACAAATAAAATATAGTATTCTCTAAATCTTTCATTTGTATAGTTTCAAATATATTAAATATATTTTTTATATTAATTTTATTTATTTCTTTTTGTCTTTCTTTATCATTGCTAATACTTAAACAAATTTCTTTTACATATTTTACAGCTTCAATAGTATACATATTTGGACTTAGTATTTTATCAAAATTAAATATCTCTTTTGCTATCTCTTCAGTGTCATCTAAATAGCTTATATTTCTAATAAATACAAAATCTGTGCTTTTTATGCTTTTATATATTCTTAATATTTCATCTAAAACTATTACACTTTCTAATGTATAGTATCTCGTATCTTTTTTCTTATCTTTCTTATATTTATTATTTAATCTATATGAAGGAAGAATAGAATTAGTAATTTTTTTATTATTATCATCAAAATACTCCTGCATAACTTTCTTCAATCTATCAATTTCTCTCTCTTTGATGATAAGCTCAAAATAATTATTTTTTATATCTTCTATAATATCTTTATAATTTCTTTCTTCATTATTTTTATATATTAATTTATAAGGGCTTATTATTTTATTAATCATTTCATATATATAAGTATGGCTAAATTGTTCATAAGACTTCAAATTATTATATAGTTCTAAAAATAAATAAATATCATCTGTACAATCATGAACCATTTTATCATCAGGATATATTTCTTTATAACTTAAATCTTCATAAAACTCTATTTCTATATATCTATACTTTCCTCTTTTTAATTGTTTATGCTTTCCTGAATTTATTGATACTAATAATACTTTTATATTATTATTTTTTTCTTTTAGTGTATTAATTTTTTTTACTATATTTTTTAGAGAATGAAGAATATAATAATCATCATATATGTCAGAGCTATATTTTTCAATTATATATCTTATATCATTATTTTTTATATCAATTTGTTTATTATTATTTTTTTTATTCTCACTTGAAGCCATTATGAATAACCTAAAATATTTTTTCTTCTATAATACAACTATTTATAATATACATAAACAACTATATTTTGTCAAAAATAAAATTACATTAGAGATTATGAAACTATAAAGTAATTTTAAATAGCTCTAAAAAAATTAATAGATGTCAATAAAAAAAGGTGCATGCATTTTTATTGCACACACCTTGAAACATTAAATTATTTTTTATAAAAATTTTATATAAAGGGGATTAATTATCTACAAAATAAAGACTTATTTGTGCCCCTATATCAAAAGCACCCAAAGACTTTTTGCTAAATCTATCATCAGCCTTAAATGAAGGACCAAAATCATATCCTGCATATATTCCAAGTCCGAATGCAGCTTCTTTATTAAAGAAAAATAAATAATCAACAGTAAGTTTTATATAAGGTATCACAAACATATCAAACTTGTTTTTTGTGTTATTAAAATTATATTTATTATTAGCATCTACTAATTGCTGAGTTTGTTCGTCATATTTTTTAGTAGTTTCACTTGAAGCAATAGGAATCTTAACTCCTCCACCAAGCCCTATAAAAAATCTTGCTATATTAAGCTTTGGAAGAAGACCAATAGATATAGTATCAAAATTATAAGAAGTATTAACAGTAGAATAAGAATTATTTCCAGCAGCAACACTTTCTTTGTATGCAAAAACATCTCTATGATAAGCCAAATCTAATGCCAAAGAAAAGCCCATATAATCATCAAAATCCTTATAAAAACCAGGAGTAATACCAACCCCCCATTCAAAACCAGCAGCCGTACTTAAAGCACCATCTTTAGTGTCTACTCCTGCCTTATGAGTGATTAAACTTTGTGATATAGAAGCCCCAAGAGGAACTACTATGCCAATTCCTAAATCTGCAGCAAAAATACTATATGACCCAATTAAAAATAATGAAAAAATTAATAGAAATAGCTTTCTCATAAATAATCTCCTTTTTTTAATTATGTATATCAATGAAGGACATTATTTATTATAGCAAATTGTAAATTAAATGTCAAGTAAAAGTAAATATTTTTTACTAAAAACTAATAAAAAGTAAAGTTTTTTTAATTATTTTTTGGAAATGCTATTTAAAAAATCAAATATTTCTAAATTCCCCTTCTTCTTAGCAATGCTTGAAGCACTGTCCCCTGACTTTGACTTGTAATTAATGTCCGCTCCAGCATCAACTAATATCTTCACAATATCAAAATTTCCTGCAGTAGCAGCACCTATCAAAGCAGTATATCCCTCTTCTGTAACATCATTAATATTAGCTTTATATACTATAAGCTCTTTTACTATATCAATATGATTTTCTATAGAAGCTATAATTAAAGCATTATATCCTAAGTCATTAGTTTTATTAACATCAGCCTTATTTTTTAATAACTCTTTTATTATCTCAGTATAACCATCTATAGAAGCAGCAATTAAAGGAGTAGTACCATCAGAAGCAGCAATATTTACATTACTTTTATTTTTTATAAGTTCTTTTACTATGTCTAATCTTCCAAATCTAGAAGCATAAATTATAGCACTAACCCCATTAGCCCCTTTAAAATGAACATTAGCTCCTGCCGCAATTAATTTTCTCACAATATCAACATTCCCCGATATAGAAGCCATAAGTAAAGCATTATCTCCAATATTGTTTGCCTTATTAACATCAACTTTTAATTTTATAAGCCTATCAACAATATCTATATAAGCAGAATCAGAAGCTATCATCAAAGGCGTATTTCCGTTTATATCGGCAACATTTATATCAGCCCCATATTCTATAAGCAAATTAAAAATATTGATATCTCCCCTCACAGAAGACCACATCAAAGCAGACCAGCCATCATTATTTTTTATATTAATATCTGCTTTATTATCAATTAAAAGTTTAATTATAGAATAATGCCCCTCAAGTACAGCACCCATCAAAGCAGTATTTCCAAAATTATTAGTATTATTTATATTTACATTAGCATCAATAAGCACTCTTACTATATCAACATTTCCATAAAGTGACGCCCATATTAAAGGAGTATTACCCTGCTCATCTCTAATCTCTAAATTCTCTCCATTATTAATAATATTTTTTAAACTATTAACATCATCTTCAGCAATAGCCTTAATTATAGGAATATCTATAGGTGGATTTTGCTCTTCTTCATTATAATCCTGAGAATAAAGAAGATTAAACATTATAAAAAATATAAGTAGAATAATACGCATAAAATATCCTGTAATAAACTTAAAGATATTATAACATATTAACATAATATTTTAAAATTATTTATTTAAAAACAAAAATTATTGATTAAATAACACAGCCTTAAAATTTTTAGCAATATTACATGCTACCTCATAATAATGATTAGAAGCCTCTTCTTCAAATACATCATCAAGACACCCCTTAAATAAATCAAGCCAAGTATCAAATAATTTTATATCAAAAGGCATAAGATTAATATGCGGCTGCACAGGGTTTCCCATATAAAGTTTTTCATTTAAAAGCATAGTTTTCCAAAACTTAGCAATTTTTTCTTTATGTCTTTCCCAAGAATCATCATCAATTCCAACATGCTCATTAAATATAGCTCCCAATTCTTTATGCACTCTAATTTTAGCATAAAAAATATCCATTAATTTTTCTATACTTTCATTATTTATTTCATTATATTTCATAATTACATGTCCTTATTTTATAATATAAAAATAGTATACTATATTTAAAATTATTACAAATAAAAAAAAGGCGAAGAGATTAAAATTAATCCCTTCGCAAACAAACAAACTATATATTAATTATTTAGAATAGTTGTAAAAACCTCTACCAGTTTTTTGTCCGAGTAAACCACCGCGAACCATTTTTCTAAGTAAAGCACTAGGTCTATATTTAGGGTCACCAGTTTCTCTTTGAAGTACTTCCATAATAGCAAGTACAATATCAAGACCAATTAAATCACCTAAAGCCAAAGGACCCATAGGATGATTAGCTCCAAGTTTCATAGCATTATCTATACCTTCAACAGAAGCAACTCCCATAGAATATAAATCTATAGCTTCATTAATCATAGGAATAAGTATGCGGTTAACAACAAAACCAGCTGTTTCATTAACTTCAACAGGTGTTTTTCCTATTTCTTGAGCTATTTTAATAATTTTTTCAACAACTTCTCTAGGAGTATTAATACCAGAAATAACCTCAACTAATTTCATAACAGGAGCAGGGTTGAAGAAGTGCATACCAACAATAGGTCTTCCAATACCAGAACCTATTTCAGTAATAGAAAGAGAAGAAGTATTAGAAGAGAAAATACAATCAGGTTTACAAATTTCATGTAATTCTTTGAAAGTAGTTTTTTTAACTTCCATATTTTCAAAAGCAGCTTCAATAATTAAATCACAATCTTTACAAATTTCTTTTAAACCAGTAGAGATTTTAGATAAAATCTTATCAGCATCAGCTTTTTCCATTTTACCCTTAGCAATTCTTCCCTCAAAACTTTTAGCAATTTTTGCTTTACCATTAGCAGCAAATTCCTCTTTAATATCACATAAACAAACTTCATAACCTTCAGTTTGAGCAAAGGCTTGGGCAATACCAGAACCCATAGCTCCAGCACCAATAACACCAACTTTCATTTTAATTTCTCCTTTTTTATAAAAAATTTTATAATTTTAAAAAATATATTATTTATTAACAAATTTTTCAACTTTTCTTTTTTCTAAGAAAGCAGCCATACCCTCTCTCTGATCCTCGCTTTCAAAACAATCACCAAATAACTTCTCTTCAACAACAATAGCAGTATCCATATCAACATCAAGCCCTCTATTAATAGCTCTTTTACAATTACGAACAGCAATAGGAGCATTGTTAGCAATAGTTTGAGCTAGTTTTTCAGCTTGAGCCATAAGTTCAGCTTGAGGATAAACAGCATTAACTAAACCAATCCTATAAGCCTCATCTGCTTTAATATTTTTAGCAGAATATATAAGTTGTTTAGCCATACCAGCACCTACCAATCTAGGAAGTCTTTGAGTACCGCCGAAACCAGGAGTGATACCAAGTCCCACTTCAGGCTGACCAAATAAAGCATTATCAGAACAAATGCGTATATCACAGCTCATAGCTATCTCACATCCGCCGCCCAAAGCAAAACCATTAACAGCAGCAATAACAGGTATAGGGAAAGTTTCTATCTTTCTAAATACATCATTACCCTTCTTACCGAAAGCCTCGCCTTCTGTTTTGCTTGCCTTACTCATTTCAGATATATCAGCACCAGCTACAAAAGATTTCTCTCCAGCACCTGTTAATATTAAACATCTTATATTATTTACATCAACAGCATCTAAAGTTTTATCAAGCTCATCTAAAACTTGAGAGTTAAGAGCATTAAGAGCTTTTTCTCTGTTAATAGTTATAACAGCAATCATACCCTTCTCTTCATACTTTATAAAATCCATTAATCTCTCCTTAAATTTATTATTATATTGTAATAACTAAAACAGGTTTAGAAAACTTTCTCTAAACCTGCAAAGCAAAATTATTACATTTCTACAATGGTAGCACAACCCATACCACCACCGATACACAAAGTAGCAAGTCCTCTCTTAGCACCTTTAGCATCCATTTCATGAAGCAAAGTAACAAGTATTCTGCATCCTGAAGCACCTACTGGGTGGCCTAAAGCTATAGCTCCTCCATTAGGGTTAAGCTGTTTATCAACATCTATTCCAAGCTCTCTTCCTACAGCAATAGATTGAGCAGCAAAAGCTTCATTAGATTCGATAATATCGAAATCTTTAATAGTTAAACCAGTACGAGCCATTACTTTTTTAGTAGCAGCAACAGGTCCTATACCCATAATTCTAGGTTCAACACCGCCTAAAGCACCAGTAATCCAAGTAGCCATAGGCTTAATTCCTAAATCTTTAGCCTTATCTTCGCTCATTACAACAACTGCAGCAGCCCCATCATTAATGCTAGAAGAATTACCAGCAGTAACTCTACCACCATCTGGTTTGAAAGCAGGTTTTAATTTAGCTAAACTTTCAACTGTTATACTAGCTCTAGGACCTTCGTCTTTATCAAATACTATATCGCCTTTTTTAGTTTTTATTGTAACAGGCACAATCTCTCTTGTAAAATTACCTAACTCTTGAGCTTGAACAGCTTTCTGCTGAGATTTAGCAGCAAACTCATCTAATTCTTCGCGAGTAAGTTTCCAGTCATCACAAACATTTTCTGCTGTAATACCCATATGATAGTTGTGGAAAGCATCAGTTAAAGCATCATGAACCATAGTATCTAATATTGTATCATGACCAAGTCTGTAACCATAACGAGCTTTTTTAAGAGCATAAGGTGCTAATGACATATTTTCAGTACCGCCTGCAACAACTATATCAGCATTGCCTGCAAGTATCATATTAGCAGCGATATTAACAGCATCAAGTCCAGAACCGCAAACAACATTAAGAGTCATAGCAGGAACTTCAACTGGCAAACCTGCTTTAATAGAACTTTGACGAGCAACGTTTTGTCCTTGAGAAGCCTGTATTACACAGCCCATATAAACCATATCAACTTGATTAGGTTCTACTTTAGCTCTTTTTAAAGCTTCTTTAATAACTACAGCTCCTAACTCTGCAGCAGGAACAGTACTTAATGAGCCTCCCATACTTCCTATAGCTGTACGGCAAGCACTAGCTATTACTACTTTTTTAGCCATAATAAAAATCTCCCCAAAAATAATTTATTCACATCTTATATATTTTGAATTTTTTATAATATGCTATTTTTAGTATAGTATATTTTTCCTATTAATTCAATAACATAAATAAATTTTATTGTACAATTATTTACTACAAATATCATTATAAGTCATTATAAAATTTATATAAATAATATATTTTTTAAACTACACATTATGTCAATATGATTAAAAAATAATATTAACATAATGTGATATAATATTATTATAATATAATAAAATAGTATAAAATTTGTATTTTATTATTGACATATAAAATATTATTATTTATATTATATATTATTAAAATATAATTAAATAATAGTTCATTTGGGATAAGTTTTATGATAATAGGAAAAGCACAATACGAAGAATATCTATCAAATTTTACAGACAAAAAAGTATTTTTTAGCATAAATGAAGGAGAAAATTATATAAAAAATACAAATGCTTCTTCTGTGGTATTATCATTAAAACTATGCAATCTATATGGAGCTATAAACACATTAAAACAAAAAACTATTAATTCATATTTAAAAAACTTTTATAGTAAATCATTGCCTATAATAAGCAATAAATATGGCGGAAAAGTTGATCAAATATCAGCTCAATATATAGTAGCAGTATTTTCAGATAATTTTAAATTTAGAAATACAACTTACAGCGATATATTAAAAGACGCATATAGCTGTGCCAAAGAATTAATAACAACATTAAAAGCAAATAAATATTATGCAAATATATCTATTGCTATGGGAAATTTATGCTTTTGTCAGGTATCAGATACTGAAGTTTTATTTGATGAAGTAGTATGTGTAGGTGAACCTATGATACTTGCAAACAAATTATTAAATATTGCAAATGCAAATGAAATATTAATTCCGGAAAATATAAGTGATATGGTTTATGCTGATAATGAATTAAGAGTTTCTTGGTCTATTACTTCACAAACTTGCAATTTTTCTGATGTTGGAAATTATTATATTAAGAGGTTAATAAAATTATAACTTATCATTAAAATATATGTTTATATAAAATGATAAGTTATAAAAATCACATATAAAAAATTTCAGGTTCAGCTCTTCTTTCAAACTGTTCTTCTAATTCATGCTGATGGTATAAATATCCCTCATCATCATAATATCTGCATTTTTCCGGGCATTTTTTTATACAAGCACCACATTTTGTACATATACTAACATATTTGCTTACATCATTAAAATCAATAGAACCCATAGGACAAACATGAGCACATATTTTACAATCGGTACATTTTGATAAATTAACTTTAGGTTTTACTTTTAATATGTCAATAGCATGTTCGTGCCTATCTCTTGGAGTGTAATAAGGACGAATAGGTTCATTCCCTCTCACCTTAATAGGTTCTGCAGGTATATTCTCTACAGTTCTTATTTTCTCTACTATTTTTTCTACAAAATCTAAAGCAATCTGCATATCTTTTTCATCAGGTCTATTAGCTCCTAAAGTGTAAGAAAAAGCATGCTCCCCAACAAATCCAGCCCCCGCTATAGTATGAAAGCCATTACACTCCAATATATTTCTAAGCTCAATTAAAGCATCATCAAAGTTTCTATTACCAAAAAGCACAATAGGTATAGCCAAAGCACCATTTCCCTTAATATTATTTTTTAAATAAGGAAGCATTATATTCGGCACTCTTCCTGCATAGGTAGGACTTCCACATACTACTAAATCATTTTCTTTAAACTCAAGTACTTTCTCTCTTCTTTTAGGTAAACTATAATTATATTTTTCAAACTCAACATTAAGTTTTTTAGCGACATTTTCTCCTATAAAAGAAGCTATTTTTTGAGTAGTACCTGTAGCACTATAATATACAGCATATACCTTTTTTACTATCATAATATACCCCCCATAGTACTTTTATCTATTATATAATAATTATGTAAATAAATGTGTGTAAGTCAAGTAAAAAACAAATAAAAGCTAAAAATAAAAAATAAAAATGTATTTTTTGTGAAATAAAAAAATATAAAATTAACATAATAATGCATAATATTATAGATAAATAAATTTAAAAATAATATCTTTTAAATTTTGATTGACAATTAAAATTTATTTTACTATACTATAGTATATCAAAAAATCATTTTAGTGGGAGATCTTATGGATTATAGTAAACTTTATAATGAGAAGTTAACCTCTCCATATGAAGCTGTTAAGGTTGTAAAATCTGGTGATTGGATAGACTATGGTTGGGTAATAGCCACTCCAATAGAATTAGATAAAGCATTAGCAGAAAGAATGCCTGATTTAACAGATATTAATATTAGAGGAGGTATATTATGCTGGGAGCCTCAAATATTTAAAATTCTTAATCCAGAAAAACATTTTACTTGGAACTCTTGGCATATGTCTGGTATAGAAAGAAAAGCAATATCAAGAGGATTTTGTTTTTATGATCCTATTCGTTATTCTGAAATGCCTAGATATTACAGAGATTTGCCTCGCGGTATAGATGTAGCAATGTTTCAAGTTGGCCCTATGGATGAGAATGGTTATTTCAGTTATGGCCCTAATGCTTCACATATGCAGGCTATGATAGAGAGATGTAAATGTGTTATAGTTGAAGTAAATGAAAATATGCCTCGCTGTTTAGGTGCTAGTTATATTGGAGGAGAATCTATACATATTAATCAAGTTGATATGATAGTAGAGGGAGATAATCCTCCTATAGTAGAATTAGGCGGAGGCGGTGCTACTACAGAGGTAGATAAAACTGTAGCAAAACTTATAGTAGAAGAAATACCTAATGGTGCTTGTATACAGTTAGGTATTGGCGGTATGCCTAATGCGGTAGGTTCATTAATAGCAGAATCTGATTTAAAAGACTTAGGTGTACATACAGAGATGTATGTTGATGCTTTTGTTGATATATCATTAGCTGGTAAAATCACTGGAAGTAAAAAGAATATAGATAAAGGAAGACAAACTTATGCATTCGGTGCTGGTACTAAAAAGTTATATGATTTTATTCATAATAATCCTCAATGTTTGTCTGCTCCTGTAGATTATACTAACGATGTGAGAGTAATATCTTCTATAGATAACTTTATGTCTATAAACAATGCTGTTGAAGTGGATTTATTTGGTCAAGTAAGTGCTGAATCAACAGGATTCAAACATATAAGCGGTGCTGGCGGACAATTAGACTTTGTATTGGGTGCTTATCTTTCAAAAGGCGGTAAAAGCTTCATTTGTTTATCATCAGCTGTAAAAGGTAAGGATGGTGAATTACAATCAAGAATAGTTCCTAGCTTTACTAATGGTACTATTATAACAGATACAAGGGCCAACACTCATTATGTTGTTACAGAATATGGTAAAGTAAACTTAAAAGGTTTAACTACTTGGCAAAGAGCTGAAGCTTTAATCTCTATAGCTCATCCAGACTTTAGAGAAGATTTAATTAAAAAAGCTCAAGAATGCAATATCTGGAGAAACAGCAATAAATAATAAAATTATCTTAATTCATAATAAAACAAATTAATAAAAAAAGGAGAAGCAAATGTTTAAAACAACTGAACAACACGAAGAGTTTCGTGCTAAGGTCAGAGCTTGGGCTGAAGAAGTAGTAAAACCTATAGCTGTAGAGCTTGACCTTGATAATAAATTCCCAGATGAAGCTGTAAAAGAAATGGGTAAAAAGAAATTGGATATTATGGGTATACCATATGGTAAAGAATACGGCGGTGCTGGACTAGATGTTATTAGTTATGCAATAGCAGTAGAAGAACTTTCAAGAGTTGATGGCGGTGTTGGTGTAATTTTATCTGCTCATACTTCTTTAGGTTCTTATCCTATAGCTGCTTTTGGTACTGAAGAGCAAAAGAAAAAATATTTAACTCCTCTAGCTAAAGGAGAAAAAATAGGTGCTTTCGGTTTAACTGAGCCTGAAGCTGGTTCTGATGCAGGCGGTACAGAAACTACTGCTGTATTAAATGGTGACCACTACATATTAAACGGTGAAAAAATATTCATCACTAATGCTCCTAAAGCTGATACTTATGTAGTATTTGCTGTTACTACTCCTGGTATTGGTACTAAAGGTATTAGTGCTTTCATAGTAGAAAAAGGTTGGGAAGGTTTTGAGTTTGGTGAACATTATAACAAACTTGGTATACGTTCATCTGCTACTGCTCAATTGCTTTTCTCTGATGTTAAAGTTCCTAAAGAAAACTTACTTGGTAAAGAAGGACAAGGTTTTAAAATTGCTATGCAAACTCTTGATGGCGGACGTATTGGTATTGCTGCTCAAGCTTTAGGTATAGCACAAGGAGCTTATGAAGCTGCTTTAGAATATGCTAAAGACAGAATACAGTTTGGTCGTCCTATAGCTCAGCAACAAGCTATTGCTTTCAAACTTTCTGATATGGCTACTAAATTACGTGCTGCAAGACTTCTTATATATAGTGCTGCTTATCTTAAAGAAAAACATGAACCTTATGGTATGGAAGCTGCTATGGCTAAACAGTATGCTTCTGATATAGGTTTGGAAGTTGTTAATGATGCTCTTCAAATACATGGTGGTAACGGTTATATTAAAGGTGCTTACATGGTTGAGAGAGCTTACCGCGATGCTAAGATTTGTACAATTTATGAAGGTACTAACGAAATTCAAAGAGTTGTTATTTCTGCTTCTATACTAGGTAAAATGCCTAAATCTCCTGTTGCTGTTGCTGTTGGCCCTATGGCTAAAAAAGGTCCTATCACTGGTGAAAGAAGAAATATCATATTCAAAGAAGGTTCTGCTCAAGATAAAGTTAATGCTCTTGTTGCTGCTTTACAAAAAGATGGAATCGACTTCTCTGTTGGTATTGACATTAATACGCCTATAGTTGATGCTGAAAGAGTTGTTTCTGCTGGTAAAGGTATTGGAAGTAAAGAAAATATGAAACTTGTTGAGAATTTAGCTAAAGCTGCTGGTGCTGCTATTGGTTGTTCTCGCCCTGTTGCTGAAGAATTGAGATACTTACCTATCAATAGATATGTTGGTATGTCTGGTCAAAAATTCAATGGTAACTTATATATTGCTTGCGGTATTTCTGGTGCTAACCAACATTTGAAAGGTATTAAAAACGCTTCTATCATAGTAGCTATCAATATGAAAGCTTCTGCTAAAATATTCAAAAATGCTGATTATGGTATTGTTGGTGATGTTACTGAAATACTTCCTTTACTTACTGCTGCTTTAGGCGGAGATGCTGCTAAAAAACCTGCTGAAGTACCTTACAAAAAAATTAAAAGAATCGTACCTAAAAAAGTTATGGAATTACCAAAAATATATGTTTGTTCTGGTTGTGGTTATGAGTATAATCCATTCGTTGGAGATCCAGAAGCTGAAATAGCTCCAGGTACAGACTTTACTGCTCTTCCAGAAGAGTGGGTATGTCCTGAATGTAGTGAAGAAAAAGCTAACTTCATTAAGGCGTAAATAATATAATTAAGTAAAATGCTTAATTTTGATAAACTAACAAAGGAGGAAATTTAATGCATTGCGTTAGAAAAGTTACTGAAGATTTATATTGGGTGGGAGCTAATGAACATCGTTTGGCTCTATTTGAAAATGTTCACCCTTTAACTAGAGGGGTTTCTTATAACTCTTATCTTTTATTAGATGAAAAAACTGTTCTTTTTGATACTGTTGATTGGGCAGTTTGCAGACAATTCTTAGATAATATAGATTATGTTTTAAACGGTAAAAAACTTGATTATATGATAATTAACCATATGGAACCTGACCATGCTGCTTCTATTGAAGAAGTATTAATTCGTCACCCTGAAACTCGAGTTATTTCTACTGAAAAAGCATTCATGTTTATGGATCAATTTGGTTTCACTATTACTGATGACAAAAAAATACAGGTAAAAGAAGGTGATTCTAGAAAATTTGGTAAGCATGAAATTCACTTCATTGCCGCTCAAATGGTTCACTGGCCTGAAGCTATGGTTAGTTTTGACAGCACTAATGGTGTTTTATTCTCTGCTGATGCTTTCGGTACTTTCATTGCTATAGATGGAAGACTATTTGCTGATGAAGTTAACTTCGACAGAGAATGGCTTGATGAAGCTAGAAGATATTATACTAACATCGTTGGTAAATATGGCCCTCATGTACAGCATTTGCTTAAAAAAGCTGGCGGTATAATAGACAAAATTAAAATGCTTTGTCCTTTGCATGGTCCTGTATGGAGAAAAGATTTAGGCTACATTCTTGAAAAATATAATAAATGGAGTACTTATGAGCCTGAAACTAAAGGTGTATTAATCGTTTATGCTTCTATGTACGGTAATACTGAAGCTATGGCTGGTGTTGTTGCTTCTAAATTAGCTGAAAAAGGTCTTACTAACACTGTTATGTATGATGTTTCAAGTACTCATGTTTCTTATTTGATTTCTGAAACTTTTAAATATAGCCATGTTATACTTGCTTCTGTTACTTATAACTTGAATATTTATCCTCCTATGCATAACTATTTAGATGATATGAGAGCTCTTAATGTTCAAAAACGTAAGTTCGCTATCATAGAAAATGGTTCTTGGGCTCCTAAATCTGGTGCTTTGATGCAAGAGTTCATTGAAAACAACTTAAAACAATGCGAAATCCTTGATCCTCAAGTATCTGTTTCTTCTTCTATGAAAGATGCTAATATTGGTGAGATTGATGGTTTAGTTGATGCTATAGTTGAATCTATGAAATAAGATTAAAATCACTTAAAAAGCATATTAAGTCGGCCGTAATTTTTGCGGTCGACTTTTTTATTGTTTACATATATAATGAAAAAATATTTAAACAAAAGAGATAATATAATATGACACTAAAAAATACTTTAAATGAAGCTATTAAATTATTAGAACTAAATAGAGAAATAATACTAATAAATATAATAAAATCTAGCGGTTCATCTCCTAGAACTTCTGATGCTATGATGATTGCATATATTGATGAAAACAATAATAAAAAAACTCTCTCTACCATAGGGGGCGGAATATTAGAGTTTAAAGTTTTAAATGATGCTTTCGCACTGATAGAAAAAAAATCAGATTACAAAAAAAATTATTCTCTCACAAACGAAGAATCCGGCGGAGTTGGTATGCTTTGCGGAGGAAATGTAGAAATTGATTTTAAATATATAACCAAAAACAACAAAGAAATTATAGAAAATCTATTAAAGGAAGAAAATAAAAAAAATAGCAATGTATATATATTTGGAGCTGGGCATGTTTCATTAGATTTAGTTGATATACTTAATAAGTTATCATTTAATTGTATTGTAATTGATGACAGAGAAGAGTTTGCAAATAAAGAGAGATTTTATAATGCATACAAAATAATAGTAGATGATTATGAGAATGTATTTAATAAAATAAATATCACAGAAAAAGATTATATAATTATAGTAACTAGAGGACATAGCTATGATTATATAGTAGAAAAAAATGCTCTAAAAACAAAAGCCTACTATATTGGAATGATAGGAAGCAATAAAAAAATTACAACACTTCACAGCAAATTAAAAGAAGAAGAAAAATATACATATGAAATGATTGATAAAGTTCATGCTCCAATAGGCTTGCCAATAGGGGCAGAGTCAACAGAAGAGATAGCTGTAAGTATAGCAGCAGAGTTAATATTAAAAAGAGCAATATTTGAAAATAGAAGGAAAATAAAAAAAGAGTAATATGCCTGAAATAATATTAGTATGCGGTGCTGGCGGAAAGACTACATATATAGAAAACTTATCAAAAAGTTATAAAGACAAAAAAGTAATTATAACTACTACAACCAAAATTTATAAACCTAATGAATATACTGATAATATTAATTCTCATTCATTTGACAATAAAAATATAATAGTGCTTGGGAAAGAATATGATGAAAAAAAGCTAATGTATGCTGGAGATGAAGAATTAAATAATGCTATTAAATACGCTGATATTATATTAATAGAAGCTGATGGAGCAAAACATTATCCTATAAAAATACCTAATGAAAACGAGCCTGTTATACCAAATATATTATTAGGCAAAATTTCTAAAATAGTTGTAGTGATGGGGCTTCATGCTTTAAATAGAAAATTTAGCGAAGTTTGTTTTAGATATAATTTATGCGAAGAAATAGATAAAAATAAAATTGTAGATATAGAAACTATTAAATTTATTGCAAACAAATATTATATAGATAAGCTTAAAAATAAATGCAGCGATATTCAATTATATTTAAATGATTTTACACAAAACAAAAATATTAATTATAAAAAAACTGCATTTATAATTCTTGCTTCTGGAAATAGCAAACGTTTTAACGGCAACAAATTACTTCATAAATTTAATTCTCTTAATAATAAAACATTATTTGAAAACACAATTAATAAAATATCTGATGTAATAAAACTATTAAAAAAAGATAAAAAGTTAAAAAACTTAGAAACATCTATAATTGTTGTAAGCATATATGATGAAATAATAAATAAAGAGTTTGAAAATAAATATTATTCTGCTATCTATAATAACAATCATAATGCTGGAATAAGCTCATCAATAAAAATTGGATTAAAAGAAGCAATAAAAGATAGCTGTGATAATTTTTCTTTTTTTGTATGCGACATGCCTTTTTTAGGAAGCGATGATATATTTAATATGATAAAGTATTTTTGCTTTAGCCAAAAAAATATAGGAGCTATGTTTACAAAAAAAAGAGTTTCTAACCCTGCAATTTTTTCTTCTAAATATATTGATGATATTCTAAAACTAGAAGATGATGAAGGAGCATCAAAAATTATAAAAAAAAATATCAATGACACTTTTTTATATACAATAGATGAAATGAAATTAATAGATGTAGATAAAAGAGAAGATTTAAAATAAAAGACAATGGGCTTTAAAATCCCATTGTCTAAAATTATATAATTATTTTTTTTCTTCTTTAGGAAGAATAACATTAAGTATTATAGCAACACAAGTAGCTATAACAACAGGGCTGCTTCCAAATACAGTTTTAGCCCAAGCAGGGAAAGTATCTAAAGCTCCTCCAACTTGAACAGTACCCATACCTAAAGCAACAGCAAGACCTACTATTAAAGTATTTCTATGACCCATATTTTCAGTAAATACCAATTTAATACCAGTCATAGCAATAGAAGCAAATACCATTATAGTAGCACCACCTAATACACAAGAAGGTATAGTAGTAAGTAAAGCTGAGAATTTAGGGAATAAACCAGCAACTAATATTATAATAGCAGCAATTAAAAATACTATTCTATTAACAACTTTAGTAGTAGCAACAATACCAACGTTTTGGCTGTAAGTAGCAGTCGGCAAACAACCAAATACAGATGATAATATATTAGTAATACCATAAGCAGTGATACCGCATTTTAATTCTTTATCAGTAGGCATTCTTCCCATACCCCCTGAAGTAGTAGCAGAAAAGTCTCCTATTGCTTGAACAGAGTTAACAGCAAATAAAAGTGCTATAGCAATAGCAGCAGAAGGGTCAAACTCTATTCCAAAAGGTATAAGTTTAGGAGCTTGGAAAATACCAGCATTAATAACACTTGTAAAATTAATCATACCAAAGAAAAATGCTGCTATATAACCAATAATTAATCCCATAAGTATAGAAGCTAACTTTAAAAATCCTTTGGTAAATTGATTGAAGAAAATAACAGCAATAAGAGTGATAAAAGCAACAGTCCAATACTGCCAAGAACCAAAAGGAACAACTTCACCGTTTATACTATATAAAGTACTTCCGCCAGCCATATATCTGACAGCAGTAGGATATAATGAAAGACCAACTGTAAATACTACTGTACCAGCGATTAGAGGCGGAAATAATTTTCTAATTTTTTCAACAGCAAAGCCAAATATTATAGCTACAATACCGCCCACTACTTGAGCACCAAAGATAATTGCAAGCCCTCTAACACCAAGACCAGCACCTTCAGGACCTCTAGCAATAGATTGCATAGTAGATACATAAGCGAAACTAACTCCAATAATCATAGGAAGTCTAGCACCTATATGATAGTTTTTAGTTATAGGTATAGGAAAAACCATAATTATTGTAGAAATAGCAGCAAATACTAATGAAGATTGAACTAACAATATTTGCTCAGGACTTCCGCTTTTAAGACCAGCTGCAGATGATACTATAAGAGCAGGAGTAACACAACCAACAATCATAGCAACTACGTGCTGAATAGCCAGCGGGAAAGCTTGAGTCATCTTTGGAACAGCTTCATACTGAAACAAAGCATCTTGAGTTTTTTCATTCATACTCATATTTCTCTCCATTTTTTATAAATTATTTTATTTAAATTAATAAACTATTTTTTACAGATATCTTCTATAAAATATTTTATTAAATTTAAAGCACATTTTTTTCTATACAAAGCTGTTGACCTCGCACTATCCCTTGGCTTCATAATAACAGAATATGCTTCTTGTATAGAATTAATGTTATTTTTCCAATCATCAATATCTGATGTTATAAATTTCTCTTCTATAGATTCGTCTCTTGTAACTGTAATTCCTAAAGTACAGAAACTTATTTTAAATCTATACTTATCATTTTCTTTACAAACTAAGGCACATATAGCAAGTTTAGATAATGCGTTTGCTTTTCTTGTGCCTATTTTTTTATAAAAAGAATACTCATAATTTTTTTTAGGTATAATTATATGAGTAAGTATTTCATCATCTTTTATTGTAGTTTTACTTACACCACTGATAAAGTCTTTTATTTTAACTTCTCTTTTAGAATCTTTACTTTTTAATATTAGCACTGAATCCATTGCATAAAGCGAAGGTAAGCTATCAGCAGAAGGAGAGGCATTGCAAATATTTCCTCCAATAGTAGCAATATTTCTTATAGGAGGACCTGCTATACCCAAAGCACTGTCCTTTAACACTTGAGGAATTAAAGGCGATTTAATTATTTCATCAAATGTAGTTAATGCCCCTATAATAATATTATTTTCATATTCCTTTATGCCTTTTAATTCATTTACTTCATTTATAAATAACAGAGGCCTTTCAAATTTAGCTATTAAATTGCTTCCTCTAAGATGCTCAACCATTAAATCTGTGCCGCCTGCAAAAATTATTGCATTATATTTTAGCTTTAATTCCAATGCCTCATTAATATTTTTAGCTTTCAAAGTACTTACCATAATTTTTTACCCTCCTTTGAAGCCATTTCAGAAGCTCTTAATACAGCATTAACTATATGGTCATAGCCAGTGCATCTGCATAAGTTTCCAGAAAGCCCTCTTCTAACCTCTTCTTCAGTAGGATGCCCTTTTGTATCATTCAAAATAGCCTCTGTTGACATCACCATTCCAGGAGTACAAAAACCGCATTGCACAGCACCCTCATCAATAAAAGCCTTTGTTACAATTTTTCCTTTCTCTGTTTCTGTATAACCTTCTATAGTTAGAATTTCTTTTCCCTCGCATAAAGCTATAGGAATTAAACAAGAATTAACAACTTTACCATTCATCAAAACAGCACAAGCTCCGCATTCGCCCTCTCCGCAGCCTTCTTTAGTGCCTGTGAGTTTTAATTCATCTCTCAAAAAATCTATTAATCTAGTAAGCGGATTTAACTCTGTATTAATTTTTTTATTATTAACAGTAAAACTTATAGCCATATTACAACACCTCCGCAATATTTTCTGGTAATATAGGTATGCTTGTAAAATGATATTTCAAAGCATTCTCCATAGCAGAAGCATAAGCACTAGCAGCACCGTCAAAAGTTATCTCCCCTACTCCCTTAGCCCCCAATGGTCCATATTGATAAGGCTCGCACATTATATAAGTTTTTATTTCAGGCAAATCCAAAGAAGTAGGTATCATATAATCAGACATCTTTACTTGAAGGAATCTTCCGTCTTTATTTACTATCTTCTCTAAAGCTCCCCAGCCAAGTGCCTGAGCAACTCCTCCTTTTATCTGTCCCTCAACTATCTTTTCATCTATAGGATATCCGCAGTCAAATACCGCCCATACTCCTACAATCTTTACTTCTAATGTATATTTATCTATCTCTACTTCAACAACATTTATTCCAAGTCCATAGCTAGGATAAGCATCTCCCCTTAAAGTATTAGTATCCCAATCTACTAAATGTGTAGGGTGTTTATAGTCTTCTGTTATTTCTATTTCATAAGACTCGTTCCATCTTTCTTTTAATTTTTTAGAAGCCTCTTGTATTAAATATCCTACTATCATCACAGAACGTGAAGCTACAGTAGGACCAGTATTTGGAACAATGTCAGTATCATATTCAGCTATATCAATATCTTCTAATGGAATATTTAAATTGTATGAAGCTATTTTTCTAAATGTAGTATGAAGACCCTGACCTATTTCTGTGTTTGAAGTTAGTATAGTTACTTTTTTGCCTTTTTTTCTTAATTTTAATTTAGCTTTAATAATATCTCTTTCACCGCTTCCAGTAAAAGCACATCCATGCAAGAAACAAGATATTCCTATTCCTTTATACATAGTGTTTTTATATTCTTTAGATTTTCTCTCGTAATCAGATTCTTTTAAAGCTAAATCAAGCATTTTAGGAAGTATTATATTATCGTGAAATATTCCGCCCGTTATTGTTGGGTCATTTTGTTTAACGAAATATTTCTTTTTAAGTTCTATAGGATCAACATTTATTTTTTTGGCAATGTTATCCATAGTTCTTTCTATGGCAAATATTGCTTGAGGAGCCCCAAATCCCCTGAAAGCACAGCTAGGTACATTATTAGTAACATATAATCTTCCTAATACTCTCACATTAGGGAAATTATATACGTTAGCAGCAGTATATGTACATCTTTGCATTATAACTCTTGAACTAGCTTCATAGGCACCAGCATCCATATCTGATACTACATCAAGTGCAATAATATTATTGTTTTCATCAAGTGCAACTTTAGTAGTTATTTGAGCAGGCTGTCTTTTTACACTATAAGCCATATCAAATTGTCTGTCTAATATAAGTTTTACAGTTTTTTTAGCTTTATGTGTAGCAACTGCCACAACCGCAGATAATACATCCGGATAATGCTCTTTACCCCCAAAACCGCCGCCTATAGGAGGAGCAACTATTCTTAAATTGTCATCTTCAACCCCAAGTACAGGAGCTGTTGCTTTGCGTACATAATATGGACATTGTGTAGATGAATAAATTGATACCTTATTATTTTCCCATACACCTACAGCACCATTAACTTCCATATATAAATGTTCTTGATATGGTGTATAATAAGTTTCTTCTATTACAGTCTTTGCTTTTTTGAAAGCTTCATCTACATCACCATATCCAGCATTGAATGAAATAAATATGTTGTTATCGCCGTATATTGCACCTCCAAGCAGTTTCTTGGAATCTTCAATATTCAATACAGACTCTAAATCTTGATATTCTATTTTTACTTTTTCAGCTATATCATATACTATATTTTTATCAGGTCCTACAATAAGAAGTATCGTCTCTCCAATATATCTTACAGTATCTTCTGCAAATGGCGGCCAATCAGCTACTACCATAGTAGTCATATTTTTACCAGGAACATCTTTATAATCAACAGTAAAATAACCTTCAGGAAGTTCTGGTATATTTATTTTTAATATTTTAGCTCTGGCTTTGGTAGAATAAACTATTTTTGCATATAGAATATCTTTTCCAAAGTCTATATCACTCAAATATTTAGTTTTCCCTGTTATTTTGTCTAAGGCATCTACCCTAGGAACAGAGTTTTTTAATTCTTTAATAAAAGTTTCCATTTATATATCCTTTTAAAAACTTGCATACTAATTATGCATTATAATCCTCTGGCTTACTCTCTTTATCAGCGGGGAATATAAGATTTGCTAAAATAGATATAATACAAGTTGCTGAAACAGTGTCATGGAATATAAATTTCACATAACTAGGAAGACTTACTATTGCATCCTGATGATTTGCTATTCCAAGTCCTAAAGCAAAAGTAATACCCATTACTATAATATTGCGTTCACTGAAACCAGCTTTAGCTATCATCTTGATTCCATTAATTAAAATCATAGCAAATACCGTTATTATAGAACCGCCTAATACAGAGCTAGGTATAGCTGAGAATATAGCACCCAATTTAGGAAAGAAACCGCATAACATTAAAACGAAAGCACCTGTTGCTATACAGAATTTATTAACAACTTTAGTCATAGATACTATTCCTGCATTCTGTCCAAAAGCAGTATTTGGAAGACAGTTAAAAAATGCTGCAGTTGTAGAACCTAAAGCATCTGCTAATATAGCACCAGAAGTTTCTTTTTCGGTAGCTTCTCTGTCAAATCCCGCTATTGTAATACCAGAAGTATTTCCTATAGTTTCAAGACCTGAAGTTATATAAAGAACAGCAAAGCTTATTATAGCAGGCAAAGAAAATTCAATTTTGAAATGCATAGGAAGAGGAACTCTAAACCAAGATGCCTCAGATATAGGCTGAGTATTAACCATTCCTAAGAAAGCAGAAACTATATATCCTACAACAAGACCTATTAAAATAGCAGAATTTTTGATAATACCTTTACCAAATTTCTGAAGTATAATAATAACAAATAAAGATAAAAAACCCATCGCTAAATTTTTAGGAGAACCATAATCAGGAGATCCAACCCCGCCAGCAAAATAACCAACTCCAACATTAAGCAAACTTACACCTATAGTTACAAGTGTACATCCAACAACCAAAGGCGGAAAGAACTTACGTATATATTTATAGAAAAAACCCATTATAACTTCTGTTAAACTTCCTACCATAGCACCGCCTAATACCATTCCTATACCGCCCATAGCAGCGACACTTTGAGCAGTTGGTACAAAAGCAAAAGATGTACCCATTACTATAGGAAGATTAGCCCCAATTTGTCTGTTCTTTCCAAGTTTTATAGGATAAAGCTGAATAAAAGTTGTAAGCCCTGATACAAACATCGCACATTGAACCATAACAACCGTATCAGCTCCTGATAAACCGCATACTCCTGCAATAATTAATATAGGAGCCAAATTTGAAGTGAACATTGCCATTACATGCTGCATCCCTAAAGGAAGTGCAACAGCTATACTTGGACGGCCTTCAAGTTGATAAACTAACTCTGAATTAGATTTATTTCCTTCCATAAATCATGATCCTCCTCTTTAATTTATATATACTTATTATTATAGTAAATATATTTTTTTATTTCACTACTTTAGTACCAGTTTTTCCATTAATAGCGTCTTTAGCTTTTTCAAGTAAAGTAATCATAGCTTCTTTTCCAGTAGCCTCAGCAAACTGCATACAAGCCTGTACTTTAGGAAGCATAGAGCCCGGAGCAAATTGTCCGTCATCGCAATGTTTTTTAGCTTCTTCAACAGTCATAGAATCAAGCCATTTAACATCAGGCTTACCAAAGTTAATAGCTACTTTTTCAACAGCAGTTAAAATTATAAGCATATCAGCATCAAGTTCTTTAGCAAGTACAGCAGAAGCAAAATCTTTATCTATAACAGCAGGCATACCCTTTAAGTGATTACCTATTCTTATTACAGGTATTCCGCCGCCGCCGCAGCAAATTACTAAAGCCTTTTCATTAAGCATAGCTTTAATAGCAGTGCTTTCTGCAATTGCAACAGGTTTAGGAGAAGCAACAACTCTTCTATATCCTCTGCCCGCATCCTCTTTTACTGTCCAGCCTAATTCTTTAGCCTTAGCCTCACCCTCTTCTTTTGTCATAAACCGACCTATAGGCTTAGTAGGGTTTTTAAAAGCAGGGTCATTTTCATCAACTACTACCTGTGTAACTAATGTAGCTATTGGAGGAACAGTAATATTTCTATTAGAGAATTCTTCCATAATAGCATTTTGTAAGTCATAACCAATATAAGCCTGACTCATAGCAACACATACTGATAAAGGTATAGGGTTTCCTGTATTATGATTATTAGTATATTCATTCATAGCATTGTTTATGAAACCAACTTGAGGGCCATTACCATGAGCTACTATTACTTCGCATCCGCTTTCTACTAAATCTACTATGTTTTTAGCAGTTATTTTTACAGCTTGCATTTGCTCTGCAAGAGTATCTCCTAAAGCATTTCCGCCTAAAGCAATAACTATTCTTTTTTTCTTTTCCATTTTTATATCCTAAAAACAAAATTAATTTAATTTTAATATTATAAAAAAGTTCTTATTTTCACAATATTAAAGATATAAAATGGTAAGCACTATTATTTATAGACACTTACCATTATATTTTTTAATTATTAGCAGCCAAATACTCTTGGTTTTCCATCAGAAACTAATTTGCTTAATACAGTTTGAGGATCTCTAAATTTAGCTAAGAAAATCATAGCAGCTATAACATATGGTTTGTAGCTAGCTTGTTTGTAAAGAGGTACTCTATATCTGTCAAATACAGAAGCAGCAACCTCACCTTCTTTACAGCTAACATCATTAATGTCAGCAGGTAAGCAGTGTAAGTATAATGCTTTTCCGTCTTTAGTTTTCTTCATTTTTTCTTCAGTACAGCACCAATCTTTATGTTTAGCATTTTGCTCTAATAATCTCTTTTCAAGAGCTTTTATTCCGTCAGTGTCGCCTTTACCATAAAGGTCTGTTCTCTCCTGCATAGCAGCAAAAGGAGCCCAAGATTTAGGATAAACAACATCAGCATTTTCGAAAGCTTCGTCCATGTTGTTAGTAATAGTTAATTTAACACCAGCAGCTTCAGCATTTTTCTTAGCAATAGCTTCAACTTCAGGCATAAGTTCATAACCTTTTGGATAAGCTAAAGCAACATCCATACCTAATCTTGTGAATAAACCAGCAGCACCTTGCGGTACAGAAAGAGGTTTACCGTAAGAAGGTGAATAAGCCCAAGTCATAGCAACTTTTTTACCTCTTAAGTTTTCTAATCCGCCTAATTCGTGGATAAAGTGTAAAGAGTCAGCCATCATTTGAGTTGGATGGTCTCTGTCACATTGTAAGTTTACTAAAGTAGGGATTTGCTCTAATATACCGTCATTGTAACCTTGTCTTACAGACTCAGAAACTTCTTTCATATATTCATGACCTTTACCAATATACATATCATCTCTGATACCTATAACATCAGCCATAAAAGATACCATATTAGCTGTTTCTCTAACTGTTTCACCGTGAGCTATTTGGCTTTTACCTTCGTCTAAGTCTTGTACTTCTAAACCTAAAAGGTTACAAGCAGAAGCGAAAGAAAAACGAGTCCTTGTAGAGTTATCTCTGAATAAAGAAATACCTAAACCAGAATCAAATACTTTAGTAGATACATTGCTTTCTCTTAAAAATCTTAAAGCATCAGCAACAGTCCAAACAGCTTGTAATTCATCAAAAGTTTTGTCCCAAGTAAGGAAAAAGTCATTTTTATACATTTTTCCAAATTCAAGGCTATCGAGTTTTGAAATATATTTTTGTATACTCATATTTTCATCCTTTTATTTTTATTTTTTTTATTTTAATTAATATTAATTAATCTTTAATTATTTATTAGCACAATAAATAGTAGGTACAGCAGCATATAAAGCAGCACAGTTTACTAAATCTTGTTTCCAAGTCTTTTCATTAGGAGCATGTGCCTGAGCTTCTGCACCGGGACCAAAACCTATACAAGGTATTGAGTTTCTTCCCATAATAGATACGCCATTAGTAGAGAAAGTCCATTTATCAGTAAGCGGACGAGCTTTTCTTTCTTTGTCTATTTCTGGAGTAGGTCCAATTCTTTCAGTACCATAAAGACCTTTATAAGCCTCTTCTAAAGCTTTAGTTACAGCATGGTCTTCAGGTATTACCCAAGTTGGGAAGTAACATTCTATTGGATAAACTAAACCTTTCCAAGATGGTCTTTCATAATTATACATAGATACTTCAGCACCATATTTTTTAACGTTAGGAAGGTTTCTTATTTCTTCTAAGCAGCTTTCCCAAGTTTCGCCAGCTGTCATTCTTCTGTCTAATGATATAGAACAAGAGTCAGCAACAGCACATCTGCTTGGAGAAGTGTAGAATATTTGAGAAACAGTTACAGTACCTCTGCCTAAGAAATTAGCTTCTTTATATTGAGGGTTATATTTTTCTTCAAGCATTTTTACTAAACCTTTGATAGGTGTAGAATCTTTAGCATCATTTTCGTTAAGACTTCTAATGTCTTGAAGTATATCAGCCATTTTATAAATAGCGTTATCTCCTCTTTCTGGAGCAGAACCGTGACAAGAAATACCTTTAACATCTACTCTTATTTCCATTCTTCCTCTTTGACCTCTATAAATACCGCCGTCAGTAGGTTCAGTAGAAATTACGAATTCAGGTTTAATTTTGCTTTCTTTACAGATATATTCCCAGCATAAACCATCGCAGTCTTCTTCTTGTACAGTACCAACGACAACAACTTGATATTTGTCGCTTAAAAGACCTAAATCTTTCATTATTTTAGCACCGTAAACACCAGAAACTATACCGCCCTCTTGGTCAGAAGTACCTCTTCCGCCTATTTCGATATCGTTTTCATAACCTTTATAAGGGTCAAATTCCCAGTTGTCTTTGTTGCCAACACCAACTGTGTCTATATGAGCATCTATACCTATTAAAGTTTTACCTGTACCCATATAACCTAATACGTTACCCATAGGATCTATTTCTACTTTGTCAAATCCTACTTTTTTCATCTCTTCAGCAATTCTCTCAATTACACCTTTCTCTTCGCAAGATTCACTAGGAATTGCAATTAAATCTCTTAAAAACTTAGTCATATCAGCTTTATAGCCTTCTGCTTTTGCTTTTATTTGTTCAAATTGTTCTTTTGTAATAGCACTCATTTTTATTTCTCCCTAAAATTATATATATTATAAAAAAATTATTATCTCTCTTTTGCTTCCCAAATGATATTTTTCCATCTAATTGGGTCAGTATCTCCCTCTGTGCTGAATAATAATACTTTAGAATTAGAATCAAGTTTTAATTTCTTTCTTAATTCAGCATATTCATCATTAAGCATTATAGTAGCCAAAGCACCGAAAGGAGCAGCTCCAGATTCACCAGATACCACTTGAGGGTCTCCTTTTAATGGAGCAGAAAGCATTCTCATACCTCTTGCAGCAACTACATCTTCAGCAGCAATAAAACAATCAGCATGATTTTTAAGTATATCCCAAGAAGTAATATTAGGCTCACCGCAAGCAAGTCCAGCCATAATAGTATTTAAATCACCCTCTACTATTCTTATTTTACCATCGCCAGCCACAGCACCTTTATATAAACAAGCAGCAGCTTCAGCCTCTACTACAACCATTATAGGAGGATTATCTTTATATTTATTAGCAAAATATCCAACCATAGCACCAGCCAAAGAACCAACTCCAGCCTGTACAAATACATGTGTAGGTCTTTCGCCAAATTGCTCATCTGCCTCTAAAGCCATAGTACCATAACCTTGCATAATCCAAGCAGGTATCTCTTCATAGCCCTCCCAAGCAGTGTCTTGTACAACTACACCATTAGGCACTTTTGCAGCTTCTGCAGCAGCTTTTCTAACACATTCATCATAGTTATATTCTTCTATTGTAGCAGTAGCTCCTTCAGCTTGAATGTTTTTTAATCTTGTTTCTGTTGAGCCTTTAGGCATAAAAATTACTGATTTTTGTCCTAATTTATTAGCAGCCCAAGCAACGCCTCTTCCATGGTTGCCGTCTGTAGCAGAGAAGAAAGTAGCTTGACCAAATTCATCTTTTAATTTTTTTGAAGTAAGTACATCATAAGGAAACTCGCTTACATCTTTTCCCATTTTTTGAGCTATATATTTAGCCATAGAATAAGAACCGCCTAATACTTTAAAAGCATTAAGACCAAATCTGTATGACTCGTCTTTTACTTTGATAGTTCCTAAACCTAAATATTTTGCCATTTCTTTTAATTCTGATAATGGTGTTTGCGTATATTGAGGGAAACTTTGATGAAATGCTTTTGCTTTCTTTACTTCCTCAATAGACATTATTGGTAAATTTTTGTCATCTGACTTAGGCATTTTATTTTCTGCCCATTTAAGCTCACTCATTTACTTCCTCCTTTTTTGAATCTATATAATTATATAGAGTGAATTTACTTATTCCAAAATGATTCGATACCTTATCCCCAGATTTTGTTATTAAAAATACTCCAGAATCATTTAAAAATTTAATAGCCTTTATTTTTTCATCTTTACTCATTATAGAAGCAGGCTTTCCTATCAATTTCTCACTTTTTAATATAAGTTTTTCCATAAGCTCCTGAGCACTGTTTGGTATTTCTTCTAGTTTAGATTTATCTTCTGTTTGAATTAATAAATCTAAGTCATTCTTAAATGGAATAAAACTGCTTATATCAAAGTTTATAGAGAGTATATATCTATATTTTCCTTCCATATCCTTTATAAATACAGTTGAAGATTTTAATATTTTTCCATTTGATGCTTTTGTAAGATAAGATAAATGGTCAACTATAGGCTCTCCTTTTTTTAGCTTCTCTATAGTTTTTAATACTACATTTGAAGCACCTTCGCCTGCTTTTCTTCCTGTAACCCCGCCATTAATGATAAAAAGAATTGTATGCTCTAAATCTTCCTCTTTTAGTTCATGAATACAAACTTCGCAATTATTACCAAATTGCCTTGCTATGCCATGTGCTACGCTTACTAAAGTTTCTAGTATTATATTAGAACTCATAAATATCCTATAAAAAGCTACTATATACTTAAAATCTATAACTTCATTAATTGATACGTTTATAGTATACTAATTTTTTTTTAGATTTTCAAGAAAAAATCTAAAAATTTTTTATTTTTTATACAAATTCGTTGACAAATCCGCTTTTTTTAATATCCTATTAAAATATAGATAATAAATTATAAAAATATGAAATTTAGGGGGAATATATGCTATTAATAGGCGGCGGTAAATTAATAACAAGAGATTCTGCTAAACCATTTTTAGAAGATGGAGCAGTTCTTTGTGACGGAAGATTAATTAAAGAAGTTGGAAAAACTTCAGATTTAAAGGCAAAATATAAGGATGCTGAGTTTATAGATGCAAAAGGAAGCATTATTATGCCGGCATTTATAAACGTACATGAACATATTTACTCTGCTATGGCTAGAGGTTTTAGTATTAATGGTTATAACCCTAAAGGCTTTTTAGAAATATTAGACGGCATGTGGTGGACTATAGACAGAAATCTTACTTTAGAGCAAACTAAACAAAGTGCAATGGCTACTTATATAGAATCTATTAAAAATGGTGTTACTACAGTATTTGACCACCATGCTAGCTTTGGACATATTGAAAGCTCATTATTTGCTATAGAAGAAGCTGCTAAAACTATGGGAGTTCGTACTTCTTTATGCTATGAAGTGTCAGACAGGGACGGAGAGGCTAAATCCAAGGCTTCTGTTAAAGAAAATCTTGACTTTATTAAGCATGCTATGGCTGATAAAACTGATATGATTAAGGCTATGATGGGAATGCATGCCTCTTTCACTATTTCTGATAAAACTATGGAAGCTTGTATGAAAGATTTACCTGAAGGCATAGGATGTCATATTCACGTTGCTGAAGGTATAGAAGATTTACATGCTTGTCTTAAAGAACATGGCAAAAGAATAGTTGACAGACTTTATGATTTCAAAGTTTTAGGCCCTCAAACTATATTAGTACACTGTATATATGTTAATCCTCATGAAATGGATTTAATAAAAGAAACAGACACTATGACTTCTCATAACCCTGAATCTAATATGGGTAATGCCTGCGGATGCCCTCCTACTATGGAATTAATGAAAAAAGGTATATTAACAGGTTTAGGTACAGACGGTTATACTCATGATATGACAGAATCATATAAAGTAGCTAATGTACTTCATAAACATAGCCTTTGCGATCCTAATGCTGCTTGGGGTGAAATACCTACAATGCTATTTGAAAATAATGCTAAAATGGCTAATCGTTATTTCGATACTCCTCTTGGTGTACTAAAAGAGGGAGCTGCTGCTGATATTATTATTGTAGATTATAAAAATTACACAGAATTAAGCGATAAAAACATTAACGGACATATATTATTTGGCATTAACGGCGGACATGTTAACACTACTGTTTGTAATGGTGAAGTATTAATGAGAGATAGAAAACTTACAAAAATTGATGAAGAAGCTGCTTATGCTAAAATAAGAGAAGAATCTGCTAAACTTTGGAAACAGATTAACAAATAATTAAAATATATTATATTAAGTAATTGGGTATATTTTTGCTCCATTACTCTAAATTTTTTAAAACAGTATTAATTAATAATTGGAGGATTATAATGAGTGATGTAATGACCCCTATTCCTTTTGGAAACCTTATGAATTGGGTTTTGGAAGAAAAAAAATCTGGTAAGGTATTTGGTATTTCAAGGGCATTCAAAGCTGATAAAGCTAAATATTATGAAATTTTTGGAAGAAAATTAGAAACTCCTATAGGACCTGCTGCAGGACCTCATACTCAATTAGCTCAAAATATAATAGCTGCATACTACACTGGAAGCAGATTCTTTGAACTAAAAACAGTACAAAAAATGGACGGTGAAGAATTAAGCAAATGCGTTGCTAAACCTTGTATTACTGCGAATGATGAATGTTATAACTGCGAATGGTCTACTGAACTTTATGTACCTCAGGCTTTTGATGAATATGTTAAGGCTTGGGTTGCTTTAAAAGTAATTGCTAAAGAATGGGATTTGGGAGAGATGGACGGTTTTCAGTTTAATATGTCTGTTGGTTATGATTATGACGGCATTAAAACTGAAAAAATTGATAATTTTATAGAAGGTATGAAAGATGCTTCTAACACTCCTATATTCAAAGAATGTAAAGAGTGGCTTACTAATAATATAAGCAGATTTAAAAACTTCAAAAAAGAAGATATTGATAAAATTAATGCTGATATTTGTAATTCTGTTACATTATCCACTCTTCACGGCTGTCCTCCTACAGAAATAGAAAAAATTGCTTCATATCTAATTACAGAAAAAAAATTAAACACTTTCGTTAAATGTAACCCTACTCTTTTAGGCTACGATTATGCTAGAAAAACTTTAGATGAAATGGGTTATGATTATATATCATTTACGGATTTCCACTTTAATGATGACTTGCAGTATAGCGATGCTGTTCCTATGCTTCAAAGACTTCAAAAATTAGCTTCTGACAATTCACTTGCATTCGGTGTAAAAATTACTAATACATTCCCTGTAGATGTTAAGCAAAAAGAATTGCCTTCTGAAGAGATGTATATGTCTGGTAAGTCTTTATTCCCTCTTTCTATGACAGTAGCTTCAAGATTAAGTAAAGATTTTGACGGAAAATTAAGAATATCATATTCTGGCGGTTGTGATTATTTTAATATTAATGATGTAATAGATGCAGGAATCTGGCCTGTAACTATGGCTACTACTTTCTTAAAAACAGGCGGATATCAAAGAGGAGAGCAAATAGCTAAAAACCTCAAAGAGCCTAAAGCATTTACAAAAGTAGATGTTGCTAAAACAGAAAAAATTGTTGAATGGGGTAAAAAAAGCAAACATCACATTAAACCTATTAAACCTCTTGCAAGCAGAAAAGTTAATAAAAAAGTGCCTTTGGTTGATTGTTATATAGCTCCTTGTATGGAAACTTGCCCTATCAATCAAGACCTTACTACTTATATAAGACTTAACGCTGAAGGTAAATATGATGAATCTTTCAAAGTAATAATAGAAAAAAATGCTCTTCCATTTGCTACTGGTATATTGTGCCCTCATACTTGTATGGATAAATGTACTAGACAATTCTATGAAGAGCCTGTTAGTATTAGAGCTTGCAAATTAGAAGCTGCTAAATCTGGATATAGTAAAGTAATAAGCACATTAAAGCCTGCTCCTTCTATAGGCAAAAAAGCTGGTGTTATAGGTGCTGGTCCTGCTGGTCTTTCTGCTGCTTTCTTCTTGGCTCGTGCAGGAATGGAAGTTACTGTATTTGACAAAAGAGAAAAAGCTGGTGGTGTTGTTGCTAATATTATACCTAATTTTAGAATCACAGCTGAAGAGATTGGAAATGATGTTAGCTTATGCAAACAAATGGGGGTTAAATTTGAACTTGGCAAAGAGATAAAAGATATAAAAGAGTTTGCTAAAAATTATGATTATACTGTTGTTTGTATAGGTGCTCATAAGAATATGCCTTTAAAACTTGAGGCTGGCGAATCTATGAATGCTCTTAAGTTCTTAGAAGAGTTCAATAAAACTAATGGAAATGTTGCTTTAGGTGAAGATGTAGTAGTAATTGGAGGCGGTAATACTGCTATGGACGCTGCTCGTGCTGCTAAGAAAAATAAGGGTGTAAAAAATGTTAGATTAGTTTATAGAAGAACTAAGAGATATATGCCTGCTTTAGAAGAAGAGTTAAAAGAGGCTTTAGAAGACGGTGTTGAGTTTATGGAGCTGCTTACACCTGTTAAATTAGAAAACGGCAAACTTTTATGCAAAAAAATGGAATTATCTGACTATGATGAAAAAGGCAGAAGAAACGTTGTTGAAACTAATGAAACAGTTGAAGTTACTACTAATAGTGTTATAGCTTCTATAGGGGAACAAATTGAATCTGATTTCTACAAATCTAACGGCATAGATGTTGATGATAAAGGAAAGCCAAAATGCAATGCTAATAATGAATCATCTATCAAAAATGTTTATGTTGCTGGCGATGGTTTATATGGAGCTGCTACTATAGTTGAGGCTATAAGAGATGCTAGAGTTGTCGCTGAAGCTATATTAGGTAAAGCAATTGCTACTGATTTACCTTCTGTTTCTACTGAAGAGATTTCTTACGGTAAAAAAGGTAACTTAAAAGAAGTATCAAAAGACCCTGAAGCTACAAGATGTTTAACTTGTGATTATATATGTGAAAGCTGCACTGAAGTTTGTCCTAACAGAGCAAATGTTTCTATTAAAGTTGAAGGCGGAGATAAAATATCACAAATTATACACGTTGACTATATGTGTAATGAATGCGGAAACTGTGAAACATTCTGTCCTTACAGTTCTGCTCCTTATAAAGATAAGTTTACATTGTTTGATACTGCAGATGATATGAAAAACTCTAAAAATGACGGTTTCTTGTTCTTAGATAAAGAAGGTAATGCTAAACTTAGAATTGACGGTAAAGAAGAATCTTATAAAGCTGGAAGTTCTAAAAACTTTAATGGAGTTTATAGTATAGTTGATAGCGTATTTAATAATTATAAGTATTTAATATTAAAATAATTGACTTTATACTAATTGTTATATAACATAACAAAGGAAATAATATTTTTATATTCCCTTTGTTATGTTTATTTTATTAATATATTATTAAAATTGGAGGTAATATATATGGGAGAGAATGTCAAGATTATCATTAATGGCAAAGAGATGAGTTTTGACTCTGATAGAAAATTAATGGATGTTCTTAGAAATGATTGCAAATGTAAATCAGTAAAAGACGGATGCTCTGAAGGGGCTTGCGGAACTTGTACTGTTTTAATAGATGGTAAACCTACTAAATCTTGTATACAAACTATAGGAAGACTTCAAGGAAAAAGTGTACAAACTATAGAGGGATTTACTCAAAGAGAAAAAGATGTTTATTCTCATGCTTTTGCAGCTGCAGGTGCTGTGCAATGCGGATTTTGTATACCGGGCATGGTGATATGTGCTAAGGGGTTAATTGATAAAAATAATAACCCTACAAGACTTGAAATTGTTGCTGCTATAAAAAATAATATTTGCAGATGTACTGGTTACAAAAAAATTATTGATGCTATAGAATTAGCAGCTAAAATGATTAGAGAAAACATTGATGTTAAAGAATATAAAGGAAAGGTAAAGTTAGGCGACAAAAATATTATCAGAGTTGATGCCAAAGAGAAAGCACTTGGTATTGGCGAATATTGTGATGATATAGAATTAGAGGGTATGCTTCATGGTGTTGCTGTTAGAACTAAATACCCTAGAGCTAAAATATTAAAAATTGATGTAAGTGAAGCAAAAGCTTTAAAAGGTGTTGTTGATGTAATTACTGCTAAAGATTTACCGGGGGCAAAAAAGATTGGACATATTTTCCACGACTGGGACGTTCTTATTGGTGAAGGTGAAACTACAAAATTTATTGCTGATGGTTTAGCTTTAATTGTTGCTGAAGATGAAGCTACTGCCAAAAAGGCTAGAGATTTAGTAAAAATAGAATATGAAGAGCTTCCTTTAGTAAAAAATCCAGAAGAAGCTATGAAAGAAGGAGCTCCTTTAGTTCATGAGGATAGAGAAAGCAATTTACTTACTCATGAAAGATTAGTTAAAGGTAATGCTGATGAAGTAATAGCAAAATCAAAATATAAAGTTACAAGGCATTATGAACTTCCTTGGACAGAGCATGCATTTATGGAGGCAGAGGTTGCTGTTGCTATGCCTTTTAATGGAGACGGTATATTTGTATATTCAAGCGATCAGAGCGTTTATGATACAAAAAGAGAAGTATCTATGGCTTTGGGAATAGATCCTGAAAAAGTTGTAGTAGAAAACAAATATGTAGGAGGCGGTTTCGGCGGTAAAGAAGATATGAGCGTTCAGCACTATGCTGCTATAATGGCTTATAGAACAAAGAGATCTGTTAAATTCAAACTTACAAGACAGGAAAGTATTAACTGGCACCCAAAACGCCACCCTATGAGCATAGATATGACTACTGCATGCGATGAAAACGGCATACTTACAGCTATGAAAGCAGTTTTAATAACAGATGCTGGTGCTTATGCTTCATTATCCGGACCTGTACTTCAAAGAGCTTGTACGCATGCTGCTGGTCCTTATAATTATCATGTTATAGATATAGAGGGTAAATCAATATATACCAACAACCCACCTACTGGACCATTCAGAGGTTTTGGGGTTCCTCAATCTTGTTTTGCTACAGAGATGAACATAAACTTGCTTGCTGAGATGTGCGGTTTGGATCCTTGGGAAATAAGATATAGAAATGCTATTCGTCCTGGTCAGGTGCTTCCTAACTATCAAATAGCTGATGATTCTACCGGTCTTGTTGAAACATTAGAGGCTGTTAAAGATATATTCTACAATAACAAATATGTTGGTATAGCTTGTTCTTTGAAAAACTCTGGTGTGGGTGTTGGACTTCCTGATACTGGAAGAGTTCGTTTATTAGTAAAAGACTCAAAAGTTAATGTATATTCTGCTGCTTCTTGTATTGGACAGGGTATTGCTACTGTGCTTTATCAAATAGCAGGTGAAACTCTCAATTTGAATGATGATGAGATAATAGTTCATCAGCCTAATACTGCAACTTCTCCAGATTCTGGTACTACTTCTGGTTCAAGACAAACACTTATTACAGGTGAGGCTTGTAAGAGAGCTTGTGAAGAGCTTAAAAAAGATTTAGATTCTGGCAAAACTTTAAAAGACTTGGAAGGAAAAGAGTATTACGGAGAATGGCTCACAATAACTGACAAAATGGGAGTGGACAAACCTAATCCTGTTTCTCACGTGGCTTATAGTTATGCTACACAAGTATGCATACTTAATGAAGACGGCACAATACAAAAAATAGTTGCTGCTCATGATATAGGAAAAGCAATTAACCCTATAGCTTTAGAAGGACAAATTGAAGGCGGTGTTGTTATGTCTTTGGGCTATGCTTTAACAGAGAAATTCCCGCTTGAAAATTGTGTGCCTAAAGTAAAATTTGGTACTTTGGGATTATTTAGAGCTGACAAGACTCCTGATGTTGAATCTATTATTATAGAAAAAGAAGGTGTTCCTTATGGTTATGGTGCTACTGGTATAGGAGAGATTTCAAGTATACCTACTGCTCCTGCTGTTGCTTTGGCATATTATAAATTTAACGGCGAGTTCCAAACAGAATTGCCGCTTAAAAATACTCCTTATTCAAGATAATTATATGAGTTTAATTAACAATGAACTTGTAATTGTAAGAGGAGCTGGTGATTTAGCTACTGGTGTTGTGTACTCTCTATATAAGGCTCATTTCAAAGTTATTATATTAGAGACGCAGCACCCCTCTGCTATAAGAAGAAAGGTTGCATTATCTGAAGCTGTTTATGATGGTAAAACAAAAGTTGAAGATATTGAAGCTGTACTTATTAAAAGCTATGAAGAAGCTCTTAATATAATTACAAATAAAGATTATAAAGAGATTCCTATTCTTATTGACCCTAACTGTGAAATATTAAATCACATAAAACCAACATTTTTAATTGATGCTATAATTGCTAAAAAAAATCTAGGCACTAATAAATCTATGGCAAAATATACTATAGCATTAGGACCTGGTTTTACTGCTGGTAAAGACTGCGATATTGTTATAGAAACTATACGTGGGCACAATCTTGGAAGAATGTATTTAGATGGTGAAGCTATACCCAACACAGGAATACCCGGAAATATTGGAGGCAAAGAAGCTGAAAGAGTAATACATGCAAACTCTGACGGCATTATTGAAAACATAAAAAATATAGGCGATTTTGTAAGAGAAAAAGAAGTTATAGCATATATAAACAACGACAACAAAAAAATAGAAGTAATAGCACCTTTTGAAGGGCTTTTGCGTGGCATTATAAGAGATGGTTTTAAAGTACGTAAGGGCTTAAAAATAGCTGATATTGACCCAAGAAAATATGAGTATGATAATTGCTTTACAATTTCAGACAAGGCAAGAAACTTGGGCGGAGCTGTACTTACTGCTATGATGTATTTATATAATAGATAATTAATTTCAAATTATAGATTCTTTTATTAAATTAAAAAATTTTGTATATTTTTTATTGTTCTTTTTCCCGCGTACGAGCTGTACCACCTTGCCGCACGGTAATGTTATGCTTTAATTATAACTTCTTAGAAGTGCGGGGGAGTGCCTTTTAATGTACAATTAAATTATAAAATTTATAATAAAAATGCAGCCTTTTTGCTTCTTTGTGGCAACAAAAGAAGTGGGGTGCTACCCTACGGGCACGCTTCGCAGGGGGCAAAGCCACCATAAATATTTAACAAAAAAAATTAAAAATTTTCAGTATAAAAATAACTATATTTTAGAATATAATTTTTTATTCAACTTTTTCCCGCCTTCGCACCACAGGCACTTCCTTCGGTCGCTGTGCGGACTTCGTCAAAGTTGCAAAAAGTGCAAGTATTCAAATTTTATATCTAAAAAATATATATAATGACACTATATGTTTATATCTATACTTCATAAAAATGCGGTCCTTCGCGAAGCGTATCCGAAGGATATAAGCTTCTTCTATGCCAATAAAAAATTTCTTTATAAATTAAAATACTATTATTATTCACTTATATAAGCATTTCTAAAATCATATATTGAAAAAATATCATATTTCACACCATTAAGTTTTTTACTCTGCATAACAGTAGATTTATCATAATATATAGGAATAATAGCCATATCCTCCTGTATAAGTATACGTTCTGCATCATAAGCTGCTTTTATTCTTATATCTTCATTGGAATTAGTCATAGCAACATCAACTAAATAATCATAAACTTCATTAGTATATCCACCGTCATTTCCTAAACCGTCAAGCTGAAAAAGTCTTAAATAACCAGTAGCTTGATTGTAAGCAACACTTGTACTAGCCTTAATCATTTGAAAACTTCCGTCTTTTATAGACTGCAAATAACTTGTTGGCTCTTCATATCTAAGTTTTAAATCTATACCTAAATTGTTTTTATACATATTTTGAATAGCTTCTGCCACAAATAATGAAGACGGATTAGTTGTTGTAATTAACTCTATTATAGAGAATTTTTTTATATCTCCATATCCTGCCTGAGCAAGAAGTTTTTTAGCTTCTTCAATATTTTTTTGATAATCGCTCTCTTTAAGAGAAAAATATTCAGGAGCATTATCTCTAAAATTATTAGTACCATTCTTTACATTAATAGGAACAAAACCATTAGCTGCTACCCTTCCTCCTCCTAAAACATTATTTACTATATAATTTCTATCTATGCCAAGTGCTAATGCCCTCCTTACTAAAGGATCAGTAAAAGGTCTTCTCTTTAAGTTAACCATATAGTAAGCTATTGATGTTATGTCAACTTCTCTTCCTATCCCCTGCTCTATTAAAGAAGCTCTTTCATTTTCTGGTGCCTCTGGATAAAATAATATACTCTCAGCATAAATTGCCGCAACTGCAGTATTAACATCTTCTAAAAACTCAAAAGTAATTTTTTCAGCCCTAACATTATCTTTATCCCAATAATAAGGATTTTTCTCCATTACTATTTTTACAGCTTTATCATATTTTGTAATTATATAAGGACCGTTTCCTATATAATGTTCTTTACTTAATTCCCAATCTTCTCCATAAGCTTCTATAATATCTTCTCTCACAGGAGAAGCAATATCACTAGCCATAGCCTCCTCAAAATAAGGAAGCGGTATATCAAGCTCTATTTTTAAAGTATAATCATCTAAAGCATAAACTCCTAATTTTTCTAATGGCTTCTCTCCCAACATTATAGAATGTGCATTTTTTATTATATCAAAGCCCAAAGAAAATGGAGAAGCCACTTTAGGATCTATCAATCTTCTTAAAGTGTATACAAAATCATTTGCTGTTAATCTCTTTCCGTCAGACCATTTAGCATTTTCTCTCAAATGAAATATATAAACTGTATTATTACTCATAGCTTCCCAGCTTTCAGCAAGTGCAGGAATTATAGTACCGTCTTCATCTCTTTTAGTAAGGGTTTCAAAAGCATGTGTTATGTAAACTGCTGTATTTATGCCTTTTGCAAATGCTGGGTCTAAACTGCTTGGCATTCCTCCTACTGATACCACTATTCCTTCATTAGATGACTTACTATTAGAACATGATAATAAAAATATATTTGCAAGCAAAATTATTATAACTTTCTTTATCATATTATTCTCTTTATACTATATATACTATTAATATTACTTTATTTAATTTTTAAAATATAATAACCAAATATATAATTATGTCAACTATGTTATGTTAATTAAATTTTTCGCACGGTAAGCAGATTTAAAAATATAAATGTGTAATTTTTATTAATTGACATACTAAATAATAAAAATAAATCGTGCGTACTATAAAATTTTAAACTTAATAAAAACTTGGGCTAAGCTGTGCTTACTGCTATGATGTATTTATATAAAAACAATTAATTTCAAATTATAGATTTTTTATTAAATTAAAAAATTTTGTATATTTTTTATTGTTCTTTTTCCCGCAGCAAAAAGAACCAAAAAATGCATATATTTTATGCTTTATATATTTGGAATATGTATTAAGTGTAAGGTAATACCTCCATTTTAGTTAGAAAAAATGCAGTCCTTTTGCTTCTTTGGGTCACCAAAAGAAGTGGGGGTTCGGGGGCTAGTCCCCGAAAATAATAAAAAGATAAAAAAGTAATTTTTGATAAAATACAAACCTTTAGTATATAAATAATTTTTAAATAATAATATCATATATATTTCTTGTTTCTAATACTTTTACTCCAACCTCGTATTCACGCATGTATTTAGCAAGCTTATATCCGTTTATAAGAATTATTTTTATGTCTTTTAACTCTTCTACAACCTTCTTTGCTTGGGGAGTATAATCTGAAGTGGTAATAAAAATTCCTCTGCTTATGCCATTAACATTTTTAAGACCATGTGCAAATTTTGTTATTTCTGTGTCATTAACTTTATTATTTTCTCTGTAGCATTTACATTGTACGCCCACTATATCAAAACCAAATTTATCCATAGTAAGTGTTCCGTCAATTCCCCTATCGCTGCTTCCGCCTGTTCTATATTTTTTACCATAGCCCATTTTCTCAAGCAAATCTAAACATATATTTTCAAACCTTGTTCCCTTATCAACACTGCTCTCACCCATTAGCTGCAATCTGTCTAATATATCTTTTTCCACACCCTCATAATATTCTTCAATACTCTTTTCAACCTCGCTTCTGTTTTCATCTTCTTCTATGTCATCATCATCATTATCATGGCTTTTGCTGTTTTCTAAATATGGAGTTTTTTCTTTTAGAGTTTTGAAATCAAAGTTTGGGTTTTCTTCGTAGAACTTTTTTCCGAAATCAGTAATTATATATTTGCCTCTATCTACATTTTCTAAAAGTTCTGCTTTTTTTAAATAAAATAAAGACCAATGCACTCTATCTTTAAATTTATAATTTCCATTTTTATGTAATAAATTAAAATCTTCATCTGAAGTATTAGTATAATCTTTTACAATATTAAAAATATAGTTTATATCAATAGGTTCTGTTGCATTATACAAACATTTAAGAACATATTTATCATAATCTCTGTATTTCAAAAGCGCCATAATATATACTCCGAAAGCATTATTAAAAAATCATACTTCAACAATCAATTTTTTACAAGATAATAATTTTTTTAACAAAACTTCAAAAACATATTCTTTATTTTTTCACATTAACAAATTTATTTTTTCTGCATAAATGATATAATTAATTATTAAATAAAAAGGACTTATTAATATGCTTGTAGATTATCATGTACATACAGAGTTTAGTGATGATTCTAACTATCCATTAGAAGATGTTATAAAAGATGCTATCAAACTAAACATAAATGATATTTGCATCACAGACCATGTAGACTATGGCATAAAAAAAGATTGGGATGAAATAGAAATAAAAGATAAAGATACAATTACAAATGTTAATTATCCAAAATATATAGAAGATATTAACAAAATGAAAGAAAAATATTCAAAACAAATTGATATAAAAACAGGGCTTGAATGCGGAATACAAACTTCTACTATTCAAAAATACGAAGAACTTTTAAAAAAATATGATTTTGATTTTATTATATTTTCTGTTCATCAGGTAGACAATAAAGAATTTTGGACGCAGGATTTTCAAAAAGATAAAACACAAAAAGAATATAATGAAGCATATTATAAAGAAATACTTGAAGTTGTAAAAAAAATTAAAAATTATTCTGTATTAGGGCATTTAGATTTAATTATTCGCTATGACAAAAAAGGAATATAACCATTTGAAAAAGTAAAACCTATTGTAGAAGAGATACTAAAGATAGTGATAGAAGACGGCAAAGGAATAGAATTAAATACTTCTTATACTAGATATGGTTTAAAAGATACAACACATTCTGTTGATATATTAAAACTCTATCATAAATTAGGAGGAAATATTATAACTATAGGAAGTGACAGCCATCAGCCTTCTCACTTATGTTTTAATATCAATGAAGCAAAAGAAATATTAAAAAATATAGGCTTTAAACAATTTTGTACTTACAGTAAAATGATACCACAGTTTCATGATTTATAAATAATTATTAAAAAATATTAATATAACTTTCTTACAATAAATTAACTATAAAATTAAAAGTTTAATTATAATAACTTACTTTCTATTTTCTTTGAGTTCTTTGAGCTTTTTTTAAAATACTTACAATTTTTCTAAGTTTAAGATGTTCTGCTATATCTAAAGCAGTATCTCCATAATCATTTTCTATATTTATATCGGCTCCTTTTTCTACTAGAAATTTAACATATGGTTCAGCAAACCTTGAGCCATATGATGAACAAGCCCAAATTAAAGAAGTGTATCCATTATAATCTTTTGCATTAATATCTGCCCCTTTTTCTAATAAAACTTCAGCTAATTTTATACGATATTCCTGAAAACTTTTATTATTAAAATTACCTTCACCCATGCCAAGATATATCAAAGGAGTATATTCTCGTTTATTCTTTATGTTTACATCAGCACCTTGCTCTATTAAAAAATTAGCTATTTCAAAGTCTAGTATATCAATACTGCCTTCATCTAAAGTATCAAGAGTTTTATTTAAAGCTGTGTCTCCTTCATTATCTTGGGCATTTATATTGGCATTTTTTGAAACTAAATATTTTATTACATCTATATTTCTTTCATGACTATACTCACATGCTGATATTAAAGCAGTACTTCCTCCTTTATAAAAGTTTACATCAGCACCATTTTTTAATAAAAATTCAACCATTTCATAATTTGTATTTCTAGCAGTATACATTAATGCTGTAGCACCTGCTTTATCTTGAATATTGACATCAGTACCTTCTTCTATGAGCAGTTTTGCTATATCATCATATCCGCTTACAGAAGCATTTATTAAAGCCGTTCTATTATAAGAATCTAATGCATTACAGTTTGCACCTTGCTCTAAATATGATTTAACTTTTTTTATATTATTATTTTCTACAGCGGAAAATAACGATTCATCTAAAGTTTTGGAATATAAAAGAATATTAAACAAGAATAATATAATAAATACTTTTTTCATATATACCCCCATATATACAATTTGATTATATATTACAAAATATTCACAGTCAATATAATCATAATTCTTTAATTGTTTAGGAGCCATAGATATTGCACGTTTTTTTAGTTTAAAAAAAGCAGGTATTCCTTATAATTTAATTAATTAAAATAAAACAAAAGGAATACCTATGAAAGAATATACTTCAAATCAAAGAAAAAAGATAGTTCTAAAAATCAATAAAGTTAAGAATAAAGAAGTATTAGCTTTAAAATATAAGATTAGTATTAGAACATATTATTATTGGAAAACACAATTAGAAACTTATTCTATTATAAAACCTAAATCTACTGCACCTAAAACTAATAAAAATAAATTGAAAAATAAAAAGATTATTAAAAGAATAATTGAAATAAGAAAATTATATGGTTATGGTAAATTAAAAATAAAAAAACAATTAGAGTTAGAAGACATTAAAGTAGGAACAACAGCTATAGAAACTGTCCTAAAAGAAAATAATTTGTATAGGAGCAAAAAGAAAAAAATTAATAGAAAGCATAAAGGAAAACATGCGATTTATATCAAGGAGGCAGGGGAAAAGGTACAAATAGATGTCAAATATGCTTTTTTGGTGAAATACGCTATTATCAGTTTACTGCTGTAGATGTAGCTACAAGAATGAGCTTTAGATATTTATACGATGAAAAAAGTCCATACAGTACCATTGATTTTATGAAACGGCTTATAGATTATTTTCCTTTTAGAATACATTGTATTCAAAGCGATAATGGTACAGAATTTACTTACCGTAAACATTCATTTAATACTGAACACCCATTAGATATATTTTGTAAGAAAAACTATATTAAAAGGGTTTATAGTCCAATTGCATCACCTTGGTATAATGGCGTAGTAGAGAGTACACAAGGACAAGACCAAAAAGAATTTTATGATTTTTGTACTAAAGAATTAACCTTAAAGAAAGCAAATAAAAACATACAAAAATATAATCATTTTTGGAATTATAAACGAATACATTCTGCTTTAAATTATGATACACCTATGCTATACTTTTATAAATTAAGGAATTCCTAACTGCAATATGTTTGGCTCCCGTGCATCATAATTCTTTAATTTCTATAATATATTAATTTATAAATTGATATTAATAAAATTTTTATTATAATTAAATTGTTATTTTATTATAGGGAAGTGCTATGAAAATTATTATAAAAAATGGTACTATAGTTAATGCTTCAGAAACTTATAAGGCTGATATATTAATAGAAGATGAAAAAATATCTAAAATAGGTGCTGATTTAAAATGCGACGGGGCAGAAATAATTGATGCTTCAGGCAAATATGTAATGCCCGGAGGAATTGATGTTCATACGCATATGGATATAGATGTAGGAATTGGAAGAGCTGTTGATGATTTCTACACTGGAACAGTTGCTGCTGCTTGCGGAGGCACTACTACTATAGTTGATCATATGGGCTTTGGACCTAAAGACTGTGATGTGTTTCATCAATTAAAATATTATCATACTCTTGCTGACAAAAAGGCTGTTATTGATTATAGTTTTCACGGAGTTTTACAGCATGTCGATGAAGATGTTCTTAATGGGCTTGAAGTATTAGCAAAAGAGGAAGGTTTGCAAAGTACAAAATTATATTTAACTTACAATTACAAAATAGAAGATGATAATGTTGTGCGTGTACTTAAAAAAATGAAAGAGCTTAATGGAGTTTCTGCTTTTCATGCTGAGAATCATTATGTAGTAGAATATTTAAAAAAGAAATTTGTTGAAGAGGGAAAAACTTCTGCGCATTATCACCCTATAAGCAGACCTTCTGAAGCAGAAGCAGAGGCAGTTAATAGGATTATACATTTATCTGTTATAGCGGGAAATGCTCCTGTATATATAGTTCATACTTCTGCAGCAAAAAGTGTTGATGAGATAGTTAATGCTAGGGCTTTGGGACACAAAAATATTTTTTCAGAAACTTGTCCTCAATATTTAGTTTTAACTGATAAAGAATATGACAGAGAAGACGGACTTAAATTTGTAATGTCTCCTCCATTAAGAAAACAGGAAGACTGCAACAGATTATGGAAAGCTATTGCAGACGGACATATTCAAGTAATAGCCACAGACCATTGTCCTTTTAACTATGAAACAGATAAAATAAAAGGAAAAGATAATTTCACTAAATGCCCTAATGGTGCGGGGGGAGTTGAAGAGAGATATCCTTTAATATTCTCTGAAGGCGTTATGAAAGGAAGAATTAGCATAAATAAATTCGTTGAAACTTTATGTTATAATCCTGCTTTAATATATGGGCTTTATCCAGAGAAAGGAGCAATTATTCCGAATGCCGATGCTGATATCACTATAATAGACCCTAACAAAAAATCTGTTATAACAAAATCAAATATGCATGGGGCTTGTGATTATACCGCTTATGAAGGAATTGAGCTTTTATGCTCTATTGATACAGTTATATCAAGAGGACAAATTGTCTGCAAAAATAATAAGTTTGTAGGCAGTAAAGGACATGGAAAATTTATAAAAAGAAAAACTTTAGATAAATATGCTGATTTTAGTAAGCATTTTAAATTGGGTGATTATGTGGATATTGACTGTAACTAAAAAACTATAAATTAATAGCAGTTATTATATTTTAATAGCTGCTTTTTTATATTAATCTAATAATAATTTTTTTAATATAATATAAAAATTAATTTTATTTAAAATGTTTTTTTCCTAATTGCCATATATATTTATCTATTTGCTTAAGACAATAATCATTTAATTTATAAAATTTAATAAACTCAAAAAGTATATTTTTTAACTTACAGTATTCTTTTAAATCTTTATTTTGAAAGTTGTAAAACTTATCTTTATCTCTAAAATATATAAGTACAGCATCAACATATTTATCATATATTGGATAATATGCAGGTTTATGATGAGAACAATATTTAGAAGCAAATGAATAAAAATTTTTTTCTTTATCTTTTATTTTTACTTTTTTTATATCATCTACTAAAGTTATATCTCCAATATTTAATCTTTCATCTATAGAACTTTTATTTTCTATATGATTCAAACTTTCTATATGTTTAGCAACTTCAAAAATACTATATATATTTGTACTATAAAAATCATTTAAAGCAACTGTTTTTAGTAATATATTTTCTATACTTTTATTATCAGGGCATAATTCAAAAAATAATTTATTTAAAGCTTTTTCCTGATAATTATAACTTTCTAATTTATACCACTTTGCTAAATAATATTCAATCTGTTCAATGGATGGTAGTGGCGGTGGTTTTGTAATATCTTTTAATTTTAGCATAACATAAAACTTTAATTAAAACACAGTTAATTTAATCTCAATAAATAATATATATAAAATAGTATAATATGAATTATAAAAAAAGATAGTAAAAAATACTAATAAACTTAAAAATAAATAAGAGCATTGATAACAATTATGCTGTCAATGCTCTTCTATAAAAAATTATTATAAATATGTAGCATAAACAATGGTTAAATGCTAAACATAAAATATTTATTGTTTTATAGGAACTAAATATGTAAAATCAAATTTTAATGTTTGGTCATACCTTATACCTACTTTATTTTCTTCTGTTAAAAATAATCCATTAACAAAACCCAAACTCAATACTATACCATTATCAAATACAAAATCTTTAGTAAGGTTCAAACCAAAATAAAACGGCACTCTATAGAACGGGTCTCCTTCTACACTTATGAATTTATGATTTTTATTAATATACCATCCAGAAACAAATATTATAGGCTCTATTTTAAACCATGTCATAACATCTATATTACCTCTTAAAAATAAAGCATGACCAAACTGTCCTTTTATATTATCTCTATCAACCAAATTATAAGAGGCCATATAAAGTATTGATAAATATTCACTATTAATACCAATAGCACCAACATAATTTTCTGTTATAGCAGGACTGCCCTCTACAAATGGATATTCATGTCCTCCATTATGCCAATAATGAACACCAAAATAAGGAGTTGCTATATTATGGAGAAAATCTAAAGCATAAGTAAGCCCTACATCAAACCTCTCTCTATGTTTAGCATTATGCTGTATCTGCCAATTCATATATATTTCCCCTCTTCCGCCTTTAAACCACTCAAAAGATGCTCCATATTCATAATAGCCATGTGTGAAAGGTTCATTATATTTATACTCTTCTGGTCCTTTAGCTATCAAAGTATTATCAGGAGTAGAACGTACTACAGGTGTCATATCCATTAAAGGGTCTCTTATAGGTGCTGGTAAATTATGCCCGCCTTTCATTGTGCCTATTCTTAATGCTATATATTCATTAGATAATTGAGTTGTAACTATAGGAAAAACTCTTATACCTTGCGGAAATTCAAATGTAAATGGAAAAAATACAGATGCCCCTACACTTAAAGTAATAAAATCATTAAACTTTATATCAAAAGCACCCTCTGTAAAATTTTCAAAATAAGTTAAAGTTGTTCTAGTTTCTTTCCAATATGTATTTTCTCCGTTATACGCATAAGAACTTGTAAATAGCCTAAAATCTACTGTAGTATCAGCATAAACAACAAAAAACATTTGTAAAAATAACAAAATAGATATTATTATAATTCTCATAATTAAAAAACCTCAATTTTTATAGCCGTCATTATATCATAATGATTATAAAAAATAAATTACAAAATATTTGCTTATTATAAAAAATAGATATATAATTAATAAGCAATAAAGATTTTAGGAGTATATTCATTATGGCAGAATTACGTTATAATCCTTTGCTTGGCGATTATGTTATGATAGCAAGTCATAGGCAGGCACGTCCGCAAATGCCTAAAGACTATTGTCCTTTTTGTCCCGGAAGCGGTAAAGTACCAGATAGTTATGATGTTCTCTGTTATGATAATGACTTTCCTGCACTATCTTTTGAGCCGCCTTATCCAGATGATGTTGACAATGGTAAACTATTTAGAACAGCACCTTCTATAGGAAAATGCGAAGTAATATTATATTCTTCTGACCATAACACTACTCTTCCAGAACTCTCTGTTGAACATATATTAAAACTTGTTAAATTATGGCAAGAGAGAATGGTAAAAATAGCTGAAAATAAAAAAATAAAATATATTATGCCTTTTGAAAATAAAGGCGAGGTAGTAGGTGTTACTATGCCTCATCCTCATGGTCAAATATACGGATATAGTTGGATACCTTTAAGAATTAAAAGAAAAATAGATATGGCTTCAAGCTATTATAATATAAAAAATAAAAATCTATTTGCTGATATGCTAGAACAAGAAATTGAAGACGGAAGAAGAATCATATTTGAAAATGATGATTTTGTATGTTTTCTTCCTTTTGCTTCCGAATATCCTTATGGTATTATGATTATGCCTAAAAGAAATGCTATATCAATAAATGATTTTAATGAAAAAGAATCTCTATCATTGGCTGATACTTTGAAAAAAGCTACTACTACATTAGACACATTATTTGATATGAAGTTTCCTTATATGATGTGTATGTATAGTGCTCCTGTAAATGATGGATTTAATTACAATGATATTTGGCGTTATCATATAGAGTTCTTCCCTCCTATGAGAAGCAAAGAAAAACAAAAATTCAATGCTTCATCAGAAACAGGCGCTTGGGCTCCTTGTAACCCTACTAGTCCTGAAGAGATGGCTGCTAATTTAAGAACTGCTTATTTTAGAAATATTGGGATGTAAATATAAGTGTCATTAAAAGTAACTATTATTATTCCTCATAGAATAGGTGAAAATATAGAAAGTACATTAGTTGGAATTTATCTATCTGATTATAATAAAAATAATATAGAAATATTTCAAGCTGAAGGTACTCACCCTACCGTACAAAGAAATGAATGCTTAAAAAAAGCATCAGGAGATATTATATATTTTATAGATAATGATTCTCTTGTGGACCCGCTTAATATAAAAAGAGCTGTAGAAATATTTGAAAGCAATGAAAAAGTAGCAATAGTTGGAGGACCTGCTATTCATATTATTTCGAATGCAAAAGAGAGATATATTGATTCTTGTATGCGTTCTTATTATGCTGTGGGTCCAATTGCAAATAGATATAGTAAAAACTCTTCCACATATAGAGAAGGAACAGATAGAGATGTAATACTTTGTAATTTATTTATAAGAAGAGATGTGATATTTGAAGCGGGGCTTTTTGATGAGAGTTTATACCCAAACGAAGAAAATGCATTAATTGATAAAATACTTTCTTTAGGATATAAACTAATGTATGACCCTGAAATAATAGTAAGAAGACCTCCTAGGGGAAATTTAAAATCATATATAAAAATGCTTCTTAACTACGGAAGAGGAAGGTTTGAACAGCTTTATAAAAACTTTAGTAAAAAAAACTTAATATTTACATTGCCTGCTTTTTTTAGCATTTATATTATATTATTGCCAATAGTATTAACTATTTATCTATATACTAAAATTAATTATATAGCTATATATTTTATTCCATTTATTTTATATTCAGCAATTACAATTTTAGCAGGAATAATAAAATCTATAAGAGATAAAGGAATTATAAATAAATTACTAGGAGTGTTTATATATCCTTTTATGTTTTTTATAACACATATGTTTTATGGATTAGGATTTTTTTATGCAGTTTTTAGAATTATAACTGGTTATAAGAGAGTAACGAAATTTAATATAAATAAATATAAATCATTCTCTTAAAAAATTATAAAATATGGTAGAATAGTAAAAATGAAAAAAAGAGCATATGCTATAATATATTCTGCATTATCTATAATGCTTGGCGGAATTGGTATACAAAAATTTTATCTTGGACAAACAAAAAGGGGAATACTGCATGTTTTATTCTTCTGGACTTTTATACCTACTATTCTTTGTGTAATAGATTTATTAAAGTTCACATTTATGACAGAAGAGGAGTTTGATGAAAAATATAATAAAATAGAGTTAACTAATAATTCTTCTAATAATAAAAAAGACTCTAAAATTATAAAACAATCTTCAAAATATAGTAAACTTATAAACATTACATCAATAAAAATTAAAGATAATAAAATAAAAGAAAATATTAAAGAATTAAATGAACTTTACAAAAATATAATAGACATATCTGCAAAAGATACAGCTAGTAATAAAATAGCAATAAAAGAATTAGAAAAACTTCTTGAATATAATATACCTACAATAGTAAAAATAATAAATACATATATAGATTTAGAAAAATCAAAAATAGAACAAGATAATACAAAATTAAAAAATAATATAATGGACTCTATTATAGCAATAAAAGAAAAATTAAAAACGATATTAGATGCAATATATAATAATAATGTTATAGACATTTCAAGTGATATAGAAGTTATAAAATCAACTTCAAAGAGATAGTACAATATATATTATTTTTGACAATTTACTTTTATTTATATATAATTGTTTTATTATTTGAACAAAAAATATTTAAGGAAAAGTAATGAAGGGTTCTATTGTGGCTATTATATTTATTATAGTTAATGTTATAGCTATTAGTATATTTATGATAGTAACTACTACTTCAATAAAAAAATCTATTCTAACCGAAGAAAAGTTATCAAGAGAACATTTAAATAATATATTAAATATTTATTCAAAAAAAAGAGAAGCTTCTATACAATATTATAATGCCATATCAAAAATACCAAGATTAGATACATACACAGTAAGTTCATTAAGTAATTATATAATAAGACTAAACAAAATAGAGATAGATGATAAATTAATAGAAAAACCTCTAACTTTTCAAGAGTTTCAATATGTTCAAGCGAGAATACAAGAAAATATCAATAAAATAGATTATACAGCAAGAAATTATCCTGTTTTAAGGACAAATCAATTTTATATAGAAGCTTTAAGAATAATAAGACCAATTATACAAGAAGAGAAAAAAGCAATAGAAACATATAATACACATGTAAGTGAATATAATAGATTATCAACAATGCCTCCTTCAAATATTGTAGCTGGCATTATGGGTAAATTTCCTTTCTTAGTATTTGAAACAGGTACAAATATCATTTCTCAAACAGCACATATATTTCAATAATTTATTATTGTTAAAATTATATTTTAATTAATTTTTGCATAGCATTTTTTTATAAAGCAAATTTCTATATTTCCGAACATAAAAGTGATATGATTTTTATTTTTTAAGAGGTTATGTTTATGATAAAATCAGTTAGCAATGTATTATCTTTTAATGACAGCAATATATCTGCTAATAATAATACAATTTATAATCTATATGATGATAATAATAGTTTTGCTAAAATGTTAGATGAAGCACAAAATAGCGAGGACATTTATTCTCAAAGTGCTACAAACAAATCTATAGAAAAAGAAGAAAATTATCAAGATAGTTTATACAAAAATAATATAACAGATGAAAACTCTCAAAATGCTGATAGCACTGAAAACATAAAGAGAGAAAGCATTGAAAATAATACAGATGAAGTTAAAAATAGTGAGTTAGAAGAAACTGTAAATGAGAAAAAAGTAGAAACATCAGAAAACGATAACAAAGAAAATAAAAATATAGAAAGCACTGAAAATGCAGATAATAATGAAATAAAAAAAGATATAATGTCCTCTAAAGAAAAAGCAAAAAAATTAATTGATAAAGCAGGACTCATAATAGAAAATTATAAGGCTGATAAAAAGGCACAAATAGATAAAAATATTAATATAGATAATAAAGTTAATGAAGAGAAATTATCTACATTGCTTAAATACATTGAAGATGTAAAAGAAGAGCTAAAGAACATTAATTTAGAAGAATTGGATGAAAAAGATAAAAAAGAAATTACTGATTTAATAATAGTTTTAGAAAGTTTGGAAGAGATTGCTGTATCTAATCAAAATAATGATAACAATGTTGAAAAATTATCAGACATATTTGAGTTGGTAGAAGTTAAAGACGATAACATAGAAGAAACGGCTAAAAATAATAATATAGAAAAAGCAGATGTAAAAGACATAAGAGATGCAAAAATAGAAGAAAATAATAATAATGAAATAGTTAACGATTCTGCAGAAACTCTTATAAGTAATGATGATAATGCTGCTGATAAAAGAGAGATGAGATTACAAGAAGCTAAAGAAAATGCTAATAACAATTTAAATAACACTATATCAGATGAAAAAGGAAGCGAACTTACAATTATTAACATGAAAGATTCTTCTTCTAATTTAAAAGGATATAATCATTATAACAATGTATCTAAAACACAAAACAGTAGTAACCTTGCTGAGAATATGATTAGATTTCAGGATTTGATGTCAAAGTTGGTAGAGAAGGCACAGGTTGCTGTTAATAATGGTAAGAGTGAAGTTTTAATGTCGCTTAATCCTGAATATTTGGGTAAAGTGAGATTAAAAATAAGTATGGATGCTGATAACAATTTAGTGGGCAAAATATTTGTAGATAATGCTGAGATAAAAGACATATTTACAAAAAACTTAGACACAGTCATTAGTTCTTTGAATGAGATTGGAATAAATATAGAAGGTTTTGATGTAATGCTTAGGCAGGATATGCCTAATGAAAATGGAGAGTTTGAGTTTGGAGGCAATAATAATAATTTAAATGGTTTTGGAGCAGACAACGTAGAAGAAGAGGTTGTAAGCGTACAAAATTATAATATAGTTCCAGAGAGAAAATTAAACTTATTAATATAAAAAATAATTAAATAAAAAAAATAACTTAGGAGATAAAAAATTATGATATCAGCAGAAGCATTAAGAATGAGTGATAAGGAGATAAGAATATTAAAGCAAGAAGTTGGAGCTTTTAACTTGCAGCATAATTTTGAAAGAGACCCTGCTAAAAACTCTTTAGGTAAAGATGACTTTTTAAAACTATTAACAGTACAAATGAGCCATCAAGACCCATTGTCTCCTATGGATAATAGAGATATGATAGCACAGCTTGCACAGTTTTCTTCTGTAGAGCAAATGACTGAAGTTAATAAAAACTTAGAATCTATGAAAACATTTTATTCTAGTCAAAGCGGTTATTCTATGCTTGGTAAAAGTGTGGAAGTAATGGACGAGGCTGGAAACAGATTCTTAGGACCTGTTGAGATGGTTATGGAAAATGACACTGGAGTTGCTTTGGCGGTTAGAACAGCTAACGGACTTATAACTGTTAGACCTGAAGATGTTATGATAGTACACTCTAGCGGCGATTTAATGGCTTCAGAATCTGCAGCAACTACTGCAATTATGGAAAATCAAAGCGAAGATGAAGCTACTAAAATATTCAAATCATCATTAGCAGATAAAGCTCAAATAGTAAGACCTTCAGAAGATGATGGAAATGGTGCTGATGCTGTTGTTAATAATTCTGTTATGATGACAGCAAAAGAAGATAATAAACAAAACGAAGAAAAAGCTAGTATAGGAAACAAAACTATTAAGAAATAATAATTAATATAATACAATATATATCTAATATATTAAGCAATATTTATATTTGAGCTTAAAAAATGCAGTCCTTTTGCTTCTTTGGGTCACCAAAAGAAGTGGGGGCTGGGGCAAAGCCCCAGAATAATAAAATTTAAATAGTTTTTAATATGATGCTTTCTTTATGTAAAAATCTAATTTTGAAACATTTATAAAAACTCTTTGTAAATTCTCTCTTGAATCTTCTAATTTATAATCTTTAATTGAGCTTACAAAATCATCTAATAAATTACTAAGATTAGTTATTTTATTTTCCATAGCTTTTTTTTCAAGAAGCTCTATTTTTCCTACAAATGAACTGTCAATATTATCTATACCAGAAAATGCAATATCCGATAAAATAATCTCTAACTCTTTAACAATCTCTTTTAAAATCATAACCGTTAGTAAGCAGTAGCTGTAGTTGCCTTTGTTGTTGTATTATTAGAACCTTCTACTATCGATTTTGCTTTGTCTTTAATTTTCTTGTTTGCAGAAGAGTCTGCTAATTTTTTAATGGCATCAAACATCTCTCCTGTAGGCATAGAATCATTATAAAGATTTAATACCTCAAGAGTAATATTTTCAGAATTATCATTTTGAAGCCTATAAAGTAATAGTTCCTGAATCTCTGCCTCTGTCTTATAATCATTTAAAGCTTTAATAGCATATATTCTCACTGATTCACTATCATTTTTACAAGCCTCAACAATATCTGTTTTAATGTCCCCATAAGCACTATACTCTGGAAGTATATAAATAACTCTCGCAGTAACTTCAGGCAAATCCTCTTTTAAGATTTTTTGTAATATCTCATAATTTTCAGCACTAGGATAAGCACCCAAAGCAACTATTCCCATATATCTAACTAAAGCAGGCTCCCCTGTATTTTGTGCAACATTTCTACAAATAACTTCACCCTTACTATCTTTAGTTTCAGAAAAATATCTTAATATCTCTATCTTTGTACTTGAGCCAATAACATCATTAGTATATTTTTCTGCCAAATAATCTGATGCTAAAGTAGATTTAATAGCTCCTAAAGCATTTATCATACTGTCTAATATAAGTCCAGATTCATTACTAATAGAAGACATAATATTTGCCTCATATTTTATATCAGGATAAATAGAACATAAATAATAAGCCTCTTTTCTTACACTATCATCTTCATCTACTATAGCATAATCTATTATAGTCTTTCCTTTATCATTAACATTTTGTTTAAAAAAGTTTATTATCTCTATTTTTATTTTGTTATTTTTTTCATTAGGATAATATTCCACCATGGCAGATATATCATTTTCATTTTTAGTCTTTTTTATTCTTGAAATAGCAGATATTTTCTGAGAAGTAGTGCCATATTTGAAAGTGTTGATTAATTCCTCGTTTACAACATAGCCTGATGAAGCAGCTTCATTAGTAGGTGACGATGAAGTTTGATTTGTGTCTTGTGCAATTAAATTAAAAGAAATAATTAATAAAAATAAAATAACAAATTGTTTCATACAACATAATACCTTTAATTTAAAAAACCTCCTCATTTCTTGTTACAGAAAGAAGGAGGTTAAATTTCTATTAATATACATAAAAATCAATTAATTTCCAGTATATACAGTTTCCTTTCTCACATTAAGAGTAGATACAAAACTATTATATTTATCCAAATCTGCTTGATTTTCAATAATTACAAATTCATATCTTCTAAGATTAGCTTGAATATTAGACTCTGGTAATGCTTCGCCGAGCGGTTTTTCAATTAATCTATCAGCATTAACCCCATTATTAACCAAATAATTCCTAGCAATTCTTACCCTATTAACAGATAAATTATAATTATAAGGATAAGCTATTCCTTTATTGCTAGTATGTCCTTCTATTACCAATCTAACATTAGGGTTTTTATCTAAAAACTCTATTATCTTAGCAAAAACAGCATTAGCATTTGCAGGCATAGCAGTCTTAGCAAATCCAAATATTATTTTTGGATTAGTTTCAAGCACTCTTCCTCTTTGAGTCTCTCTTATAGAAGTACCCTGAGGCAAATAAAGTTCATTAGTATTAGCAACAGGCTGCGGCTCTTCTTCTACAGCTAAAGCAACAGGTTCTGCATTTTCAACAGGCGCCATTTCTGGAGTAGTACCGCAAGATATTATAAAAATAAATAAAGCAAAAATAAATAATAATTTTTTCATAATCTTTACCAAAACCTTAGATGTTAATTTTCTTTATTAATATCGACAGTTTTTGCAAAGTCATTATACTTTTTTAAATCTGCTTCATTCATTATTACTATAAATTCAGTTCTTCTATTAGCTTCTAAAGTAGGATATTCTGGAAGACCCTCACCAAAAGCATTTTTAAGAAGTCTGTTATTTTTAGTGCCTAATTTTATTAAATAATTATAACTAGTATCAGATCTTCTTACAGACAAATTGTAGTTGTAAGGAGCTTTACCTTCTTTACTAGAATTACCTTCTACCATAATTCTTATTTCAGAATTATTGTTTAATATAGTATAAACCAAATTATAAGCTTGTTTATACTCTCCTATTTCTACAGCTTTATCGAATTGGAATTTTACTTCATAAATTCCTATCTGCTTACCTACATCACTTTTAGCTTTAGGATCATAAAGCTCTAATACCTTTCCTCTAGGAGTTTCTCTCACCCTAACACCATCTGGAAGATTTAATTGAGTATTAAAACCAGATGTGTTTTCTGGAGTAGTCGCCTTAGGTGTACTAGAACAAGCAACTACTGTAGTTAAAATAAATGATAGAACTAATATTACCTTTTTCATATTCACCCCAGTTATTTAAAATTATTCTTAAACAGTAAAACCATATTATAATGAATTGGTAAAATTATCAATAAAATATTATCAAAATAATATAAAAGACTTGCTTTTTTTTAGCTGTATGTTATAATAAATAAACTTTAATCGCGGGCGTCGTATAATGGTTATTACCTTAGACTTCCAATCTAAAGATGACGGTTCGATTCCGTTCGCCCGCTCCATTTTTTATTTATTTGTTTTTATTCAAATGGCTTATCTTTTCTAAAATCTGGTAAATAATTCTCGCTGCTTTCAATCTCTTGACCTAGTATATTTTCAAAACCTAAATCTAATGCAAAGTTTAATACTTCATTATATTCTTTAACATATAGTTTTCTGTTAATATTATCATAATCTTTTGCCGTAAACTCAGGGCTATACTGAGACATTAAAGAAATATAACTATTTAAAAAACCCCTCTCTTTTAATTCTATTAATATATCATAAGAATCAGATTCATTGTTTGGCAAAACTAAATGCCTTATTATTATGCCGCTTTTGGCAATATCATTTTCATCTAAAATCAAATCCCCTACCTGATTTTTCATTATAGTTATAGCATTAATTACAACATCAAAATAATTCTCAGCTCTAGAATATTTTATAGCATTATCATTATTAAAATATTTTAAATCTGGCAAATAAATATCAACTATAGCATTTAAGCAATCTAATAATTCATTAGTATCATAACCATTTGTATTATAAACTATAGGCAAGTTTAATCCATTAAGCAATGCAATTTTTAAAGCCTTTAATACAGGGTAAATTACATGCGTAGCACTTACAAGATTAATATTGTTAGCACCCTCTCTCTCTAAATCTAAAAAATAAGAGGATAGTTTATCTAAATCTATAACTTCCCCAATGCCTTCGGAGCTTATTTGATAATTCTGACAAAACACACAAGATAAATTGCAATTAGAAAAAAATACTGTTCCGCTTCCAGTGTTCCCAACAAGCATAGGCTCTTCACCAAAATGCAAAGTATGAGAAGCTACTTTTATATGACTAGTATCTTCAAAAATCTTACATCTTCCTATTTTATTATTATTTCTGTCTGTTTTACATAAATGTCCACAGCATATACAGCTATCATAAAGTGCCTTAGCTTTTTCTATAGCACTATCTATATAATACAAATGCTTTTCATTATAACTATTAAAATTTTTATCAAAAAACTTCATTTTCATCATTTCCTATAATACGTACTTCAGCATTTAACTTTATACCTGTTTTAGTGTAAACTTCTTCTCTTACCTTTTTCATTAATTCAAAAATATCTCTTCCCGTAGCATTATTATAATTAACAATAAAATTAGCATGATAAGGTGAAACGATAGCCCCCCCTACCCTAGTGTTCCTCATATTAAGTGAATCTATTACTTTACCCGCTATCATATTAGTTTCATAATCATTCAAAAAAGTGCTTCCTGCAGATGGATATTTATATTGATTTTTGTTTTTTCTGTCTCTTATATATTTATTCATATCTTTTTTAATTATTTTTTTTAAGCCTTTATTTAATTTTAGCCTTACATCTATTATAATATATTTCTTATCTTGGAATATGCTTTTTTTATAACCATAATTACATTCATCTGCCTTTATATGCATATATTCAATATTGTCATCTATAATGCCGACACTATCTACAAACTCCGATATAGAATGTTCATAACATCGAGCATTCATATAAGCAGCCCCTCCAATACTTCCTGGAAGACCATACAAAAACTCTAAACCTGTAAAACTATTTCTATAAGCATACTTTACAACATCCATAACTTTAGCCCCAGAATAAGCTAAAATATTATTGCTAGTCTGCTCTATTCTTGTAAAAAAAACAGTGTGTATTATAGGAACTTCTATTACTTTATCCAAAAAAAGCACATTGCTCCCGCCGCCTAAAATAATATATCTTTTATCAGCATCATTTAAATATTTAATTAAATCTATAAAACCATTAATAGTTTCAGGCATATAAAAATGAAGTGCTTTAGCATTTACTCTAAAAGTATTATATTTTTTTAATGAACAATTTTGTTTATATAGAACACCGTTAATTTTATGCATACAATTATCCTAAAAAATTACTAAAAATAATATACTTGAATAAAGCCAAATTGTCAAAATATTTTAAAATTATATATACTGAAAATTTTTAATTTTTATTAAATATACTATATTATATTTATAATATAGTATATTATAAAGCTTTAATTTATAAAGAATGCAGTCTTTTTGGTTCTTTGTGCCAACAAAAGAACTGGGGGGGGGTGGGGCTAGTCCCCGCAAATAAAAAATTTAAAAAAATATTTTTTACAGAATTTTTTATTCAACTTTTTCCCGCCTTCGCTGTGCGGACTTCGTCAAAGTTTTAGCCCTTCGGGTACGCTTCATGAAAGTGCAAATACTTTAGCTTTATAGTATATATAAAATGTACAATAAAACTATATATCTTTAGCCATACTTCATAAAAATGCAGTTCTTTTGATTCTTTTATACCAATAAAAGAACTTGGGGGCAAAGCCACTACAAATATAAAAAATAAAAATTTTATTGTTCTTTTTCCCGCAGCTCGCGGTGCGGACTTCGTCAAAAGAACCAAAAAGTGCAAATATTTAACTTTTATATATAGGAAATATATAAAATAATACCATATATTTTTAGATATATTTTATAAAAATGCAGTCTTTTTGCTTCTTTGTGTCACGCCACAAGAGCATTTCCTTCGGTCGTAAAAGAAATGGAGTACGGGGCAAAGCTCTGCAAATATTTGAAATTAAAAAATATAACTTTTTACAGATTTTTAATATATATTAAACAAAACAAATTATTATTGAATAAATTATAAAATAAATATATACTCAAAAAAATTATTAAAATAAAGGTAAGTATAAATGAAAAAAGCTAAGGCTATTTTACTTCTTTCCGGCGGGCTTGACAGTATGCTTGTGGGGGCTATATTAAAAAGAGAAAATATCGATGTTATTGCTATAAGATTTGTTACTGGGCTTGAATATCCTGTAATTAAAAATGAGCTTATGAATATATATTATGATGACCCTGCTAAAAAGGCTGCTGATTTTCTTAATATTCCAATAAGATTTGTTTCTTTGAAAGATAAATATATCGATATGTTTTTAAATCCAAAATATGGTTATGGAAGTTCTATTAACCCTTGTTTGGACTGCCATATACTTATGCTTAAAACTGCTAAAAAAATAATGGAAGAAGAGGGATTTGATTTTATTGCTACTGGAGAGGTTAAAGGTCAAAGACCTATGAGTCAAAAATCTCAAGACCTAATTAATTCCATAAGAGAAAGCGGACTTGATGGAAAACTTTTAAGACCATTATCTGCAAAACTCCTTCCAATCACAATAGCGGAAAGTGAGGGGCTTATAAACAGAGAAAATCTTTATGATATATATGGACGAAGCAGGCAGGTTCAGATGGAGCTTGCCAAAGAGTTTGGTATAGATGATTATCCTATTCCTTCTGGCGGCTGCTGTTCTATAGTTGATAAAAGTTATGGAAGAAGATACGAGGAGTTGGTTTCTCATAATGGAAGAGATATTGTTAATATGGAGCTTATGCAGTATTTGGCTATAGGAAGGCATATAAGAATTGATAATAATGCAAAACTCATACTCGGCAGAAATGAAAATGAAAATGATGCATTAGAAAAGAGAGAGAGAAAAAACGCCATTACATTTAGACCAAATTATAATAAAGGACCTTTTGGTTATTTAGAGCTTTATGGTGAAGTTGAGAATATAAAAGAAGCAGTATTAAAATCTGCAAACATAATGGGGTATTTCTCTAAAGAAGATAGTAAAACTTTGTCTATAACGGTTTCTTATGATAATGATGAAAAAGAGATAATTGAGATAGATAATAAAAAATCTAAAGAAACACAATTTACACAGATATTATAATATGAATGAATATAATTCCAAAAAAAGATATTTAGGTGAGTTTTATACGCCTTTGATATTTGCCAAAAAATCTTTAGAGTATATTAATGATGTTATTTCTATAGATGAATTAAAAAGCGGTAATTACAGAATATGGGATATGGCATGCGGTATAGGTAATTTAGAATGTTATTTAGATAAAGAGTTATATAAATATTTGTATATGTCTACAATAGATGAAAAAGATATTGATTATTGTAAGGAAAAGTTTAGAGGAGCTTGTTTGTTTCAATATGATTATTTGAATGATGATATAATTGTTTCTGAAAATATTTTTAATTATCAAAAGCTTCCAAAGAAATTAATAAAAGATTTAAATAATAAAAACTTAAAATGGCTAATATTTATAAATCCTCCATATGCTACAAGTCAAGTTGCAGGTACAAATTCAAAAAGCAAAAAAAATGTTAGCATTAGCAAAATAAGAGATATTATGCACTCTGAGAAATTAGGAGAATCTTCAAGAGAGCTTTATGCACAGTTTATGTTTAGAATATACAGAGAGTTTTTAGAGAGAGAAGTTTATTTAGCAATATTTTCTAAGACAAATTATATAAAATCAAACAACAATGAAAAGTTTAGAAACAATGTTTGTAATTATAAGTTTATGAATGGTTTTATATTTTCTTCTTCTAATTTTGACAACACTTCAAAAACAACTCCTTTTCCTGTGAGTTTTATTATATGGAAAGTTTCAAAATTGTTTAATATAAAAAAAGAAAATATAGTATTAGATATACTTGATGATAATGGAAATTTGACTATTAAAAAAAATTATAGTGTGGTTTCAAGAGAAGAGTTATTAAATAAATGGATAAAAAGAATAAGAACAACATCATCATTTGTACCTTTATCATCTGCTATAGTTGTAAAAAAAAATGGAAAAGATATAAGAAACAAAATATGCGATGGTTTTATAGGCTCTCTTATGAGCTGCGGAAGTGATTTACAAAAACAAAATCTCACAGCAATATTTTCTGCTCCTCAGGCTTCTGCAGGTTCTCTTTCTATCACAAAAGAAAATTTTGAAAAAGCTATGATTATACATGCTGTTAGAAGGAGTATAAAAGTTAATTGGCTTAATGGAAGTGAGCAGTTTATCATTCCAAAAAAAAGTTTTTCTGATAATTTTAAAAATGACTCTATAGTGTGGAGTTTGTTTTCTACTTCTAATCAAACATCTGCTATGGATAATGTTTTTTATAATAATAAATATTACAAAATAATTAATCAATTTTATCCTTTTGATTATAAAGAAGTTTATTGTAATAATAGCTTTTTTAGTTATGATGGGGAAAGTAGGTTTGTATGTGATTATTTAAAAAATATTTCTTTCACAAAAGAAGCTAAAGATTTAATTAATATTTCAAAAGAGCTTTATAAGTATTTTTATAGTAATGTAGAAAAAGTTAATGTTGATAAATTCAAAATATCTCTTTGGGACAGCGGTTTTTGGCAGATAAGAAAATCTCTCAAAGATGCTTCTCTTGCATTGGATATTTTAAAAGAAATAAAAATAAAAAGAAACATCTTAAGAGAAAATATTTTAAAAGAAATTGATAATTTTGTTTCTTAATTATATTTATTTACCCCAAACTCCTCCAAACTTAAAACTCAAACCTATATAAAAATCATTGTCTACAGTATAATGCCCGCCATCTTTTGCCTCATAAGATATTACACCTACTTGATATCTATCTTCAAGCTCATAGTATTGATAATTATTTTTATACACAGGATCGTAAGTAAATGTATCTGAAATCATAATTTTAAAATCTTCTGTAACATTAAAAGTGAGTTTTAAAAATGCTCTATATTTAGGCTGAAAAATATCTTCACTGTTTGAATAAATATTATTATCATATACTCCAACATGTGCTGTAATATCTATAATCCATAATCTTCTCGCCTCAAAGAAAAGAAAACCGCTCATAGCATAATAAGGTTTATTTCCATTAAATGTCTGCACAGAAAAATCAGTATAATACCCTTCATTATAGTGATGTTTATTTGTATTATTTTCTCCCGGAAAATATTCATTATATCTTCTTATTCCATGTCTAAACCAAAAGCCTTCTATACCAACAGTAAATCTTCCATCTATTCCATTTCTAAAATAGAAAAAAGCATTAACACTATCTCCCCATTCTTTTATAGGTATAGAGCCTAATTCTGTCACTATTCCAGCCACTCCAGTATTTATATAGTCATTACTGTATGATATTTTAGCCATTAACCCTTTAGAAGAATTAGCATCAAGCCCCATCTCTCCATTAACCATACCAACTCCAATAAACACCCCGTAAAATGATGACTCTATCATAAGCCCTGTATCGTATCTTGGTATAAGCTGTGTTTCATAGCCTATAGGCATATCTCTTGGCCCTGATAATACAGTTGCTTTGTTGCTGCTTACTGTGTTAAAGTAAAATAGTGTAGGGAAATATGATGTCATAGGTATATTTTTTGTGTATGGCTCTAATACTCCAGCTCTTATGCCTATATATTTAAAATTTACAAATAGATTCATTTTAGAAAAATCGAAAACAGGAGGCGACATATCTTTATAAAACCTTGCTTTATGAGATAATGGCTCATAAAATCTTGCGTTGATATTTGCTTCAATAGATGCATATTTATATTCTTTTATATAATGCAAATCTCCATAAAGAAGTACACCTAATGTATCTTCGTTTCCTGTTTGCTCTATTAAATCGCTCATTCTGCCGTATGCTGTTAATTCTAATGATGCACTTAAAACCCCGTATTTAGCGGAGTTGGTATTTGTTGTTTGTGCATTTAGGCTTATTGATGAATAAATAATAATTATAAATAGTATTTTAATTAGTGTTGTGTTGTGTTGTGTTGTGTTGTGTTGTGTTGCATACATATTTATTAAATTATCAATATATTCATTTATTTTTAAAAAGTATAACATAAACAAATTAAAATATCAATTAAACAATATATTGAATATTTATTCTTTTCTGATAATATATAAATATTAATTTTTAGGATAATATTATGAAAGCTCATGAAAGATTTATAAAATACACTACTTTTGACACTTCATCATCATCTGCTAATAATAATAAAACTCCAAGTTCTATGGGGCAAAGGGTGTTTGCTGAATATTTATTAAAAGAATTAAAAGATTTAGGGGTTGATAATTCTTATATTGATGAGAAGTCTTTTGTATATGCTACAATTCCCGCAACTAAAGGAAAAGAAAACAAACCAAAAATAGGTTTTATTGCTCATTTAGATACTGTTGAAGATGTTAGCGGAAAAGATATAAAGGCTAATATAATAAAAGATTATGATGGAAAAGACATAGTTTTAAATAAAGAAAAAGACATAATATTTAGTGCTAAAGATTTTAATAATTTAAATAAATATATAGGTTATGATTTAATAGTAACAGACGGTACAACTCTTTTGGGTGCTGATGACAAGGCAGGTATTGCTGAAATTATGACTATGGCTGAAACTATAATGAAAGATAAAAGTATAGAACATGGTGAAATAAAAATAGCATTTACTCCAGATGAGGAAATAGGTTCTGGAATAGAGTATTTTAATGTAGAAGGGTTTGGAGCTGATTTTGCTTACACTGTAGACGGAGGAGAATTAGGAGAAATAGAATACGAGAACTTTAATGCTGCTTCTTGTAATGTAATTATTAATGGAGTCAATGTTCATCCTGGTTATGCTAAAAATAAAATGAAAAATGCTTTGCTTCTTGCTATTGAGTTTAACAATATGCTTCCTCAAAATGAAAAGCCTGAATATACAGAAAATTATGAAGGGTTTTATCATTTATCATCTATAGAAGGAAATGAAGAAAATGCCAAACTTGAGTATATAATAAGAGATCATAACAGAGAAAAGTTTGAAAATAAAAAAGAGTTTATAAAAAATATTTGCGAGTTTTTGAATAAAAAATATGGTGAAAACACATTTGAAATTGAGATTAAAGACAGCTACTACAATATGAAAGAAAAAATACTTCCTCATATGCATTTAATAGAGAATGCTAAGAAGGCTTTTAATGAATGCGGTGTAAAAGAAAGAATAGTTCCTATTAGGGGAGGCACTGATGGGGCTAGGCTATCATTTAGAAATTTGCCTTGTCCTAATTTATCTGCAGGGGGTGAGAATTTCCATAGCAGATTTGAATATATTCCTGTTCAATCTTTAGAGAAGATGACTGAGGTTTTACTAAAAATAGTAGATATATATGCTAATTATCAATAATAGGAGATATTTATAATGCCGAAAGTTTCTGTTGTTTTACCAATTTATAATGTTGAGAAATATTTAAAAAAATGTTTGGATAGTGTTGTCAATCAAACTTTAAAAGATATAGAGATAATCTGTGTGAATGATTGTTCTACTGATAACTCTGAAAGTATTATCAAAGAATATATAAATAAAGATAGCAGAATAAAGATTATTAATCATAAAGAAAATCAGGGATTAGGTTTCTCAAGAAATAGCGGTTTATTAGAGAGCAGGGCAGATTATGTTTCATTTATAGATTCTGATGATTTTGTGTCTGAAAACTTTATTGAAGAGTTATATAATACTGCTTTAAAAAATGATGCTGATATAGTTTTTACAAATAATATATATACATTTAATGAAGCTGCTAACAATATAAAGCATTATTATCATAATAGATTAAACATATGGAAGAAGAAATTTAAAAACTCTTATATTGAAGGCATTAGTAATTTTAATGTTAATACTTCAGAAAAAGAAAATACGCCTGAATATCCTTTGGTTGTTGCTTGGAATAAATTGTATAAGAAAAATTTTTTAATAAAACATAAATTACTATATTCTAAATATAGATTAGCTGAAGATGTGGATATGTTTTATAGGTTTTTAGTTTATAATCCAAAAATGTATTATAATAATAATGCTAAATATTATTATTTACAAAGAAGTACTTCTTTAGCAGGTAATGTTTCTTATACTAAAAATATGCCTTTAGCAATATTAGAGGTTTTTGAAAATGTTTTTAATTATTATAAAGAAAATAAGAAGGAATTACTTATAGATTGTAATTATTATAATTTCTTTTCTTTGCTTCATACTTTTAATAATTATAAAGCAGACAATAAAAATGAGTTTTATAAACTTTGTCATAACTTAATGAAAGAACTTGATGTTGAAATAGATAGAAAAAAATATGCATTCTATTCTTATAATGTTTATATAATGAAAACTTATGATGATTATAATGTTTATATAGACAAGATAGAATCTATAAAGAAAAAAGTATTTTCTATTGCTTGGTGGATACCTTCTATAACTCTTAGGGAAAAATACAAAAAATATGCTTTAGATAAAATTGCTAATAGTAAATTTTAAATATGATTGTATCCTTTATATTTAAAATTTACTTCTTTGTTATTTTTATCTATAAACAAAACTCTATTTTCTTGATTTAATGATGTTATTTTTCCTATTTTGATAAGATTATCTTTTTCTTCTATATTGTCATCAGTTGTAAATAACACGGCATAATCCTCTCCGCCAGTGAGTATTGATGTTAATACTTCTTTGTTATTATTATTAAAAAATCTATTAACCTTTTGCCAATTAGATTCTTCAAATACTTTAGCATACAAATTAGACTTCTCTGCTATATGAGATAAATCTTGTAAGAGCCCATCGCTAATATCTATAGAAGAGTTTATTTTGTATTTTTTTATTATTTCTTGCCACTCATTAAAAAAAAGTTTTGGTCTTAAATGAGTTTTTACACTTTCATCATCATAGCTATAATTGTCAGATAATAGTTTTTTTAATCCTAAGTCACTTTCGCCAACAATTCCTAAAACATAAATATTATCATTATCTTTTGCTGTGCTTCTAAGTATTGCTTTATTTTTTTCTATTTCTCCGATTAATGTTATAGATATAAAAAAATCATTATTTGAACTAGTGGTATCCCCTCCTGCAATTTCAATATTAAATGGTTTGCATGCTTCTAAAAAACCGTCATACCATTGTAAAATATTTTCTTCTGTAATATTTTTTGGTATAGACAATGATACAAACACACTCTTAGGAAAAGCCCCCTTACATATAATATCGCTAATATTAACTTGTGCAGATTTATAGCCAACATCATAAAAAGAATAATATTTAAGACTAAAATGTATATTTTCAACTAATATATCTGTTGTTACAAGAATATCTTTTTTATCGCTAATATTTTTTAACACAGCACAATCATCACCTATATTGATGTTTGAAGTTTTATTAAAGTTATTTGATAGTTGTTTTATTTTTTCTATAAGTTCAAATTCTTTCATATTATGTTTTGCAGTTATATTTTTATTATTGGTGCATTAATTATTAAAAATATTTTACAAATTAAAAAGCCAACCATGGGGATCGAACCCACGACCCACGCATTACGAATGCGTTGCTCTACCAACTGGGCTAGGTTGGCATTATTTTATAATTATAACAGTATTATATGCTTTGTCAATTTTATTGAAATTTCGTTAATTAGAGTAAATAATTTGTTATGTAGTGAAGCGAAACATATTGCATTTAGATATTCTTTAATTTCTCAAAGTAAACAAAAGACATATCATAATTTAAAGCAGAATGTATTCTTTTATAATTCCAAAAATGATTATTATTTTTGTAGCTTTTTATTTGCTTTTTCTAAAGTTAATTCTTTAGTTCAAAAATCATAAAGTTCTTTTTGCTCTTATGTTTGTGTATTCTCAACTATTCTATTATACTAAGGAGAAGCGACTGGATTATAAACTCTTTTAATATGATTTTTCTTACAAAATATATCCAATAAATGTTCTGTATCAAATAAATGTTTATGATAAATAAATTCTATTCTATTAGACTTTTTATAAAATCAATAGTATTATCAGAATTTTTTTACTGTACGAATGTCTAAAAGTCATTTAATAATAATTTCTAATATTAAATCTTGTGCTTTTTTTATTTTTTACTCTGTTAATAATTAATACTATATTTTTGCTAATTTGAAGTATATTCTTTTATAGGTATTCCTTTAAATTTGAGCTATTTATATTATAAGGAATACCTGCTTTTTTTAAACTAAAAAAACGTGCAATATCTGTGGCTCCTAAACATTTTTTTGATATGATTAATATCAAAGGTATTGTATTATGGCTAAAAGTATATCAAAAAATAAATTTATTAATAAACCAATCAATGTTCCAAGATTAATAGCAAAAGCAGAAACTTTAACAAAATATGATATTTCTCAATCACAAAAAAAAGAAATAGAAAAAAAACTTGGAATATTAAAAGATGAGTATTTTAATTTAAATGGTGCTTATCCTTATGTAATAGATTTTATTAATTATATGTGTACTTTTTATAAAGATGATAAATATATACATAGAAAAAATAATAATTTAGAAACACATTATTTAATATATAAAAATAGTTTTTTTAATGTTGCTTTAGGAGAATTTCAAGAACAGAGAAAGATATTGGAGGTAGATATTTACCGTACTCTTAATAAGTTAGATAAATATGGAATGCCTGTAAAACCTAAAGTGTATCCTCTAAATGCTACGCATTCAATACATACAGATGCTATAAGATTTAGTATTATAAATAAAGATATCAATAATAAAATAGAGAATTTAAAAAATATTAATGGAGAAGTTTATTATTATGCTATAGAATTCTTAAAACCTATTTGGAATTGTTTATTAGGAGCAAGAGGAACAGAAGGATACATAAGAATACCTTCTCAGTTACAGGCTAAAATAGTTCATAGTATTAATAAATATAAGAATGATCCTAAATTTACAAAATATGGAAATTTTGGCAAGTCTATTAATTATAGACAATTATTTCTGTATTTAAGTCTTCATGATAATGGAAAAAGTGCTGAAATAGAGTATGATTTTAAAGATATTATAAAAAAATGTTTTAGACAAAATACTCAAGTAAAAGGAGATCATATTTTTCTAAAAGATAAATCTAAAGCTTATAATTTTATCAAAAAAGGATTAGAATTATTTAATCAAATGGCTTCTGATGGTTTAATAGATAAAATTAATATTTTACCTTATGCTTTAAAAATAAAAAGCGATTCCATTGTAGTATCATTACATAGAGAAAAAACAAATATTCCAAAATTTGAAATTATCAATTAAAATATATTATAATAAAGTAATACTATTATAATACTTTATTATAATAAGTATATATAATTGTAATATAATATTGTAATAAAGTAATACCATTAGAATTTATTAAAATATAAGATCATCAATATTTTCTGTATTATATTCTTCATATTTATCGTTATTACTTATATATATTTTATTTGGAGTTGATATGATATTGTTATGTTCTTCAAATTTACTAAATGTATAAATATTCCTAAAACTAGTAAATACTTTATTTTTTTCTCCTGATTTATTTTTAACAATATATAATTTTGTATTATAATTATCTTGATTTTCTATACTCTCTAAATTAATACATAAATCAGAAATATTTTCTATTTCACTAGTTTCCCTATATCTTATTAAAGTATTAATGTTTGCTTCTTTTGATCTGTTGAATTGACTTAAAAGTATCATCATACAATTAAATTCTTTTTGTATATATTTTAAATATGAACAGATTTTATTTAATCCCTCTCTTAAATTTTTACTATCATGATCTATTATTTGTAAATAATCTATAATAACTATTATTCTAGGTTCTTTTATCTTTAATTTATCAATAGCATTCTTTTTTATTTTTAATAATTCAGAATATATATTATATATATTTAATTTTTCGAATATAGCAATTCTTCCGCTTAATAATACATTTAAATCATTTTTATTTTTATTGACTAATTTGATAAAATCACTTTCATTATTATTATTTATTAATTGTAATATCATTTTTTTTATAAGAAAAATTTTACTATCATCTAAGGAATAAAATGTTAGTATACTATCATCATTATTTTTTAATATTTCTAAAGCAAGCTGGCTTGCAAAGGAGGTTTTTCCAGCAGAACTTTCCGCTCCTATAGTAATTAGTGAATTTTTTAAGAAGTCTTTTAAAGCTATAAATGAAGTATTTTCTAAATTATAGCTCTTGGTATTTTTTATTAAATGTATAAGATGTTCAATGCTATCATTGTTCAGTATATTTTCTTCAATATTAATATTGCTTTCATTTAAAATATTAAATTCTTTTAATATTTTATCTATTTCTAATATAGAACTATCAATATTATCATTATTAATAGAATTTAATTTTTCTCTTAATACACTTATAACTTCTTTTTTTAAATAATCTTCTTTATTTATAATTAAATCTTTATCAATCAATTTAATTCTCCATATTTTAGATTATATTCTTTTTCACTTAATGTTTTTTTTATCTATAGTAAGTGATAATAGTGCTTTATTAAAATTTTTTTCTTTTTTTATGTCATGGAGCCATAGATATTGTACTTTTACTTGCTATAATATTTTTGATTCTTTCTTTGATTGTAATATAACCTAACGAAGAAATCAATCTTTGATTGTTATAAAAATGTGTATATTCTTTTAATT